>CAZIDL010000045.1:0-20114 GCA_964537825.1 uncultured Weeksellaceae bacterium
ACATGACCCCTTTGAGCAGATGGCCGTTCTCGATGGTCTGGTGCTCGTTCTCCATTGCCACCTGCTGAGCCTGTTGGATGGCCTCTTGTGATTTTATCGTGAATTTTTTCAGATCCATAACCGTATTTCTTTTTCGAATTCATCCCAGCGGGTCCAAAAAAAGGACCGATCCGAAGGGGAATGCCTTTCTGGCAGTTGTTCGCGAAAAAGGGTGACGATGTGGCGGTGGCTCTTCTTTAGAGGACCCGCCTCAGATCGTTCAGGGAATGGGATAGGTTCCCTTCCCGCCAAATGCCGTTCTCATCGATCGGGTCGATGCGCACCATTCCCGATGCGTGCACGATATGCCCGTCCCCTGTAAGAAAGCCAACGTGAACGATCCGGCCCTTTTCGTTGTGAAAGAAGGCCAGATCCCCCGCCTGAGTCTCGGAAAGAGAGGAAAGCTTCATGCCTTCCTGGATCTGGTCTGAAGCGTCCCGTTGGATCGTAACTCCGTGAAGCAGGAGGACGATCTGGGCGAAGCCTGAGCAATCGATCCCGTAGGGGGTCCTTCCGCCCCAGAGGTAGGGGGTGCGCAAAAAGCTCTTAGCGCTTTTCACGATGCTCCCCCCTTCCTGAGCGAGCGGGCCTCTTGCTAGTCCTTCGGATACCTGGACCGGGAAAGGATCGAGTGCGGTATTGAACAGAACGGAACCAGCGACCAGGTTCAGGGGGGTCTTTTGCTTGTCGAAAGCCTTAAAGGAAAGGGGTGTTGCTCGTTCTTGATGCCGGGTCAGTTCTTTATAAACCCCTTCTTCGATGGGATGGGCCTGCTTCCGGTCGATCCAGCAGGGATAGTCATCGTGGGCGGTCCGGACCCTGAGCCAACCTTTTTCCTCTTTTTCCACACGATAGCATTCACCGAAGAGGAGCTGCTGGCTCATTTCGGCCCGATCGGAAGCTTCGCTCCTGGCTGGAATGATGCTGAGCGTTGCAAGGCCGTACTCCATGGATCATTCAGCGATTCCTCGCTCGGCCAGTTGCTTCAATGGAGCTTCTTCGATCCGATGCGCTCCTTCGAATTCGATGAACTCGTAAGGGATCCCGTGCTCCTTGAGTTTCTCCTCTTCCTCGAAAAGGTTCTGTTCGGAGCGGTACTCGTCCTCATTCCCCACCAAGAGGGTGATCTTCATTCGCTGGAAGCTCCTTTTGTCGACGTTGAGATCGAGGTCTGGGGGAATGACCCCTGCCCAAAGGACCAGTTCGTCCGCACGGGACCGGGCATGAGCCATCCACCGGCATACGGTGGCCACTCCTTGCGAAAAGCCGAGAACACGGATAAGGACCTCCTTGCCGATGAAATCGTGCAATGTACTGTCATAGAGCTGGTCGAGGTAGCGGATGTAGTCCTGAATGTCCGCTTCTCGTTCTTCCTTGGTCATCCAGGAGGCTCCGACCTTTCCGCCGGTCCCTTTCAGGTAAAAACGGTGAAGTCCTTCAGGGGCGATGATCATGCGGTCTTTCTGAAAGACCGGCTTGAAATGGCGAAGGAAATTAGGGGCCAATTGGCCGTATCCATGACAGACGAACCAGACCTCTTTCACCTGTTCTGGCTCGCAAGGGGAGACCGCATAGCGTGCTTTCTTGAGCACTTCCAAAGATCTTTCTTTAATATCCATGTCAGGTGAGTGAGCGAAGGTATTCTTGAATGAATTCCCCGATGAGGGGCAAGGGGCGCTCCCTTTTGGACCACGCATGGAGGATCCCCTGGAGTGCAGCTAGGGCAAGGGCGGCCCAACAAAGGTCCACTACGGCCCTTACAGGTTCTCCGAGCGGGACCTGTAGAAATATCAAGCGTACAGGGAAAAGGGCGATGACCAGAACGTGGATCCCGAGCGATTGCCGGAGGTGGAACGCTCCGAGCCTGCTTTCTGAACGACGATGAAGAAGATAGGCAACGAACCAGCCAAGCGGGGTGAGGTACCCGAGCATTGCTACCGTTGCCGATCTTTTCATGCTATTTGCTTTGAAGCTTTGCACCCTCAAGGCTTTCACGAAGGTCGGTCCCTGAAGGGCTTTCGAACACTTCCAGGTCGAATTCGGGAGCCATTGCTATAAGATGACTGAAGATGTCCGAGATGACCTGTGAATGGACGACAAGGGTCTTATCGCTCGTAAAGGCGTAGACCTGAAGGGGGATGCCCTGGGAACTCGCCTCCAGTTGGCGGACCAAGCATAAAAGTTCCTTATTGATCCCCGGATGTTGGGTTAAAAAGGCTTCCGCATAAGCATGATAGATCTCAAGATTCGTTACAGAACCCGTCTTGCCTTTATTCTGCCGTTCCGCAAAATAGGGCTTCAGGAGTTCCATTTTTCCAAAACGCTCGGTCTCTGCTTCGCTGCAAAAACGAACGCTGTTGACCTTGATGTTGAGACTGCGAAGGATACGCCTTCCGCCGCTCTCCAACATGCCCCGATAGTTCACGAAGGAATCAGCGATAAAAACGTAAGGCGGAATGCTCGAGTAAGTGTTGTCCCAGTTCTGAATGAGGACCGTGGACAGGTTGATCCGAATGACGTATCCGTCGGCATCGTATTTCGGGACACCCACCCAATCACCTACCCGTAAAAGATCGTTCGCCATAAGTTGCACGCTGGCGATCAGGGCCAGTATCGAATCCTTGAAGATGAAGAGCACGACAGCTGATGCCGCTCCCATCGCACTGAGGAAATAGATCGGTGATTTGCTCAGAAGAAAGGAGAGGGCCACTATTCCGAAAAGGACGATGGCGATGATCTTTCCGACCTGGATGAAGCTGTGGACGGGTTTGTCCTTGAGCTCTTCCTGCTTGATCAGGATGTCGTGAACGGCGTTCAGGAAGCGCAGGACCACTTTGAGCAATACGAGTACGATCACGGTCTCCGTGATCCGTTCCACCACCGGGATCCAGCCGGTGAAGTCTTTCAGGACGTAGCGGATATAGAGCTCGATGACGATCAGGGGAAGAACGTGGGCCAGGTCGTTGAAAACCTTCCTTTCGAGCAGGATGTCGTCCCAATCGGTCTCGGTCCGCCGGGTGAACCGTCTTATCAGGCTGATGATGAAACGGCGGGAGATGTACCAGACCAAAAGGCAAAGGAGGGCCAGGATCCCGAGAAGGATCAGAAGCCTGATATAACTGGCCAGTTGGGGAGATAATCCCATCCCTTCGGTCAGCCATTCCCGAAGCCATTTGCTGAAAGCGCTTTCCATGAATAGCAAGTCGTTCCGAAATTAAGAAAGTTCCCGAAGGGGAAGCCTTAATTTCGTCCCCGTGATCACGAGAGCACAATTGCGGTGGTTGGGTCTTTTCACCTTGTTCGGCCTTGGGGGGCTTGGCCTCTATATCATTTACGTCAGTGAGGGGACCCCTTTTCTGAAGATGCTCCGGGGGAATTTCTCGTTGCTCGCCCAGCTCGGTATCGGGATGGGCTTTGGAGCTCTTGCTGCTATCGCTGGTCTTGGCTTGATCCGGATGCCCTTTATGGAGCCGGTCGAACGCAAGTATCGGGTTTTGATCGGCAGCATCGCTCCGGGATGGCCTGACATCATCTTCCTTTCGATATGTGCAGGGGTCGGTGAAGAGCTCCTTTTCAGAGGTGGTATTCAACCCCATCTGGGGGTGTGGCCGACCGCTATCATCTTCGTGGCCCTGCATGGCTATTTGAATCCCATGGACCTGCGCATTTCGGCGTATGGGGTGTTCATGACCATAGCGATCGCGATCATCGGGAAGCTTTATCTCCACGTGGGGGCGATCAGTGCGTTCGCTGCCCACACCATGATCGATGTGATCCTTCTACGGGCTCTCACCAAGGCTTATGAAGCCAAAGAAGGGAGCGATGAAGAAACGGCAGAGCATGACCGGTCCTGATCCCTAATCCACGCGTTCCTCGATCCTTCCTTCAGGATCCAGGATCTCGCTGATCTTTTCACGAAGACCGTTTTCAAAGGCTTCGAGCTGTTCGGCAAAGCTCTGGAAGGGAGCGTGTTTTTTGGGACTGCAACTCATCATACCTTTCCCGAGGTCCCGGAAACCTATGATCCCGGGGGTAACGCTAGAAGGGTCTGCGATCCTTTGTCCGCGTACGTAGAGAAGCCCGTAAAAGAGGAGTTGGAGGGCGTATTTGTGACCCGGTTCATCGAAAAGTTCGGAGATCGCTCCGATCTTCAGCTTGGACGGATCCACGTTCCCGGTCTTCAGATCGATGAGCCGGGTTCGCCCTCCGATCCGATCTATCCGGTCGGGAGTTCCCCTGAGGCGTATCGGGACCTGTTCTCCCCTTACCTCCAGATCGAGATCGAGCTTCGAAGAGGCTTCGAGTTGTTCGATGAAAAGCGCATCTCCCTTGGATCCAGCTTTTTCGATGAGCGCTTTGTCAGCCTGAAGAAAACGCTTCATGCGGTCTTCGATGACCCGGACCATAATATGGTTCTTCCCCGAGCTCATGTCTTTTTGCTCGTAATGTTGGCTGAATTTCTTCCGGACCAATTCCGGCACTCGTTCGACCATCCTTTCGATCTCTTTCGAAGGGAGCTCCTGGCCTTCAAAAGGCCTGTAGAGTTCGTAGAGTCCCTCATGGATCACATCCCCTAGCGCACGGGCATCGATCGATTCAGCCAATTCTTCTGGTTCGGGTAGCCGGAGGACGTATTTGCGGTAGAACTGGTAAGGGTCTTCCACCCAAGTGGAAAGCGCTGTCGGGGAGATCCCTCTTGCTGCCCATTCCCGCAACCTCTTTGAGACCTCTTCATCCTTGGGGATCGAAAGAGGGATGCTTTCCTCCTTTTGAAGGGGGATGTGAACGGAGGCTTCCTGGATAATGGTGTTGGGGTCCTTTTTCGGGGCTTCATGGAGGAGTTGGGTCAGGAAACGGCTTTTTTCCCCGCTGCCCGGTCCGTCCGGATCGCTGTCGTGGATCAGGTCGATCCGATCGGCCCGTTGGATCATCCGGTAAAAGTTGTATGCAAATACTGCGTCCTTATCCTGTCGGGTCGGCATTCCGTAATGGACTTTGAGGTCCTGTGGGATCAGGGATGCTTCGTGCCCGCTTTTGGGAAGAATGCTTTCGTTCGCCGATAGGAGGGTGATATGAGGAAGGTCGATGGCCCGCGTTTCCAGCATCCCCATGATCTGCACCCCTTGGAGGGGTTCTCCGGTGAAAGAGAGCTCTTCTCCTTCCACGATCTGCTCCAGGATGCGCTCGTATGCGTCGATGCTGCTTACGATATGTCCCTCTTTGAAGAGATCACGGAGCCTTTTCAGCACCCGGGCATACTCGAAAAGGTTCTCGTGGTCGAGCTTATCTCCGCGTTCGCGGAGCGCGTTCCTCAAATACGTTAGCGCATCTTCCTGAAGTTGGAGAACATCGGCCGGGAATTCTTCCAAGGGACGGAAAAGGCGGTGCAAGCGGTCCAGGTTTTCGGGCCGGGATGGAAAGGAAGCTTCGAGCCTGCTATAGAGTTCCCGATGATCCATAAAACTGCGATTGTCGGCTCGGATCCTCTCCACGAAGTTCCTTGAAGATGTTCCGAGAAGCTCTTGAAAGAGCGCGTCCGCATAGGGATGTTCCAGGAACCGGATGAGGTCTCGGTGGTAGAACCCTTCACCAGCTCCCTCTGCTCTTGAACGCTTCGCCTGACGGTGCATTTTCAGGAGGTCCCGGAAGAAGTTCTGGATGAGGGTCCGATCGAGGGGAAAGCCCATGGTGACATTAAGATCTCCAACGTTGGATGGAATGGAATGGAGGATCGGGTGAAGGAGTTGTTCATCGGCCAGCACAACTGCTGAACCGAGTGCACCGTCGGTAGGGGCCTCTTTTTCTATTATCCGACCCGCTAGCTTAGCCTGGGAGACCCTTCCGTTCACGCTGCTTATCCGTATCCGTCGTCGCCCACCTCCCATGGGCCCTGAAGCATAGCCGAACCCTTCGTGCCAACCTTGCTTCTTGTACTTTCTGAGAAAGCGGCCCGCTTCTTGGGTGGGGTCGTCCAGGTAATAAGGATCAGCGTCTAAATGGAATTCTGCAATGCCCTCCTTTTTAAGATGATCCAGAAGACGCTCTTCAGCCGTTGATAGGGCGTTAAGTCCTATGAAATGGACTTTTTTGTTCCCGATCACTTCGAGGGCCTGGGAAGGTTCAGCGCCAAGGCTCCGATAAGCTTCTCCTTTAAGCACTCTCCCCTTTGCGCTCAAAGCCTCCTTGAGGCCTTGATGGACGGTTCTCAGATTCATCCAGAGGTTCAGATGATCGGTTTGATAGGGACTGAGTTCCTGGCGGTTGAAGCTCCAATTCTCGATCTCTTTGATCTTCCGCAGGTCGGAGAAGAGCTTTTCTGGTGGGATCATGGAGCGATCCACCTCGTCCAGGTCCTGCATAAGCGTGCGTCCCCATTTGACGAACCCCTCGAAACTGCTGGCATTTGGCCCGAGCGTGTTGGCGTATATCTGGTAGAGGTCGAAGTATGTAGCGATAGGGTCAGCGGTGGTAAGCGGGTGGCTTTCCTGGATGAAGCGATCCATGGTCATAATGCGTGGAGACCATATCCGGCCTCCGGCTTCCATCCCCAGATAGCGTTGAAGAAAGCGCCCCGCCCTGTGACTCGGCAGGACCATGAGCTGATCATCAAGATCGTCCGGATGCCGCCGGAGCAAATAAGAGGCCACTTGCCTCAGGAAAGGCTTTACTCGCTTTTCCTGCGCCATCCTCTTCCGATGAAGGCGAACATATCGCGGAGTTCCTTTCTGGAACCCAAGACCCTTCCCATTTCACGAAGGATATCCTTTATTCCTGGCCTTTTAGGAGGTTTTTGGACGGGGATCTCCTTTCGCTCTTTCCGTGGAGCCTTTTTTTCCTGCTGCTCACCGTTCGTTCCTTCTTTGTCCTTCCACCGGTCCGGAACTTCTCCGCGCTTGATCTGATCTTTTTCGCCGTCAGCTAGTTTGTCAGCCGTTACGAAGCGTCTTTTCGACTGTTGGACGTACCCCTTCTTTTCCTCGAGCAACCCTAGGTTGTTCTGAGCGATCGCGTCATCAGGATCGATCCGGACCGCTTCTTTGTAGTCCTCGATCGCGCCGTCCAGATCTCCCAGGTGGTCTTTGATGAAAGCACGGCTCGAGTAGCGATAACCTTTTTGAGGTTCCAGTTCGCGGGCCCGGTTCATGTCCTCAAGGGACCTTTCTCCCTGATCGATGTGGAAATAGGCAACAGCCCGGTCGCTGTAGAACTCCGCCTCGTTCGGGCTCATTTCGATGGCCCGCGTGTAGGCTATGATAGCCTCCCGGTACTTCCGCTTGGAGGCTTGATGAAGCCCTTTACGGTGGTGTTCTAAAGCCTTTTTGCTCATCGGTCCTTTGCGAATTTAAAGAGGGAGACGGTCTTTTCCCTGATCCCTCTAACTTCGGGGCAAGCTATATTGTTGATGAAATGGACTTTCCGGTCTACAGAAAATACCCGAACGAGAAACATTTTTTCCGCATCCACTCGCATGAGGAGTTCGAAGAACTCTTTATCATGGGGAGCCGTTACGGCCTTCGGAGAAAGAAGGCCGATACCTATCCGGACCGACTACTTATACAGGACATGTTGAACAAGAAGGATGGAAATTGGCTGGCCAGTTCCGAAGAAGAGTTCGAGGACGCGCTCGCCGTCTGTAAGCGCGATAGAGCCCTTCTTCAATCGTCGTAGGAGATGCGGATCTTTTCCGAACGGGGATAGGCACTGCAGGTAAGGATCACACCCTGCTCTTTCGAACCCTGGGAAAGCGCCGGTGAATCCTTCATCTTCACTTCTCCTTCCAGAAGGATCGCGTTGCAGGCCAGACAGGTCCCGGTTTGGCAAGAAAAAGGCACCAATATGCCGTGCTCGAGCACCGCTCCGAGGATGGGTTCTTCCGGGTCGCCGGAAACCTCTTCAGTCCGCCCTTTGTAGATCACCTGGATGCGTACGGAGGGAGGGTTCGGGTCAGGCATCCCCTTCATCCCCTTGAAAGGGCATATCGTCGATATCGTCCGGATTGTCGAGAACCTTCCAGGTATGGTCGGCCAAGAGTTGTACCGCTGCCAGGTATTGGTTGAAGGGCATGGTCTTCCCCCAATCGTCCGGACCGATCATGGAGAGCACGTATTCTCCTTCTTTGCGTTCGTAGAGGTAGTAGGTGTGGCCGATCTGAGGTTCGAAGCTCGTGTCCGCGTCGTAGATCTTTTCGGAGATCTCAACCCGTTTCTGGATCTCGCTCGCCTGCTGAGCGAGGGTTTGCATTTGCTTTTTGATCTGTCCGAGTTGCTGCCCGGTCTGTTCCTGCATGGCGGCAACGGCCTTGCCCTTCACCTTGCTCTTATCGACCGGCTTGATGGACGCACTTCCTACGTGATGGCCGTAAGGAAGAAGGTGGGGGTTATCGGCCACCTTTTCAGGATCGATGGGGTTCTCTTTCTCTTCCCCTTGGTCGGTCCTGTTTTCTTCTTCCCTGTTCTGCCCTCCGGATTCCTCTTCTTCTTCGTTTTTCTTTTCTTCGTTGTTTTCGGCCATGGCCGTTATGCTCTTTTCCTGCAAATATAAGAAGGATGGGATGAACTTATAATGCTCCCATATCCTTGGCAAGGATCTTCGAGCGAGCGCGTTCCCCTTTTCATAAGCTTTATATTTGGGTGAAATGGTGTTATTCCCCGCGATGAGGATCTACAGGGGCTTTCCCTTCTTTTTCGTCCTTCTCTTTGCAGTTGGGGTGTCTGAAATTGCTGCTCAGGGAAAGATGATCTACAAAGGGGATACGGTCAACGAATTCGATGCTTCCGGGGAAAAGCACGGAAAGTGGGTGCAGACCTTTCAGGGATCCAAGGATATCAAGTTCATCGGAAATTTCCATCACGGGACCCCGCGGGATACCTTCCGTTACTATTACCGGGATGGTACGCTCAAAGCCCTTAACATATTCGGCCCCGAAGGGAAACGATCCAAGGTCCGCACCTATCATCCGAGCGGCAAGCTTATGGCCAAGGGGCGTTACATCGATAAGAAGAAAGACAGCGTTTGGGCCTATTACGATGGGGAAGGAGTGTTGAGCGCTGTCCAGGAATTCGAAGAGGGGACCCGTAACGGGAAAGGGATCGTTTTTTATCGCGACGGGGATACGGCCCGGATCCGTCATTACAAGGACAGTGTGCTTCATGGCCCCTGGAAACAGTACTATAGCAACGGAAAATTGGAGGCGAAGGGGCGTTTTGAGGAAGGGCGACGAGCAGGCACGCTCGAGCGATATTATCCCAACGGGCAGCTCAAGTTCAAGGGACAACATGACGAAAAAGGTTTCCGGACCGGGGAATGGACTTGGTACGAAAAGAATGGGAAGGTGGAACGGTATGTGATCTATGAGCAAGGGAATGTCAAGAAAGTGCTTTCACCGGAGGGGGAAGTGATCCAAAAGGGGGAGGCGGCAGATACGATCAAGGCAGTGAAAAAGGGAAAGAAAGAACGTGAAGGGCCACGCCTTAAGCGAGGGGATCGCCCTTTTGAAAAAGAGCGCTCCGGTAAGGGGCGGCGTGGGCCATGAAGGATCGCATTCTGCCTTTTATAGCGTTAGCTGTGCTGGCCTTCTTTTTGCTTCCCTCTTGTGAAAAGGACGGAGAAGCTCCGAAAGGTCCTTATCTCGACTATTTTCCTGTAGAACCCGGGCACTCGGTCACCTATGAGGTCGATTCGATCTTTCACGATTCAGCTCTGGAAGAGCACGATACATCTCATTATTTGATCCGGGAGGCTATCACCCGGACCTTTGTGGATGGGGAAGGGCGTACCAGCTATCGGATAGAACGTTCCAGAAAGGAGCTAGCTTCAGGCCAATGGCGTGTCGAGGATGTTTGGGTGGCCAACCGTAGCAAGGAGCGAGCAGAGAAAGTTGAAGAGAACAGGCGCTTTATCAAATTGAGCTTTCCTGTTTCCGAGGATGCTAGATGGAACGGGAATGCTTACAACGATCTCAAAGAGCAGGATTACGAGTATAAAGACGTGCATGAGCCGATGGTAGTGAAAGGCCATTCCCTCGACAGCACGGTAAAGGTCGTTCAGAAGGACGTGAGCAATCTCATCGAAGAGAAGTTCGTTCAGGAGACCTATGCAAAAGGGATCGGAATGGTCGAAAAGGAGGCCGTTCTGCTCGAGACCTATACGAACGGGGATATTCGGAAGGGGAGCGAACTCTACATGCGGATGATCGATCACAGTTCACCATGACCCCTTCACCCTTCCTTCGCATTTCCTTCTTCTTAGGTGCTCTTCTTTTTTGCGCTTCGCTCTTGGCTCAGGAGGACAAGTATTGGGTGCGCTTCACGGACAAGAGCGGCACCCCTTATAGCGTGGAAGAACCGCTCGAATTCTTGTCCGAAGCGGCTGTTGAACGAAGGAAAAAGCAAGGTGTTCCGATCGATCGGGAAGACCTTCCTGTCGATCCTTCCTATCGCGATAGCATCCTTGCTCATCCTTCGGTGGAGTTGCTCCATAGCTCTCGATGGTTCAATGCTATAACGGTTCATTGCCCGGATAGCGTTCATATGGACACGGTCTCTGACCTGGGCTTCGTAAAGGGGAGCCGGAAGGTTAAAAGCTTTGGGGTCGCGGACCTTGATGGAGCTGGAAAAAAAGAGCTTGTAGCAAGAGAAAGGGAAAAGAGCATGCGCAAGACCGGGCAAAAAAAAGGTCCCGGAGCCGCCAGCAGGCAGTTGAGCATGATGGGTCTCGATCATCTTCATGCGCTCGGATATAAGGGTGAAGGCATCCGCATTGCAGTGCTCGACGCGGGTTTCCCGGGGGTTAAAGACATGAAGGGGTTTGCTGATCTCTTTGAAGAAGCTCGCTATATCGGGGGTCTCGATGCGGTAGAAGGGGATGGATCTCCTTTCCATGCCCACCCTCACGGGCGTTCGGTACTTTCCATTCTAGCAGGTCAAAAGAAAGGGCTTTATCGGGGATCTGCTGTCGATGCCTCTTATATCCTGTGCAGGACGGAAAATGCTTCTTCTGAACATCGGGTGGAGGAGCACAATTGGGTCGCGGCCGCTGAATTCGCGGACAGTGCAGGCGCGGATATCCTTACGACCTCCCTGGGCTATACCATTTTCGATGACAGCAGTGATAGCTACGACAAGGATGATATGGACGGCAATACGGCTATGATAACCAGAGGGGCGGATATCGCTGCTTCAAAGGGGATCTTGGTCGTTAACAGTGCAGGGAATTACGGAGCCTCCTCTTGGGGCATCGTTGGGGCACCAGCTGACGGAGATCGTGTGATGGCGGTCGGTTCGGTCGATAGCAATAGCGCTTTGAGCGATTTCAGTTCAAGGGGGCCAACATCCGATGGTCGGATCAAGCCGGAGCTTTTGGCGATGGGAGAGGGAACGGCCTATTTGGGAGGGGATGGAGCCGTTTATCGGGGCAATGGCACCTCCTTTTCCGCTCCGCTTATCAGTGGTGGGGCAGCTTGTCTCTGGAGTGCTCATCCGGACCTTTCAGCGATGGAGCTTTTCGATCTTATGCTTGAGAACGCCTCTCAATATTCCCAACCTGATAATGAGCGGGGATATGGGGTTCCGGACCTGTATTCAGCTTATCTGGAAGAAAAAGGCCTGAGCAAAGCTGAAGGCGGTAAAAGGCGATTGCTACGGGTAGCTCCGAACCCCTTCTCCGAACACGTGGAAGTCCATTTTTTCTCCGGCTCTTCCAAGGAGGTCAGCTTTGCCTGGTACGATGTCATGGGGCGGCAACTTTCCCAAGAGGAACATGCGGTCGACCCTTATCATCACCATGAGTTTCGCCTCCAAGCCCCTGATAAGAAGGGAGTTGGTGCGATCTATCTTTTGAGGGTACGGTGGAAGAACGGTCCTGTAAGGACCCGGCGTATCCTCCGTGAAGAGAAAGACTGATACGACCTTTTTACAAAAGTCTTAAGGAGGATCATCCAATATTTTCATCGGGCCTATTAGAAATTTCATTAAAGCTCGAACCGATCGGGCCCGCTTTTGTTATAATGGAGGGAACGATCGCGTCGGATCCTTTTCTTTTTTAGGAGCTAATAAATATGACCTATTCAAGGAATTTTTCGATGGATCTTCGAAGTATTGATATCTAGATTCCTCTTTTTTAGTAGATTGAGTGTTTTTGATTCGGGTTTTGGACCGATCGCTCGATCATCGATTCTTGAGACGGCGCCAGAATTTTGCAAAAATCTCATACAAAGCTATAAAAAGAGGTTAAGAAGGAGTTCATAACAGAGTATATTTGCACTTGCCATGAAGCAGATCCTAAAGAATATCCGTAGCCTGCGTGAGTTAAGGGGCTATAGTCAAGAGTATCTCGCTGATAAGCTCAGCATCACTCAATCCAGCTACGCTCGTTTCGAGAACGGAGCTAAGAAGACTGATTTTGCACTGCTTGAAAAAGTAGCGGACGTTTTTGAGGTCGATGTGTGTTCCATTATACATTTCCATGAGCAGAATGGAGATGGAGGTGGAGGGCTTTTGGCAACGAAGGACAAGGATGTGAAGCAGCTTAAAGAGCGTGTGAAGTACCTAGAGCGCCTTAACGAACAGTTGACGAAGCAACTGAAGGATAAGGAAGAGATCATCACCCTTTTGAAAGGGCAGAAGAGCGAGGCCTGAACGATAACTATCGTGCTGGCTTGTGCGGGTCCATCCTTTCCTTGATCCCTCTCCTGATCTTGATCGGGTGATGTGACCGAAGCTTTTCCCTCTTATGGCCCCCTCCAGATGGATCACCGGGGTTTTGCATTAAGATGATCCGGGTCTTTTATCCTTCTTCCCCGAACTATTCCGCTTCCTTTGTTGTAGAAAGGATACGTAATCCGAAGTAGATAACTATACATGGAAGATCGATCCCAAGGCGGGAAGGAAGGTAAGGATCAGGGATCCGGAATGAACTTGCCGCAAAAGCCCAATTGGTTCCTTATCGTCCTCTTCCTCATCCTGGGAGGTTTTTTGATCCTATCCGGGACGAGTGGTCTCAAGGAGACCGATTGGCAGCAATTCGAAAAGGAATACCTGAGCAAAGGGAAGGTCGAGCGCATTGTCGTTGTCAATCGGGAGCGAGCTGAGATCTACCTTAGCGAGGAAGCGGTCAAGGAAAATAAGGACATTCCGGAAAAGGATATGTGGGGACGCAAGAACGAAGGCCCCCATGCCTTCTTCAACATCGGTTCCGTCGAGACCTTTGAAGACAAGCTGAACCGGGCAGAAGAAAAGTACGCCGACATCCAGCAGGAGGTGTCCGTTAGCTATGAGAAGCGCAAGAACTGGATCCGTGACATCCTGATATGGTTGCTTCCTTTCGCTCTTATCATCGGGCTTTGGGTCTTCATCATGCGAAGGGTACAAAAAGGAGGGGGTGGAGGTCCAGGAAGCTCCATTCTGAACATCGGGAAGTCCAAGGCCAAGGTCTACGAAAAGGGAGATAAGACCGAGGTCACCTTCAAGGATGTAGCGGGTTTGGATGAACCAAAGACCGAGATCCAGGAGGTGGTCGACTTCCTTAAGAACCCCGACAAGTACAGTAAGCTAGGAGCAAGGATCCCCAAAGGAGTCCTTATGGTCGGTCCGCCTGGGACCGGAAAGACGCTCATGGGAAAGGCGGTTGCTGGAGAGGCCGACGTTCCCTTCTTTTCCCTTTCGGGTTCTGATTTCGTTGAAATGTTCGTAGGGGTTGGTTCTGCTCGGGTTCGTGATATGTTCTCTAAAGCAAAGGAAAAGGCGCCCTGCATCATCTTCATCGATGAGATCGACGCGATCGGTAGGACCCGCGGCACCTCTCGTTCCATGCAATCGAACGATGAGCGGGAGTCGACCTTGAACCAGCTCCTCCAGGAAATGGACGGGTTCGATACCAATTCCGGTATTATCGTGCTCGCTGCTACCAACCGTGCCGATGTTCTGGACGGTGCTCTCCTCCGCCCCGGGCGCTTCGATCGGCACATCCATCTCGAACTTCCGAACCTGAACGAAAGGGAGGCGATCTTCAAAGTGCACATGAAACCGCTCCATCTAAAAGGCGATGTGGATACGCACCTTTTGGCCTCCCAGACCGCGGGATTCTCCGGAGCGGATATCGCCAACGTATGCAACGAGGCAGCCTTGATCGCGGCACGGAACAAAAAGGAAGCCGTGGAAATGGAGGACTTCGTGAATGCGATGGACCGTGTGATCGCGGGAATGGAGCGAAAAGGGAAAGTTATATCCGACGAGGAGAAAAAGGTCATCGCTTTTCACGAAGCCGGCCATGCCGTGATCAGTTGGTTGCTCGAAAAGGTTGACCCCCTCGTGAAGGTCAGCATTGTTCCACGGGGGCGATCTCTGGGATCCAACTGGTATCTCCCCCGCGAGAATCAAATACGGAAGGAAAGCGAGTTCACGCAACAGATGTGTGCCGCTCTGGGCGGGCGCGCTGCTGAGGACGTCTTTTTCGGAGAGGTGTCTTCCGGAGCCCTTAATGACCTCGAAAAGGTCACCAAGCAAGCCTATACAATGGTCGCAATGTACGGCCTTAGCGATAAGCTAGGTAATATCAGCTATCACGATTCCACCGGTGATTACAGCAATAGCCTGCAGAAACCCTATAGTGAGGCGACAGGTGAGATCATCGATCAGGAAGTCCGCGGTTTGGTCGATGAGGCATACGCTGAGGCCCTGCGGATCATTCGTGAGCATCAAGAAGACCTTCGTAAGATAGCTGAACTCCTTATCGAGAAAGAAGTGATCTTCGGTGAAGATCTCGAGAAGGTCCTGGGAAAACGGCCCGAACAAAAAAGGCAGGATGAAGAGGCTGAGCTTGAGAAAAAAGCGGAGTCCACCGTGAAAGCCGCCCAATCCAAGAATGTGTCAGAGCATGGGTCTGAAGGAGGGGATGATCGAAAGGATGGGAAAGAGGTTGAGCCTGGGAGGGAGCCAAGTGAAAGCACTGAAGAAGGAGAAGGTGCGAATAAAGGGAAAAGCGATTAACGCCTGGCCGATACGGCCCCGATCTTTCCTTATCGTTTAAGCGAATCCCCTCTCGTTCATCCCTGCGGATCTCCTATTTTTAAAGCAGCTATAAAAGCGGTGCTTCAAATGGAAGAGCTGGTACAGGAACACATCCGGAACAACAAGAACACCCTCCTCCCCAAGGTCGGTGCTTTTATCAATGCGGGAGGAAGGATCATCTTCAATGAACACCTGAAATACAACGATGGGACCCTTGCCAAGCGATTGGCCGAAGAGAAGGGGATCGATAAAGACAAGGCGAACAAGGAGATCGAATCCTTTGGAGAGAAAGTGATCGAGGAGGTCGATAAGAAAGGGAGCTATTCCTTTGGGGACTTGGGGCGCCTTGTTAAAGGAGAGGATGGGAAGCTGAGCTTCGAATCCGCCCAGGGAGAGCGGTCGGGGAGTAAAGGTGCTGGTTCTTCAGCCGCGGCCGCTTCAAAAGATACCGATACCAAAAAGGAGCAGGGATCCAAAGAAGGGGCGAAGAAAGGACAGGAAGCTGATCCTGAGAAGAAGGAGAACAGCCCTGATAAAGAAGGAAAAAAGGAGGAGAAAAAGGAGGAGAGGTCTGAAAAAGAGCGCAAAAAGGAAGAAAAGGAGCGCAGAAAGAAAGAAAAGGAAGCCGAGAAAGAAAGCAAAAGGAAGAAAAAGGAAAAGAAAGAGAAGGATAAGGAGCAAAAGGAGGAAAAGGCTGGAGAAGAAAAGGCCACTGCTTCAGGGAAGGAAGCGGGTTCCGGGAGATCCGCTCCTGAAGGAAAAGAAAAGGCTTCTGAAGGGAGCAAAGCAGCGGAAGAAAAAGCTGGCGCAACATCCAAGGGAGAAGGAACTGCTGAAGGAAGCGAAAAGGATGAAAGAACGGAAGCTAGCCAGAAGGAAGCGGCTAAAAAGGAGCCTTCCTCAGCTTCTGAGGGGTCGGCAAAGAAGAGTGAAGAGCGTAAGGGGGAAGGGACCGGGAAGAAGGAGGATAAAAAGCAAAAAGGGGAAAAACAAAAAGGAGGGGCTGAAAAGCCCAAAGCAGAGAAAACAGCCAAGGGAAAAGACAACAAGAAAGCTGTCATCATCACCCTTGCCGTGGGAATTCCTTTGACAGGCCTCATCGTCCTTGGTATTCTTTATCACGAAAAGGTGCTGGAGATGGTCGGTGTTGAGAAAAAGGTGGTTGAGAAGAAAGCCGGGGATGCTGAAAATGGAAGTGGCGGAAGCGGAACCGAAGGCAAGGACGGTGCATCTGCTGAAAAAGCTTCTGCTGGAGCGGGTGCGGATAGTTCTTCAGCGAGCAGTGACAGTTCGGCAACTCCTGTAAAAAAGAAGGAGGATACGGCTGCAGCATCCAGGGAAAAAGGGGATGGGGAAGATGAAAAAAGCGTAGCAAAGAAAGATAAAGGGAAGGAAAAAGGTGTTGGGAAGAAAGAGGCCAAGAAGGCTAATGGTGCGAAAAAGGATGATGGAAAAAAAGAAGCCGAGCAAGCTTCCGGCTCCAAAAAGGAGGAAGATCGGACCACCGCTGGTGGTTCCGGAACGAGCAATTCCGGTTCAGGGCCTTATCATATCGTGGTCGGGGTCTTCGAGGATCCATCCAATGCAAAGGGAATGGTGAAGGACTTGAGATCGAAAGGCTACGGTGATGCTCAAGTCTTCGGGAAGGTCGGTGAGCTCGATGGTGTAAGTGCTGGTTCTTATTCCAGCCGCCAGCAAGCAGCGGGTGCCTTGTCCAAGGTTCAGCGAGAGGTCAACGAGGACGCCTGGATCACCAAGCGCTAAGTGTTCAATGGGTAGCGGTCATGTCCTCAGGAACGAGGAGGTTGATATCCCCCTTTCGATCCCAGTTCACTTCACCAGGTGCGGTGATATCCTTCACGCGAAATGAAGAGATCACCAGGATCTCGGCTTCGGGAAGCTTCTTCTTCAGGTAATGGGCGATCCCTTCGTGTGCGTCGCTGTGAAAACTACCATTGAAGTGAAGGAAGACGTCTCCTTCTTCGTAACGATCGTGGATACGGGTGGCCATCGTGGCATCTTTTAGGGCTTGGGCCTGAGCGATGCGTTTTCCGTTCTCTCCGTGGCCCATTTTCATGACCCGTTGGTAGGATATCAAGGAACTGTCGAACGAAAGGTCCTCTGCCATATACTCCTTGGCCTTTTCGTTAAGGGAATCGAGGGATGATAATCCCCGGCGATGTACCAAAGCCGCATAGCGTCGGGGGACGTTGCTCGCGAGGAAAGGGATCGATCGCTTCCGGGCGAATTCCAGCACAGGGCGGTAATCCGTGTCGAAATTGTCCCAGAGCTTGGCCGTCCGCTTCAGATCTTTCATCCGGATGGTCCCGTTCAGGTATTCGTCCAAAATGAGCTGGTCCGCGGCCTCGTACATTTCCGCACCGAGCTTGAGCTTATCACCTGCTTTCTTGTATAGGTCCTTGGTGAGGCGCAATTGCAACCAATGCCCGATCGGGTCGTCGTGCAGTTCACCGAAGAAGACGAAGTCCGCTTTCGTAGCACGTTCCAAAAGATCCTGGTAAGCGATGCTCTTTCCCTTATCATCCACCAAGCGGTAGGCATGGAGTTGTTCCCCTTTTTGACCTGAACCGAGGAAAGGGAGGAGAAAAGCGAAAAGAAGGAGGGATGGTCTGAGCACGTATTGCATAGGGTGGATGGATTCGAGGGGTGGAATTTAAGAGATCCTTCCCTTCGGATCCGCTTCCTTTGTGCCCGGATCAAAAAAGTGCTTCATGAACCAGGATGACGACGGAATGGTCTTTTCAACCGACCCGGACTTCGACCCGGAAGGGGAGACCCCTCCTCCGGAAGAACAGAAGCTCAAAGTCCGGATGGAGAAGAAAGGCCGTAAAGGAAAGGCAGCGACGACCGTTCGGGGATTCGTCGGCAAGGAAGCGGACCTGAAGGAGTTGGCCAAAGAATTGAAAAAAGCTTGTGGTACGGGTGGATCGGCCAAGGATGGAGAGATCGTTATTCAGGGAGAGGCCGTCCAGAAAGTCCTCGACGAACTCCAGAAGCGGGGTTATAAGGCCAAGAAAGCCGGGGGATGAACTTTAGAAGCTGAGTTCCGTTTGAAGACGGAAGCGCAATCCGTCATCTTCCCGATCGCTCCGCTCGATGTAGGAGATATCGCTCTGTACTTTCAGAGCGTGCCCTACGATATAGCGGGATAAGCCCAGGGTGTATTCGCTCACATCCGGATAGGGGACCGCCTTTTCAGGCATTATGGACGTATAACGAGCGGATATCTCGAGATCGTTCTTGAAGAGGTACCCGGTTTGGGCGACCCATCCCTGGCCTGTGTAAAAGGAACCGAGCCGGCGATCGTTCGTGGCATCATAGAGGACCGGATGAGAAGCTTGACGTTGGCCATATTCTGCCATGACCGATAGACCCTGGTACTTGAACATCATGTCGAAATGAAGGGTCTGTAGGTCGCGCTGAAAGGGAAGGAAGTCCCCGGTCTGCCCCTCTTCTCTCATCGCGTTCCTATTGTAGTCGTAATCCGCGCCGATCGATAGTTTGGGGCTTTCTTGCCGAAAGATCGCAGCCCCCACGTAGTCTCCCCCTTTCTCAAAAGGGCCGAAAGGAAGGAGTTCGATCCGCCCGGTGTAATTGTACCCGTTATGAGCTCCGGTCACAACGTTCCTTCCTTCCCCTTGGGATACACTGATGATATCCCGGACCAAGACCTTCCCGATCGAGAAATGATGCCGGAGTTGGAACCCGATGTCCCGATCGATGTTGAAATTGGCGTTCACGCGGCTTCGGTCCACGAACTGCAGTTCCTGGGAGGAGATCACCCGTTCGCGGTTGCCCGGTAGTTTCGTCTGCCCCGCCCATAGGTCCAGGTTATCCCGGATCCTCCATTTGAGGACGGCATCGTAGACGATGTTCGGGGCATTGCTCGTATGTCTCGATATCCCGTCAAGGTCGCTGTTGGACTGACCCAATTCGATCTTGAAACGGAGGTCCGGATGATAAGCAAAGCCACTGAATTTGAGACGGGCGCGGCGGATCAGAAAGGCGCTGTTGATGTCCGCTCGCTGGTAATCCCCGTCCAGACCAGTCCGGGCTTGGTATCGGCTTTGAATACGTGTCGAGAACTTCAGGGCGAAAGAGGAGTCCTTTGCATAGACCGGGATCCCTTCACCGAAGGAAATATCGAGGGAGTCTTGGGTGCGGGCGTTCGAAGTATGGATCAGCCCCAGGATCAGGAGCAATGGGGTCGTGCGGATGGCCGTTCGCATTGTATCAGCTTTCGATCGGCCGCGAAAATATCCTTTCCTTTAGATTCACTTAATATCCAGCGAAGGGACTTTCTTCACCGGATCTACACGATCGGAAGGAGTTAACGTTTCACCGTGAAAAGCCCGGCACGCTTCGCGAGCCTTGTGTTTTTTGAACGTCGCAGCTCCCTGAAAGCTTCGCTTTCGGTCGCTGCTCATTGGAAAGAAGCCGCTCCGGGTCCTTCAGGAATGGATTACTTGCGTGATGCCCGATGGTGGGAGGCTTCACCGTGAAAAGCCCGGCTCGCTTCGCGAGCCTTGTGTTTTTTGAATGTCGCAGCTCCCTGAAAGCTTCGCTTTCGGTCGCTGCTCCTTACAAAAAACCCCGCCGAGGGCGGGGCTTTTCACGGTGGCGGAGAGAGCGGGATTCGAACCCGCGGTCCCGAACATATCGGGACGCCAGTTTAGCAAACTGGTGGTTTCGGCCACTCACCCATCTCTCCGTAAGGATGGCCTTTAGCCACTGCGAATTTAATGCTTCCCGATCCCCCTGACAAACGGATAAGGCTAACTTCTTTTTTCAATCTCTTATCGGCAAGGAAAAAGAACCTACTGCGGATACTCGATCCGCACGTGATAAATGTTCATGAGCTTCCGCTTCAGAATCTTCTTGATGCGGGTGATGTCCCGAAGCGTAATGGGAGCATTGATCAATTGATCCTCCTGAACCCTCGCTTCAATGATCTTCTCCACCAACGCATCGATAGCATCGGCGTGGTAATTCTTCAAACTCTTGGAGCTTGCTTCTACGGAATCCGCAAGCATCAACACGGCTGTTTCC
>CAZIDL010000046.1:0-19850 GCA_964537825.1 uncultured Weeksellaceae bacterium
ATGCCCGAATGGAAGACCAAGATGAAGGAAGTGCGGATCGGAAAAGGACGCAAACTCCGGAACGGGGATGATATAGCCATCCTCACCCTCGGTCACCCGGGCAATTTCGCCGAAAAAGCTTGCGAAGAATTGAGCGAGGAAGGGATCGATGCTGCTCATTACGATCTTCGGTTTGTGAAGCCTCTTGATGAAATGATGCTCCAGGAGGTCTTCCAGAAGTTCGATCGCGTGATCACCGTAGAGGATGGGGCCATCCAGGGTGGAATGGGAAGCGCCTTGCTCGAGTTCATGAACGATCAGGGCTATCACGCTCAGATCGAGCGGCTCGGTATCCCCGACCGCGTCATCGAGCACGGGGATCCTGCCGAACATCAGGCCGATTGTGGTTACGATAAGGACGGCATCGTGAAGAAGGTGAAGGAGATGGTGGGAGTGCGAAAGGGGATGGAGTTTGGAGGAGCGTAGGGAAATTCCCGAGATCCCAAGGCCAAAATCCCAATCATGGAAACTGGCCAAGTTTCGGGGTTAGTTGCGATGAACCCATGCATTAGGAACTTGGATTCCTGAGGGAGCACTCCTTTTCTTTTCTTATTTTGGAGGAGGTTCGAATATTGAAGTAAAGTTTTTTTATTCATGGCTCCACGCTTCAAAAAATTCTTTCTACGCAGTCCGTCGATACTCCTTTTCGGCCTTTTACTGCATCCTTTTCTGACCGCTTTTATCGATGAGGGTTCTTCCTCTTTGCCAGAGGGGATTCAGTTCATTCATTCGGAAAAGGAAGCTAAAGAACTTGAAATGGTTTCTTCTTCCTTCATGGAAAAAGAGCGGATCCAAAAGGCTTATCAGTCTTTGCTAGAGAATGCCTATGATGGGGATATTCCGGATTTTAATGATCCAGAAGCCCTGATCGGATACCATCAAGAGCTTTTAGGTGTCCTCCTTAATATCGAGGGTCGCAAAAAAGCGAGCATCCTTCCGCTCGATTTTATGAAAAGTCGAAAAGAAGCGATCGTGGTCCGTTGCTTTTGCGACACGTGCGAAGAGGATCATGAAGCTGAATGCGCTCCGGTAATGGAAAATTTCGAAGAGGGCTCGGGTTCGTACGTCTGTCGAACGGATACGGCGTGCAATCCGAGCGGTTTAAGCTATGGTAAGATGAAGGAGACCGTTGGTTTGAAAGACTCTTACAAGGATTCTTTAAAGAAGATCCTCGATAAGGAGGAAGGCTCTTCTGGAAAGCAGTAATTCCTGTTTTCGAGGGAAGGAGATCTTAGCTGTTCCGGAAAGTGATCACAACCCTCAATTCGAAGATCTAAAAGTTTTGGTCTTGTGTATTTGGGATCTTTTGATGACTTGGGATTTTCTAGATCCCTTGCATTCCCGACCCTCCTTCAAAACGAATACCATCTGTTTCATCGATCCCGGGAAGGGGCCTCTTATTTTCATATCCTTATTGCCCGGCATTTGAAGGCATAAGAGGCTATCCTAGGACGTCCCCTTTAAACCCTGATCCCCAAGACCACTACATCATCGATCTGCTCCTGATCCCCTTTCCATTCCTCGAAGTTGCGATCGAGCTCCTGCTTTTGCTCTTCCAATGGTTTCTCGTGGATCCTGGCCAATAACTGCTTGAACGGACCGTAGCGGAATTTCTTTCCTTTCTCACCGCCGAATTGATCTGCATATCCGTCCGAAAAAATGTAGAGGAGATCACCCTTTTGAAGATGCAGGGTGATCGTGCTGAAATCTCTGCCGGTGCTTTCATCATAACCTACAGGCATCGCATCTCCCTTGATCTCGATGCCATCGGAGGACCTTTTGAAGGGTTTGGCTTCGCGGCCCTCGACCGAAGGGGGGTTATCTCCGATCCCTTTCCTGCTCACATAAAGCGGATTCTGCGCTCCTGTGAACTGAACCTCAATATCTTCCTGACCTGCTTGGTCAGGCAGGGATATTGGGATCTTCAGCATTGCCGCGTCCATACCATCCTTCGCCGTCTCCCCGGACTGTGAACCACTGAGCTCCCGGACCACCCGATCCCTGAGCTCCGTGAGGATCTCTCCGGGCGTAGGTACTTCGTTCGTGCTCATGATCTCGTTGAGCTGGCTGATCCCGAGCATGGACATGAAAGCGCCGGGCACACCGTGACCGGTACAATCGACCGCAGCGATGTACAGATACCCTTTGTGCTCTCGAGCCCAGTAAAAATCCCCCGAGACTTTGGATTGGGGTTTGAAAAGAATGAAATGCTCCGGCAAATGGGGTGAAACATGCTCTTCTGCCTGCAAAAGGGCGAACTGGATCTTTTGAGCATAATCGATGCTCTTGGTGATCTCCTTGTGGGCTTCTTCCACCCGCTCCTTCTGCTTTTCCGTCTCCTTCTGTTGTTCTTCCACTTTGGCCTTTTCCGCCTGGATCTCTCTTGTTCGCTCATTCACGATCTTTTCGAGTCGTTGTTTTTGGGCCACAAGGCGGCGGCTGTTGAGCCGAACGATGAGCCAAATGAGCCCGATGCCTGCTAGGGAATAGCCTCCATAAGCGACCCAAGTCCGATACCAGGGAGGCAGGATCGTGAAGCGATATTCAGCCGTCGAACTTTCGTTCAGATAGATATTCCGCCCCTTCACTTTAAAAGTGTAATCCCCTTCCGGGATATTGGTATACTCCTTCTTGGTCTCATCGCTCCATTCGCTCCATGCAGTATCGAAACCGGATAGTTTGTAACTATATTCGACCGCATCCTGGCGGTCAGGGAATGGGGCTGCATAATGGAACCGCATTCTGTTCTTTGTATAAGGGAGTTCATGAACCAGCTCTCTGGGCTGAGTGCTGGTAGTGACCCTCTTACGAAGGGTGTCATCGCTTTGCTCCTTTTCGGGGATTTCCTTCCAAAAATTCCCACCGAACAGAAGGGAATCCTTACTTCCCAAAACCTTTCTTATAAAGCAATTCCAATCCTTCCCGAGTTGATATTCCATGCCCGGATGGTAAGAGGCCAGTCCCTTTGTCCCCCCGAACCAAACGCTCTCCTCTTCTGCAAGGACGGTTTTGATCGGCCCTATATCCAGGGTACGAAATATCGTGCTATCTACTAGGGTTTCATCTTTCGAGATGCTCACCTTTTTGATCTGTCCCCCTTTGGTATCGATGATCCAGACCTCTCCTTTTTCTTCCCTTCCTTCCAACCGGTAAACAGGACGACTCCCATCGCAAAACAGGTCACCATAACGACAAGAAGGGGTGAATCGCTCGTTTTTATACTGATACAACCCTTTCGAGGTCCCGAATACCACCTCCTTTTCATCAAAAGGATCATTGAATACGTTCACTGGCCCCTCAGGAAGCCCTTCCGTGCTGTCATATCGGGTGATCCGGTAGTCGTTCAAGCCGGTGTCGATGCTCATCTTCAATACACCATGGGAACTCAACCCCGCCCATATTTTTAAAGAATCCGTTCTTCCCTCATAATGATCCACTTCCAGGGAGAAAACGTTTACGGAAAGGTCCTGCATCTTTAGCAGGGGATCGGGTTCATCTTTATTTGTGAAGGCGTCGGGTTTGAACACATAAATTCCCGAACGACCGGCGGCAACGAAACCTTTGCTGCTTTTTTCCTCTTCTTTCGAGGGAGGGATAGGAGCTAAGACTCTGATCTCTTCTGGGCCTTGAAGCCTCTTTAATTTGGGATCAGCACCTACTTTATATAAAGGGTCCACCCAAAAAGGAGCACTTCCATCACCGACCAATAAACGGGTGAAGGTGGGGGCTTTATTCAGGTAGAGGACGGAATAAGGGGTTCTTTTGTGTTCACTTTTTGTGGATCGTACGCGAAGAATGTCCCTAGATGAGGCGTTTGCTCCAGGGATTTTGGAAAACCTCCTTTTTTTGTCTGACCATCGCCATGATCCTTGAGAGGTGCATAGGATCAACAAGGCCCTTTCCTTGGAAGGAAAGCGAAGCAAGTTCTGCGATTTTCCCTCAAAAGCCTCCCCTTCCCTCGCGATCGTGAAAGGGATATGCGTATGGAGAAAGGCGATGCCATTGTTCGTTGCCACCCAAAGCCCTCCATTCTTTGTTGGGATCAGGTCCCAAGTTTTGTTCGAAGGCAATCCATCTTCTTTTCCTATTTGAAGGATCACTCGGCCTTCAGAGGAAAGCAAATAAACGCCTTTGCGAATCGTGCCTATAGCATAAGCAGCGCCATAAGGATTCTTGGAAGGGTCGAGGCGGCAAGCTGTATAACTATCTTTTTCAGACCATTTTACTTTTCTATTTTTTTGCGTCACTTCTGGAAAAGGGCTTAAATTCCCCTTGAAAGGCTCGTAAAGATAGGGGCCTAGGTCACGATTCAAGAGGAACCAGGCTCCAGTATCCTCCACAGCAGGAAGGAGGGAATAGATCCCTTTCTCTTGAAGCGTCTCTTTAGACCCTTTCAAAAACTCGAGGTCGTCATCCTTTCCAATTTGGAACAGCCCCTTATTACTCTGCAAGATCGTTTCCCCTTCAAGGATCTTGATAAATGCGAAAGGTTCCTTTTCTGGGAAAGCTTTTTTTATCGTGTCATTACGGAATCGTAAAAGCATTTTCCCTGCTCGGAAATAAACGCCATCGTCCGTACAGACTGTTTGCCATATAGTGCCGAAATCCTGAAGGGAGTCCGGCAATAGATGTCGTAAAGAACGAAAGGTTAAGGTCCCTTTCCGATCTGGCACCAGCATTCCGATCGTACTCGTCCCACCCAAGAAAACCCTTCCATCCGGAGCCTGGTCCAATGAGAACACATATTTACCGGATCCGACCGGGATGTCTCGAAAATCCTCCCCATCAAAGACGATCAATTCCTCGAATGTGGAGAAGAGCATTCTTCCATCGGGAAGCACGGTTCCACTGAACACTTGGCTATGTCCTTGGAATGTTCCCGGGTCGATCGCTGTAATCCTAGGGGGTAGGGTCTGGCCGTGAAGGGAGAAACTGCTGAGGAATATTATAACTCCAAGAGCTATAGAACCAAGAAAGGTTTTTATGGATCGGGATGGCGATCCTGTTAGTTGCCTCTTATAAAGGAGGAGGTGATAAAGGAGCGAAGACCACATTCGGGTAATAAAAGATCATGGCTTTTTTGTGAAGGATACGCTTTACTTCCAGGAAAAGCCCTTCAACCCTTCTTCGTCTCCACGGAAACCTTCTTCTCCTTCTCGCGGAAATCGAAATCTTCCAGGAACTTCGTGGTGTAGTAGCCTTTGTTGAACTCCTCATCGTCCATCAGGGCTTGATGGAAAGGGATGGTGGTCTTCACTCCGTCGATGATGTACTCGTCGAGGGCCCTTCGCATCTTGCTGATGGCCTCATCGCGGGTACGGGCCACGACGATGAGCTTGGAGATCATCGAATCGTAGAACGGCGGGATCCGGTAGCTCGCGTAGGCGTGCGAATCGATTCGCACGCCGTGACCTCCCGGATTGTGGTAGACCGTGATCTCGCCCGGCGCCGGGCGGAAATCCCTGTAGGGGTCCTCCGCATTGATCCGGCATTGGATCGAATGCAGCTTGGGTTCGTAGTTGAACCCTGAGATCTTCTCACCTGCAGCGATCTTGATCTGCTCGCGGACCAGGTCGTGGTCGATCACTTCTTCGGTGATCGTGTGCTCCACTTGGATCCGGGTGTTCATCTCCATGAAATAGAAGTTCCGGTGCTTGTCCACGAGGAACTCCACCGTACCCACACCCTCGTAATCAACAGCTTGAGCTGCCCGGATACCGGCCTTTCCCATTTCCTCTCTGAGCTCCTCGGTCATGAAAGGCGAGGGTGTCTCTTCGCAGAGCTTTTGGTGTCGGCGTTGGATAGAGCAGTCCCTTTCGGAAAGGTGGCAGTAATTCCCGTATTGGTCCCCGGCGATCTGGATCTCGATATGATGGGGTTCTTCGACGAACTTCTCCATGTACATCCCGGCATTGCCGAAAGAAGAACCCGCCTCTTTTCGGGCCGATTCCCAGGCATGGTCCAGTTCGCTTTCCGTCCAGACCACTCTCATACCTTTTCCTCCACCCCCGGCCGTGGCTTTCAGCATGATCGGGTATTCGATCTCGCTGGCAACGCGCTTGGCTTCGTCGAGATCCTGAAGGATCCCGTCCGATCCGGGGACCGTGGGAACCCCTGCATCCTGCATGGTCTTTCGGGCAGAGGCTTTGTCCCCCATTCCGTCGATCATGGAAGGGGAGGCTCCGATGAACTTCATGTCGTTCTCTTGGCAGATCTTGGAGAACTTGGCGTTCTCGGAGAGGAAGCCGTAGCCCGGGTGGATCGCATCGGCATTGGTGATCTCGGCCGCAGCGATGATGTTGGGCATGTTCAGGTAGGAGTCATTGCTGGAAGGGGGGCCTACGCAGACCGCCTCGTCCGCAAAGTTCACGGGTAAGCTGTCGGCATCGGCGGTGGAATAAACGGCCACCGTATTGATGCCCATTTCCTTACAGGTGCGGATAACCCTTAGGGCTATCTCGCCCCGGTTCGCGATAAGGATCTTGTTGAACATCCTGCTCCTTCCTTTAAAGCTTTAAGAGGGATCGATGAGAAAGAGCGGCTGATCGTACTCGACCGGGCTCGAATCGTCCACGAGGACCTTTACGATCTTCCCGCCCTGTTCTGCTTCGATCTCGTTGAAGAGCTTCATGGCTTCGATGATACAGAGGACATCGCCCTCTTTTACCGTATCGCCTACGTTCACGAAACTGTCCTTATCCGGGGAGGGCGAACGGTAGAAAGTGCCGATCATGGGGGACTTGACGGTCACGTACTTCGATTCGTCCTCGGTGCTGGCCTCAGCGCTCTTTCCGTCCTCTTGCTGTTGTTCCTGTGCCCCACTTTGTTGAGGAGCCTGAGGCTGCGGAGCTTCCTGAGGCTGCGGTTGTGGGGGTTGCATTTGCTGCTGGGGTGCTCCCATTTGGGGCATGGGATACATCATCGGGAAAGGCATATGGTCCCAAGGGCTCTTCTTCTCTTCCTCTTCCTCCTTCTGGCCTTTCTTTTTTCGCTTGGATGCTCCGTCCGAACGGATGGTGATCTTGGTCTCGTTCTGCTCGATCTCAACTTCGTTGACGTTCGATCGCGAGACCAATTTGATCAGGTCCTGGATCTCGTTGAATTTCATAATGCTCGCGTTTAAGGTCGTCTGCTTTAGGCCAAGTTAAGGATTTATCGGGTCAAGGGTCATAACTCCATTTGAGGTAGATCGCTCCCCAAGTGAAGCCGCCCCCGAATGCCGAAAGAACGAGGTTATCCCCTTTCTTCAGTTGCTCCTCCCATTCCCATAGGAGGAGGGGAATGGTCCCAGCGGTCGTGTTCCCATAACGTTGGATGTTGGTCATGACCTTCTCCTTGTCGAGGTTCATCCAGTCCGCCGTCGCATCGATGATCCGGAGGTTGGCCTGATGCGGGACCAACCAGTTCACATTATCCGCTCTGAGTCCGTTACGTTCCATGATCTCAACGGAAGCCCCTGCCATATGGGTTACGGCGAACTTGAAGACCGAACGGCCGTCCTGCTTCACGAAGTGCTCGTGGGCATCCACCGATCCGTGCGAAGCTGGCTTCACCGAACCACCTGCGGGCTGGTAAAGGTATTGGAGCCCCACTCCATCCGAATAGTGCACGGAATCTATAAGGCCGGTCTCGTCTTCGCTTGGCTCGAGGAGCATTGCACCGGCTCCGTCCCCGAAGATGATGCAGGTGGACCGGTCCGTATAATCGATGATGGAGGACATCTTGTCGGAGCCGACCACCAGGACCTTTTGGTACATACCCGACTCGATGAATTGGGAGGCCGTTGTCAGGGCGTAAATGAGGCCCGAACAAGCGGCCATGAGATCGAAGCTCCAGGCGTTCTTAGCCCCGATGCGGTCGGAAATGATGTTGGCAGTGGCGGGAAAAGGGTAGTCGGGTGTGACGGTGGCACAGATGAGCAGGTCGATCTCGTTCGGATCGATGCCTTTCTTGTCGAGCAGCCTTTTAGCTGCTTCGCCCCCCATGTAGGAACTTCCATAACCTTCCGGGAGGATGTGGCGGGTTTGGATACCGGTCCGGGTCTGGATCCATTCATCGGTGGTATCCACCATGCGTTCCAGATCCTTGTTCGAGAGGATCTGGTCCGGAAGGTGTCCTTCCACGCCGGTAACGGCTGCATGGGTATGGCTCATTGAAAAGCCTCTTTGATCTTGGAAGGAAGTTCAGCCTTCACCACTTCGGTGGTATGGAGCAGCATGTTCTTGATCGCATTAGCATTGGAGATACCGTGCCCGATCACCACGTTCGAATCGATGCCGAGAACGGGAGAGCCTCCGTAGCTCTCGTAGTTGAAGCGATCGAAATAAGGATCGGAGAAGCCTTTCTTCTGGATGATCTTGTAAAAAGCTTCTGCTTCTTTGAGAACGACGTTGCCGGTGAAGCCGTCACAAACGATCACATCGCACTTGTCACTGAATATGTCCCGTCCTTCGATGTTCCCGATGAAGTTGAAATCGGTGGTCCCCTTCATCATTCCGTGAGCCGCTTGGGTTAACAGGCTCCCTTTCTTATCCTCCTCTCCGATGTTCAGAAGCCCGACGCGGGGTTCCCTGATACCATATACATGCTGCGCGTAAAGGGATCCCATGATCCCGAATTGGTAAAGCACATCAGGCTTACAGTCCGCATTGGCCCCGACGTCAAGAATGACACCGAACCCTCCGTCCTCTTTGGGGATGATCGAGGTAATGGTCGGCCGGATCACTCCGCTCACGACCTTCACCGAGTACATGGAGGCCACGAGCATGGCGCCGGTGTTCCCGACCCCAGCAAAAGCATCGATATCCGAATTCTTCAGGAGTTCGAAGCCCTTGACGATGCTGGAGTCCTTCTTTTCCTTGAGCGAACGGGTCGGGTTGTCGTCCATGCTGATCAGTTCCGAAGCATGGACGATCGTGAAAGGTTCTTTGCAGACCTTCGATCGGTCCAATTCCGCCTCGATGCTCTTTTCATCTCCGACGAGAACCAGTTCCGTGTTCTCGTCCATCTCCTGCTTTGCTTCTACTGCACCTTGAACGGTGGCTGCGGGGGCATGGTCCCCTCCCATGATATCGATCGCGATCCTCATCGAGTGGAATCTCAGGCGCTCATCCCGGTCCGATCAGACCGGGAAAAGTTTTCACTCTTCTTGCGTCCGGTCCTGGATGACCTTTCCCTTGTAGTAGAGTTTGTCCTCGTACCAATAAGCCCGATGGAAAAGGTGGGGCTCGCCCGTGGTCGGGCAATAGGCGATGTTGGGTTTTTCAGCCTTAACGTGGGTGCGGCGTTTGTCCCTTCTTGACCGCGATTGCTTCCTTTTCGGATGTGCCATTGCTTTCCTTAGTTTTTTCCGTTCATCGGTCTCGCAGCTCTTTTAACTTCTCCCAGCGCGGGTCGATGCCATCCTCTTCGCCTGAAGAAGGTTTGAGGTCCTGGTGCTCATTGAGCTTTTCCAGGGTGCTGGCATCGCATTCCCCTTCATCATGGGTCCGCTTGAGCGGGAGCGCGAGATGAAAGAACTCGTAAATGTGCTGCGATACGTCGATCTGATGCTTCTCGGGTCCGAGGACCTCCAGCTCGTCGTCTTCCTCCAGATCTTCGTTCCCAAATTTCATATAAACCCTCTTCCGTAGCTCGAGGAGCTGGTCGAAGGCTTCTCCACATCGGTCGCATGGCAATTCCACTGCTCCTTTCAGGTAAAAGTCCAGGCGAAGCATCCGTTCATCCTTGTGAAGGATCAGCTCCACCTTTCCCGATCCCTTTTCGATCTCGCTGCCCTCGTAGGCCTCGAAAAAGGACTCTTCGACCTCCAGATCGTAATGATGGACCCCGCTTTTGAGACCATGCACCGGTATGATAAAAGGACTCCCCATGCTTACAGCATCCCTACGAAAGCGCAAATGTATGAAATGATCCGAACTCAGCATGAGACCGGAGGAGCTTGCTCTTTGTCATGAACGCCTCTTTTTGGATCAAAGATGCGAGGAGGTGATCCCTTCCTGCAGCTCGCGGTTCCTGTAGAGGTAGATGGCCGTATAAAGAGCGTTGCGGAAAGAAGCGGGGGATGCTTTACCCAGGCCTGCAATGCTGAAGGCCGTCCCGTGGTCCGGTGAGGTGCGTACGAAGGGAAGTCCTGCTGTGAAGTTCACCCCTTGCTCGAAAGTAAGGGCCTTGAAAGGGGTCAATCCTTGATCGTGGTACATGGCGAGCACGGCATCGTATTCCTGGAGCTCGTTGGAGCCGAAGAGACCGTCGGCAGGGAACGGCCCTGAGCAATCGATCCTGCTCGCTGTTCGTGCCCTTTCGAGCGCCGGGGCGATCAGCTCCTTTTCTTCCGTGCCCAACATCCCTGATTCACCTGCATGGGGATTGAGACCTGTCACAGCGATCGAAGGGTTTTCGATCCTAAAGTCCCTGACCAGGCTCTCTTTCAGGATGCGGAGTTTCCGGAGCAGCTTTTCCTTATCGATCGCCCTGGCTACGTCCTTCAACGGAATGTGGCCCGTAACGAGCCCGACCCGCAACCGTTCGCTCAGCATGAACATCAGGGCATCATCCGCCTTCGAACATGCCGTCAGATATTCCGTATGGCCCGGAAATTCCATTCCTGTGCTCCGAACGCTGTGTTTGTTAAGGGGTGCTGTAAGGAGGGCATCCAGCTTCCCTTCCCTGATGTCGGAACTCGCCCTTTCAAGAGCCTTGAAAGCGAACGCGCCGGCTTGTGCATCAGGCTCTCCGGGCTTGAGTTGGAAACTTCCCTCCCAGGTGTTGCAGATAGCCATCCGCCCGGGTGTAGAAGCTTCAGGGGTTTCGATCCCATGAAGCTCAGGCCCTTCGAGGGCGAGCATCTCCCGATAGTGCAAGAGAACTTCCAGGGATCCGTATAGGACCGGGTCGCAGTTCTCGAGGACCGCCGGATCCTGAAAGCATTTGAGGATCACCTCGGGACCGATACCGTTCGGATCCCCACAAGTGATGCCCACTCGGACCTTCTTTCGTCCTTCTTCACCGTCGGGTTTCATCCCACGGACAAAGGTCGTAAAAGGACAGGATCCCCGTTCTTCCTTATCTTTGAAGGACGGTCTCTTACGGATCATGAGGGGCCGTCTTTTTTACGTTATGAGAAGAGCCCTTTCATATTGGTTCTTTCCCCTCTTCCTTGCGCTCCTCTTTCCGCTCCAGGGGAAGACCACCCACAATCGGGCCGGCGAGATCGTCTATGAGCACGCGGGAGGTTCCACCTATAAGTTCACCGTGATCACCTGTACCAAGACCTCAGCTCCTGCTGATCGTCCGAGCCTCGAGATCAGTTGGGGCGATGGTAGCGGAGTGGACAGCATCCCCCGTACGAACGTCGATCAGATCAGCGGCTACGACGCTCAGATCAACACTTACAAGGGACAGCACAGCTTTCCCGGAGCCGGGACCTATACCATCAGCGTGGAAGACCCGAACCGGAATTCCGGCGTTGTCAACATTCCCAATTCCGTCAGCAAATCCTTCTGCATCCAGACCCAACTCGTCATAAGTCCCTTTTCGAACGGGGCCAACAACTCGGTCCGCTTCACCAAACGTGCTTGCAACGAGCTCGCTTGTACCAATACGATCTACAAACACAACGTCGGAGCGTACGATCCGGATGGCGATAGCCTGTCCTATAAGCTCGTCCGCTGTAAGGGCAACAACTGTCAGTTGATCACGGACTATGGGTTCCCCGACGAATGCAACAACTGCAACCCGGGCCCTAACAACGACATGAGCATCGATCAGCAGACCGGTGATCTGATATGGGATACACCCCAGAAGCAAGGTGAATACAACGTGGCCGTCAAGGTCTTCGAGTACCGGGAAGGGCGCTTGATGGGATGGGTTATCCGCGATATGCAGATCAAAGTGCTCTCCTGCGATGACGATCCTCCAGAGGTGAAACCGCTCGAGGACACTTGTGTTGTGGCCGGGACGAAGCTCGAAAAAGATATAACCGCCACCGACCCCAACGTGCCGGAGAACGTGAGCCTCGAAGCGACCGGAGAACCGCTTCTGCTGCAGAACAGTCCCGCGATCTTCCCGCAGGGGGTGAACGCCCCGGATTCGGTGACGGGCACCTTCGAATGGCAGACCACCTGCGATCACGTCCGCCCCGACCAGTACCAGGTGCTCTTCGAAGCGCGCGATGAAAAGGACCCTGTTGCATTGGTGGATTTCGGGTCCTACTTCATCAAAGTGGTGGCGCCGGCCCCGAAGAATCCCTCCGCGACCCCGTCGGGGAATTCCATCGAACTGGAATGGGACCAAAGTATTTGCACGAACGCTTCCGGATATTACATCTATCGCCGCCTCGGGACCTACGGTTATGATCCCGATACCTGTCAGACCGGCGTGCCTGGGTATACCGGATACAGCAGGATCGGTAAGACCACCAGCGTTTCAGATACCAGCTTCGTCGACGACGGAGATCTGGTGCGCGGGCAGAAATACTGCTACATGGTGACCGCCTATTTCGACAACGGCGCCGAGAGTATCGCTTCAAAAGAGTTCTGTGCTGAGCTCATCAAGGATGTGCCTATCATTACGCATGCGAGCGTGGGCTCGACCGATGTGAGCGGCGGTATCGATACGGTGCGTTGGGCTAAGCCGACCGAGCTGGATACGGTCACCCAATATCCCGGCCCTTATCATTACGAGGTCTACAGGGGTGAAGGAAAGGGTAGTGCGACGAACCTTATCGGTACCAGCGACACCACCGATACGCTCGCTTATGCTGATACCAGCTTCATCGATAGCAATATCAACACGCGCGACACCGGGCATAGTTATCGGATCGAACTCTACAGCGATAGCGACTATGTCGGCGAGAGCAAAGTGGCATCCACGATCTATCTGAGGCTCACCCCGAGCGACCAGCAGCTCCTGCTCGAATGGAACGAGCAAGTCCCCTGGACGAACGACGAATACGAGGTTTATCGTTACGACAGCTTGAGCAACAGCTTCACGAAGCTTGGGACCACTTCCAAGCAGGAATACCGCGATCAAGGATTGAAGAACGGCGTGGAGTATTGCTATTACGTGAAGAGCATCGGCGGTTACTCCGCGAACGGGCTTGTGGATCCCATCATCAACTTTTCCCAGATCGGGTGTGCGGAGCCGGAGGACCGTACTTCTCCCTGTTCCCCCCCCATTTCGGCCGACCCGAACTGCTCCTCCTTCTATACGGACCTGAGCTGGCCGCTCCCCGATCCTTCCTGCGGAGCTGATGTAGCTGGATATCGCCTTTTCCGGAAAACGAACCGCCAAGGGGACTACGAGCTCATCGCGGAGCTCGATGAGCGGGATCAGCGGAGCTATCGCTTCAAGAACGAGGCGTCCATCGCTGGCTGTTATGCCCTCTCCGCTATCGACTCGGCCGGTAACGAGAGCTCCATAGGAGATTCCGTTTGCGTCGATAACTGCCCCGTGTACGAACTTCCCAACGTTTTCACCCCCAACGGTGATAAAGCCAACGATCGCTTGGTGCCGCTCCGCTCGCGCTACATCGAAAAGATCGAGATGACGGTCCGGAACCGTTGGGGACAAGTGGTCTACAAGACCGAAGACCCGGCGATCGAATGGGACGGAACGCACCACAAGACCGGTGAACCCGTCTCCGAAGGGGTCTATTATTACGTCTGCCGCGTTCACACCATCCGGCTCAGCGGGACGAAAACCGAGGAGTTGACCGGTCAGCTCCAGCTATTGCGGGGCGATCCCAAACGAAATCCCTGATCCATGTTCACCGGCATCGTAGAGGCGCTGGGGAAGCTCGAAGAAGTGCGGGAAGAAGGGGGTAACCGACGCTTGATCCTGAACACCCTCCTGGCTGACGAGCTCCACGTGGATCAGAGCATCTCTGTGAACGGCGTCTGTCTGACCGTTGAAGAAAAGGAAAGAACGCGCTTTTCCGTGTCCGCTATTGCGGAAAGCCTTCGAAAGAGTACGCTGGGAGAGCTCGAAAAAGGGGATAAGGTGAATTTGGAGCGTGCCATGCTTGCTGACGGACGTTTCGATGGTCATATCGTCCAGGGCCACGTCGATGCTAAAGCGGTCTGTAAAGCCGTCCAGGAAGAGGATGGAAGTCGGCTTTTCCGATTCGAACTGGATGCCCCCCACGAGGGACTGATCGTTCCCAAAGGGTCCATCACGTTGGACGGCGTAAGCCTGACCGTCGTCGATCCGGACGATCGGACCTTTAGCGTTGCCATCATCCCATATACCCTTAAGAACACGCGTTTCGGAGCTTTGAAGGCTGACGATCGGGTGAATGTGGAGTTCGACGTGCTGGGGAAGTACGTGAAGGCGCAGACGAAGGGATGATAACCCTGATCTTGAACTTTAAGCTTTGAATTTTTTACTTGAAGGGGGGCTTCTCCCTTTTATTCCGTAGGACATGAGCTGGTCTGATCTTTTACCTTTATGATCCGAAGCAAAACCCCTATCCATGGCCGGGCACAGTAAGTGGGCGAACATCAAACACCGGAAAGGCGAGCAGGATCGAAAGCGGGCCAAGATCTTCAACCGGATATCGAAGGAGATCATCGTGGCTGCCCGCGATGGTGGACCGGATCCGGAGGACAATCCACCCCTTCGCACAGCGATCCAGAACGCCAAGGGCGCGAACATGCCCAAGGAGAAGATCGAGCGTGCCATCAAAAAAGGGACCGGGGCCGATCAGGAGAGCCAGCAGCTCCAATACGCTACCTACGAAGGCTATGCACCCGGAGGGGTTGGCATCTACATCGAAGCATTGACCGATAACATCAACCGAACGGTCGCTGATGTTCGTTCCATCCTCACCAAGCATGGGGGGAACCTGGCCAAGAACGGCTCTCTGGATCCCATCTTCGAGAAAAAGGGCGTTTTCACCATCTTCAAGGAGAGCATGGGGGAGATGGACAAGGAGAGCTTCGAGATGGAACTGATCGACGGCGGGGCTGAAGAGGTGGTCGAACAGGACGAGCACTTCATCGTCTACACCGATTTCAAGGATTTCGGTCCCATGCGTGACAAGCTCGAGGAGATGAACATCGAGTCGAAGAGCGCAAAGGTCGAGCGCGTCCCGATCACCAACCAACCCCTCGATGTGGAGGATGCCAACAAGGTCCTGAGGCTCGTGGAAAAGCTCGAGGACCTGGACGATGTGGATACGGTCTACCACAACCTCGAGCTGACCGAGGAATTGCAGGCAGAGTTGGAGAACAGTTAGATCTCAGCCCGCCGGAGCACCTTGCTTTTTAAAGGAAGGCGCTTTTCAATCCTGCTGTCGGGGTAAAGGATGAATCCCTTCAAGCAGCGTTTCCATGACTATTCGACGATGAGCTGCTCGCTAAAGGTCCCGATGCGCTCCCCTTCCTTTTCGATCGTGACACGTACTAAGTAGAGGCCGCTTTCCATTCCGGATACGTCCAGGGTCTCTTCGTTCCTTCCTGGACCGAGGCTCCATCGGGTGCGCTTGATCTCATTTCCAAGGCTTGAAAAAAGGGAGGTCCGTGCTTTTCCTTTTCGATGACCTTGAAGCTTCATCCTTACGGTCTTCCTGGCAGGATTGGGAGAAAGCTGTAAGTCCTGATCGCTTGATGGCTTTCGGGTCGGCTTAGAAGTGATCCCACCTTCATCCGTGTGGAGGACTACGCCTTTTGCTCCCACGATCCATCCCTTTTTTTCCGTGGGAAAATGGATCCCTTTCAGGTGTCGGCTTGTCCCGCTTGCCTGCTCGATCCAGGTATCTCCACCATCCTTGGTGAAGAGCAGGATGCCGGAGCTTCCTGCGATCCATCCTTTTCGGGACGTTATAAAATGGATGGAATTCAGGGTGAAGGCCGTTCCACTATTGACAGAGCTCCAGGATGCTCCCCCATCCTCAGTGGATAAAATAGTCCCTCCACTTCCGACCGCGAACCCTTTGGAGCTATCGATGAAATGGACCCCGTAAAGGGAGCTAGAAGCGGTGGTTGTTCGGTAACTCCAATTCTTTCCCGCATCGTCCGTATGAAAGACCACTCCATAATCCCCTACTGCCCATCCTTCTCGCTTACTTATGAAATCCACGTCCCGTAAGGTGGGTCCCCCGATCTGATCATTCCATTGACTGGTCCAGGTCTGACCTCCGTCCGATGTATGGATGATCCTTTCGTCCTTTCCTACGGCCCATCCGTGGTCCTTGCCATAGAAATCCACGCCATAAAGGTCATCGCTTATGAAATTGGGCGATGGTTTCCAATTCTTCCCTTGGTCCATGGTATGGATGATCGATCCTCCGTCACCAACCACCCACCCCTCTTTCGGGCCTACGAAATGAATATCGTTCTTGGATCCCGAAGTATCCACCGACATAAGATCCCAGCTAGCACCCCCGTTCGTGGTCCGATAAACGGAATCCCGGTCCCCCACGGCCAAACCGGTCTTTTCTCCGAAAAAGGCCACATCGTTCAAAGAATAGTAGGCAAAGATGTTCCCATTGGAGCGCTCGGTCCAATGATCGCCCCGGTCCGTGCTGGAAAAGACCGTCCCGTTCCAACCGAAGATCCAAAGGGAATCCTCGCTCGCTGCTTTCAGGTCGAAAACCTCGATCAACTTCCTATAGGGAGCTTTTGGATCGACCGATTTCCAGCTGCTTCCTTGGTCGTTGGTATAGTGGACGTTCCCGAGCTCTGCGAGCAACCATCCGATACTGTCGTTCTCAAAATGGACCGCCTTGATATCCCGTGTCGTGTTCAGGTCGTGGAAGGTCCAACTGTTCCCGCTATCACTGGTGGAATAGACCGTCCCTTCCCGGCCCACTACCCATCCTGTGCTATCGTTCTGGAAGTGAAGGCCGTTCAAAAGCTGCAGGGATCCCGCCGGAGAAACGGTGTCCCAAGTCATCCCGCTATCAATGGTCCGAAAGACCTCCGTACTCGATCCCGTCCACCCTGTGATCCAGCCTAAGGCGTTATTTTGAAATTGGACCGCCTGAAAATAGTGGTCCGGCTTCTTTTCCTTGCTCCAGGTCGCTCCTCCATCCCGGGTGCGAAGAAGGATCTCGTTCCCTACCGCCATGCCGTGGGAGGTGTCGACAAAGTGCACGGCATTAAGATCATTGGAGGTTCCGCTCTGTTGAGGGGCCCAATGCTGTCCTCCATCCTCGCTTCGCAGGATGACCCCATCTTCTCCGACCGCCCAACCCACTCTTCCAGTCGGAAAATGGACCCCTTGTAGCCCCGCTGTCGAGTTTCCGACACAAGATCGATGATCCCAATCCTTTCCCCCGTTCTCCGTCCATAGGACCGTAGCATGTTCCCCTACGGCCAATACGGAATCCTTATCGAATACATGGGAATCGTAAATGTCGTGCCCCTGAGGGGTGGGGTTCTGCCATTCCCACTTGCTATCGCATTGGGCGATAGCGAAAGACCCGAATAAGAGGAATGGGAGCAGCGTTAAGGTGCAGCGAATAAAATCCTTCATCGATCCTAAGAAGCGATTTAATTTAATCATTTTCCTGCGATGTGAGCTGATCTCATCATCCCTTAATGGGATCGAGTGCTGCCTTTCGATCCTCCTAAAGCATGCTTTAAGATGCAAAATGCTTCTATACATGAATGGCTACCTTTACGATCCGTTCGTTCTTTTACTCCAAAGCAGTTGATGATGAGATCGGAGCGTATATTTTCCTCTCTCTGTTCGCTTTTGATCCTGCTTTTTTTCGCAGGCTGTGGAAAAGGTTCCACGGAGGGTCCGGGTGAGCCAAACGATCGGATCCTCGATGCTGGCGTTATGAAGCCTGATCGCAAGATCGAGATGAAGATCGACAGTGCGGATGACGTCGATTGGTACGGTATCGTGGTGCCTTCCAGCGGTTATATCAAGACCGGCGTGAAGAAAGTGCCCGGGGACTTGGATCCGGAGGTCCGCTTTGCGCACAAGCAGGAATGGGAGGATCAAAAACAAAAGTGGATCAATGGCTGGGATGAACTCCCCAAAAGCATCCGGATCCCTGAGGCGGATACCATCTACTTGGCCGTTCGGGATGACAACCAGGACGGGAGCTCACAGAAGAACTTCCCCTTGCGCGTCAGCTTCATCGAGGAGTTCGACGAGCACGAACCCAATGGAAACTCCGATCGTGCTGTAAGCGCGGGGGTCGGAAAGCCGATCGAGTCCTCCATTTATCCGGTCGGGGATGAGGAGCGTTTCAAAGTGAAGGTGGATTCGGCGGGTTACCTGCTAGCTCGTTCCAAGAAAAGCCCGGACGATGTGGATGAGGAGATCCGTTTCGGCAAACTGGATGAGCACAGCGAAGAATGGAAAGGGATCGGCGGATGGGGTCATCCGCCTCATGCTGTAAGAGTACCTGAGTCTGGTGAGTACAGGATGGTCTTGCGAGACGATAACAACGATGGTGCTTCACAGGATCCAATTGAATGGAAGCTGGACCACCTAGGCGAGATGGACGGGACCGAGCCGAACGGTTCCCCGGAAAAGGCTGAAGCGATCGCCTTCGTCGATACAGTACCTATAGCTATTTATCCGAAAGGAGATAGGGACTTTTTGAAATGGACCCCCGTGCGAACCCGAAAGCTTTCCATCAAGGCGGAAGGTGCGGGCGATCTTGACCTGGAGATGCGGCTATGGGTCCAGAAGGATCTGAAAGTGAAGAAGCAGGGTCCTTGGAAAGAGCTTCCCGGTAAGATGACCCTTAAAGAAGGCGGAAAGACCTATTATTTGGAGGTCCATGACAACAACGATAACCAGAGCAGACCGGAGGCTTTCGAGCTTCTTTTCTTGAAAGCAGCTCGCGAATCGAGTTAAGGGGAACGGATCGCTCGCTCTCCACTTAGAGGCTCCTTCCTCTTTTTCCGCATTGGCCCGAAAAAGCGATTTGTTCAATTCTTCAGCAAGTCCTATCTTGCGGCCCCTTTAAAACCGATCCTTATGCGCCTTATCAAATGCTTTCTTACTTGTACCCTCTTAGCCTTCATGGCTTGTGGAGGTCCGGATCAAGGGAAGGACGGAAGCAAGTCCGGGGGAACGGATGGAAAGGATACCGCCGCCGCCACCAAGGACGGAGAAGAAAGCGGAAAGGTTCCCAAAGGGGGAGGCAAGCCGCCCGAAAGCGAGGAAAAGATGATCGCCAACGCGCTCAAGGCCGCTCCCGAAGGGAAGCGGGAGAACGCGACCGTGCTCGGCCACACCGGCGGGGGGCCGATGGACACCTTGCAGCAGGGGAGCAACGAGTTCATTTGTTTAGCCGATGACCCTGATAAAGAAGGCTTCAGTGCCGCATGTTACCATCGGGAGTTGGAAGCTTTTATGCGGATGGGACGGCGCTTGAAGCGGCAAGGGAAGTCGCGCAAGGAGAAATTCAATGCTCGCAAAAAAGCCATCGAATCGGGGCGTATCGAGATGCCGGATAAGAGCACCCTCTACGTCATGTCGGGCGAATACGATAAGGACGGCAACGTGGTGAACAGCTATACCCGCTACGTGGTCTACATCCCTTACGCTACGCCCGAGAACACGGGACTTCCTAAAAAAGCCCATACCAAGGGCGGCCCCTGGATCATGAACCCGGGCACGCACAAGGCGCACATTATGATCAACCCTCCCAAGGGCAAGTAAAGCTCATTCGGGCCGACTGAAGCGCTCCACTTTGTTCTTCACCGGCTCGATGGTCCGGAGGTACTCATAAATAGCTCCCAGGTCCTTCTCGTTCATTCCGGCGAACATCGTCCAGGGCATGAAGGTGTTGAATGCGCCCTTTCCCACCGCAGGATGCGAGCTGTCCCGGTAGGCTTTGA
>CAZIDL010000047.1:0-19740 GCA_964537825.1 uncultured Weeksellaceae bacterium
TCCCCTCGAAAAGACCCGGGACCTGTTCGAGGATCTGGGATTGTCCTTCACTGGAACGACTGAATCGTTCTTGAGACGTTCCACACAGGAATCTCATGAGAACGAATACAGCGTTTTCAAAGGCGGAAAGGACCCCGCGGACTGGAAGGAGGAATTGGATCCTGGGATCGCAGCGGAGGTCATCGGTGAACTGACCGGCACGGAGCTCGAGCCCTTTCTAAAAGAGTGAAATGAGCAAGGCAGAAAAGATCGAGCAACTATCCATTTCCCTCGATGCCACGATGGTGGATGCGATCAAGCAGATGGACGACACCAATTCCAAGCTCTTGATCGTAACTTCCGAAGGGCGCTATCACAGTCTGCTGAGCATCGGGGACGTACAACGTGCGATCATCAACAATCATTCCCTGCAGACGCCGATCGGGGATATCCTCAGGGACCCGTCCAGGATCCGGGTTGCCCGCCCCGATCACAGTTTTCACCAGATCCGGGATACGATCCTCACCTATCGGTCCGAGTTCATGCCTGTGGTCGATGAAAAGGGAGAGTTGCTCGACATTCATTTCTGGAGTGAAGTGGTGGAAGAGGGAATGGACCGGGATGGAGAGAAGCTGGATGTCCCGGTGGTGATCATGGCCGGCGGCAAAGGGACCCGTTTGAAGCCCATCACCAATATCATTCCCAAAGCATTGGTGCCTATCGCGGAGAAGCCGATGCTGGAATGGATCATCGATCGCTTTGTGGATCTGGGGAGCCGGCGGTTCATCCTTTCCGTGAATTATAAGGAGGAGATGATCCGGCAGTACTTCGATTCCATCGATGACCGCTCCTATAGCCTAGAATATGTCAGAGAGGATGACCCCCTCGGTACGGCCGGTAGCCTCTATATGTTGAAGGACAAAGTGGAAGGCCCTTTCTTCGTGACGAATTGCGATATCCTGATCGATCAGGATTACAGAGAGATCCTTCGCTATCATCAAGAGAATGGGAACGAAATGACCTTGGTAGCAGCCCTGAAGCAATATTCCATTCCTTACGGTACCCTTGAGACCACTGAAGGAGGGGTGCTGAAGCGTATTCAGGAGAAACCTGAGATCAACTTTTGGGTGAATTCAGGGATGTATGTGCTCGAGCCGCATATCCTCGAAGAGATCCCTGAAGGCCAGTTCTTCGATATAACGGAACTGATCGAACAGGTCAGGGTCCGCGAAGGAAGGATCGGGGTCTTTCCCGTGAGCGAGAAATCCTGGATGGACATCGGGGAATGGAACGAGTACAACAAGACCCAAGAGCTTTTTAAGGAAAAGTTCGGGGTGAAACCCTGATAGCTGCTCCTATGCGTATTCTCATGTTCGGGATCGGCCATGGTCACAACGTGAAGCGGTTTTTCGATCACTTTCAGGATTCCGATGAACATGAACTCACTTATTTTTATACCTCTAGGCCCGGTCATTACGACCTTTCCAAATACGACCGGATCCGGTGGATCCCTTTCTATCGCCCCTTTAAACTTCTGAAGGCGCTTCGTTCACGTTCGGATCTGCTATGGGTCCATAATTGGACCCCGATCCCGGTGCTTCTTTTCATCCTGCTCTTTCGGAGAAAGGATGTTCCTATCAATTACAACGTCTGGAGTGAACCGGTCCCCCGTGAGGCCAGGTCCAATACCTGGAAAGGGGCTTTTTATCGTTTCTTTTTCAGGCGCTGTCGTACGGTCCAGTGCACATGGTACGGAACCTATGAACTGCTCGAGCCCCTGCGAGGGGTCAACCCGGTCTTATTGCGTTGGGGTATGGAAGAGGTCTGGTTCAGGGAAGGGGATCCCGAGGCCCTCCAGAAAGAGACCAAGGATTTTCTGGACAGCTTGCCGGAGGACCGTACGCGCTTCTTTTTTCCGAAATCTCTGAGCAAAGGGAATCGGCACGATCTGATCATCGATGCCACGGAAATATTGGTGCAGAGGGGAAGGACCAACTTCATCGTCTATTTCTGGATGGGCAATGAATCTCCGGATCAACTCCTCCGAGGATATCGGGAGCGTATCCGTTCTGCTGAGCTCGAGGAATGGGTGAGGATCGTGGAGCACAGTTTCCTGCCTTCCCACGACATTAAGCTGATCTGGGAAGCGATGGACGTTGGGCTTCAGATCCTCGAAATGGACCAGTTCTCTACGAGCATCCAGGAACCCATGCTCCTCAAGAAAGAACTGATCGCGTCCGATCTTCCTCCTTATCGGAAATTCGAAGAAAAGTTCGGATTGGACCTCGGCTTGATCCCGAACGAAAAGGAACGGATCGCAGAGCGGATGGAGCGGATCATCGATGGAGAACGCAGTTCGGAAGATGAGTTGGAACGGCGTAAAGAGGTTCTCTGGAACGAGTATCGGTTCGACCGGAACATCGAGAAGATGTTGAGCTATTTTGATGAAGCGACGGGTTCATGAGCACTTTTTTCATCCTTTCCTCCGAACGTTCTGGCACGAACTTGCTCCGCTCTCTGCTCGCTTCTCATTCGAAGATCGCTGCTCCACCTCCTGCCCCGATAATGGCGCCGTTTCAAGACCGGGCTTATCTGTATCATGGTTTGGAGGAGCATCCCTCACCGCTGATCGAGGATCTTCAGACCCTCCTATCGCTCGAGGGATCTGCTTACCGATGGGAATGGGTGCCTGATGCGAAGCAAGTGCGGGAATTGGCCCGAGGGAGTGGTGTGATCCCTTTGATCGCTTCTTTTTACAGGGCTTATGCGGATCATTTCGGCTGCGAGCATGTCCTCTCCAAGGAAAGTCAACTGTTCCGGATCCCTTATTTGCTCGAACAGGAGGTCGACGATGCGTATTTCATTTACCTGGTGCGGGATGGAAGGGATGTAGCCCTCTCCGAAAGGAAAGCCCCTTCCAAAAAGCGACCAGTCTTCCTGTTGGCCGAACGATGGCGGGATGAACAGATCGCTTGTTCGAATGCTTATCACACCTTCCTCGATAAGGGTAGGGCGATCTTTATACGCTACGAGGACCTTTTGGACGACCCCGAGGGGACCATGGAACGTTTGCTCGGATGGGCCGGCCTTCCCATGGAGGAGAACGTATTCGAGTACCACCAGGACGAAGAACTTCAGCGTCAAGCTTCCAGGAACCGTCTGTGGGGTAATCTGAACCGCCCCTTGATGCAGGAGAACAAGGCGAAGTACAAGGAGGGGCTATCGAAGGCTCAGGTCGCATTGTTCGAAAAGGTCGCGGGGGAGTTCCTCTTGCGCTCGGGTTATCAGCTGGAAGGAAGAGAAAGAATGGAGGAAGAGGTGGGAAGGGTGACCGAACTCTATTACCGAACGATCAACAAGCTGGATAAGTGGATCTCGGGGCGCGATACCCGTGCGCAAGAAAAAGGGGTTCGGACCTTCCTCGAGAAAAGAGCCTCCCTTTTCAAACTACGCAGGGCGGAGTCCTTAAAGGAAAAGTCCTTCTGAACACCTCTTCATTTCCCTTTTAATCGTTCGACCCAAGGAGCGATGAGTTGATGAGCGTCCTCTGAGATCCGCATCGAATAAGCTCCTATTCCGAATAGGATCGTTATGAAGACCGAACGGACGATGATCGCAGAGACTGCCTCGGAAGGCATCGGGGTGAAAAGAGTGACCAGGAAGACCACTCCCATCAAAAGGATCGCCAATAGGGTCTTGGATGTAAAAGGGTGGATTGATTCTTTGAACCACAAGAAACTCGTGCGGGAGATATTGAGAGCCGTGCTCGCTAGGAGAGTGGCCAACGCTGCTCCTTCGATCCCCATTATTGGGATGAACAAGAAGTTGAGCCCAACGAGGACCGGGATCGTGATGAGCATGGAGTAGAAATTGAAACGGTACCACTTCGAGGTCATCAGGATCTCATTGGCCATACCGATCGTGATCCCAGTTAGTTTGGACAAGCCTATGATAAGGACCACTAGCTTTCCGTCCTTGAATAGTTCTCCCTTGGGCATCATCCGAAAAAGATCGTCCAGGTTCATCCATACGCCAAGAAAGAGCAACCCCCCCAGAAGAAGGTTGTTGATCGACCCCTTTTTGTAAAGCCGGTCGATCTTTCTGAGGTCCCCATCTTTTCTGGCCTTAGCTACTGTTGGGGAAAGGGTTTGGAGAACAGCTCGTTTGGGTTGTTCGATCACGGCTCCGATCAGAAAGGAAATGCTGTAGATGCCAGTATCAGAGAGTCCGAGCATGGCCCCGAGCATAAGGTCATCCGTCGTCCGCAGGAGAATGCCGCCAGCAGACGTGAAGGTCATGTAGAATCCGAAACGGATCATTTCCGGGATCCGACGGTAGGGAAAGGAGCTGATCCTCTTGAATCCGCTTCCTTTATCCACTCTGTAACAATACAGGGCGATCAGAAGGGCTGTCAGTACGTAAGCCCCCATATAGCCTTGCACCATTCCTTCCTGATCCGTCCATTCCAGGAAATAAAGGATAACGGCTAGGCTCATCAAGAGCCTTGAACCAACGCTCTGAAGGAAATTCGGTATCACCGCTTTCATCAATGAACGGCCATACGCTATAAGGACTTTATGATAGGCAAGGGCTGCGGCGACCGGGAGCACGTAATAGAAATGCCTAACGAAAAGGGGTGAGCGTTCCTCGTATAAAGAGATAAAGATATCCCTGAAGATGAAAAGCAAGCCCCCCCATAAGAGGGTGCCCAGGAGTGGAATAAGGAGGGTGAACGGAACGAGGCCAGAATGTCCCTCTTTCTGATCCTTGAAAAAAGGGAAGAAACGGATAAGGATCTTTTGTGCACCGAAGGGAATGAAGACCCCCAAGAGCATCCCCGCACTTCGAAGGACCTGGACCAGACCGATCTCTTCCGTGTTCAGGCAGTAGGGGAACAACCAAAGGAGGTTGAAATAGCCTACCAGAATGCCGATCCCGTAGGTGAAGATGATCTTAATGCTCTGTCGGCGAACGATTCCCAATTGAACTTTCCCTGAGTGGTAAAAGGGCAAAATTATCCCTTCGCTTGGGAAGCTCGTTCTATCGATCCCGGGGATTATGTTTGCGGGGGTCTGTGCTTGACCTTAAATTGGAAGACCAAGTTCGTTCCCGTGAAGCTATCCGATCTTCATTATCTAAAGAATTATCCGGTTTCAGTCCTTTTTAAGAAGGCCGTTCGTTTTCCCGGACGAAAACTGGCCGAGCAAAAGAAGCGGAAACGTTGGTCAAAGAGTGACCCAAGGGTGGCACCCTCTGTTGATGGGTGGCTTCAACGTTTCTTCGCTGGCTTCAGTATACCTCCGGTTTCATTCGAAAAGGATGGACGCGTCGCTTTTCTTCTCGATGCTTTTTCGGAGAAGCGCTTCGACATTTTGGGCTCAGGATGGATTCAATGGACATGGGATCAGACTGCTACGGGGATCGAAGGGCACCATTATCCCGCATCCGATCTCTTTGAGGAACCGGATCAAGAGGGGGCGTGGTTGAAGGGATCGCTTGCAACAGAGCATCTCTCCTTTTCTGAAGAGGTCTGGCGATCGCTGAGCGAACGAGGGCGCTTTCCCATCGATCGGCATCGGGATATGAAAAGTGGATTTCGTTGGCCATCTGACCGTTGGTGGAAGGAAGGGGGAAGACTTGCAAAGGGGAAGCCAGGGGCCGACCCGAAGGTCCCCATGGAATTGGGGCGCTTTCAGGAATGTCCACGAATACCCCTTCTTTTACAAGCAACGGATCGGGATCCAAAGCCCTATCTGGAAGAGTTCCGCGACCGCGTTCTGGAGTTCATAGTCCTTTCCCCTCCGGGCATGAGCATCGATTGGTCCACTCCTATGGATGTGGGGATGCGGATCATGAACCTTCTTCTGGCTTGGGACCTTTTCAAAGAGCTGGACCAGGATGGGATATTGGACGCGTCCTTCGAGTCCCTTCTTTTGGAGTCGGTCCATCTTCATGCTCGTTACATCCTCGATCACCTGGAATATCAGGACGGATTGACCGGAAATCATTACATCTTCGATCTCTTAGGTCTTCTTTTTGCCGGCTCCTATGTAAATGGCAGCGAGGAGGCGGACCGATGGATGGCTTTGGGGATTGAAGAGCTCATTCGGGAGCTTTTTAAACAATTCTTTTCGGATGGAGTGAACTTCGAAGCTTCCACGGCATACCACCGTTTGTCCGCTGAAGGCATCTGTTGGGGTGTTGGGATGGTGATGGGGCAAAAGGAGCGATTGAGAAGGATGGGTTGGGATCGGAGGATCTCCCTATCAGGGCACTCCCATGCTGCCCCAAGGCGAAAAAAGCTCCATTCAACCGCTAATGAACCCTTTCCGTCCGAATTTCTAGAACGGTTGGAGAAGGCCGGTGTGCGGTTGAGGGAATGGACCAAACCGAACGGTCGTTTTCCTCAATTCGGGGACAATGATAGTGGAAGGGCTTTCGTTCTTACACCTTTGGGTGAAATGCTATCCCCTGATGTTCTTAACACCCGTTATGTGGGAAGAAATGGGGAGCGAGAACGGTTCGGAGAGCATGGGAGCATCTTCGATGAGGACCGCTTGGAGGTTCTCACTACGAACGCTCTTTTTGAGGGGCTTTTTGATAACAACTCTTCCTCTGATGAAATAGGATCCCCTCCCCTTGAGAGGGAAATGGTCCGTTGGATCAGGGGAGGAGCGAACGTCCGAAAAAGTTATGGTGAAAGTCCCGGGGTCCGGGTATCTCCGGTGGCTTCAAGGTCCTCGTACCCCTATGAGGAACGAACGGAGCTGCCTTTCGGACAAGAGCTGGATCTGCAAAAAGGGGAATGGTTGGTTCGTCCTGTTTCAGGGGTCCATATCTATCGGACCAATGAGCTTCACCTGTGCGTGAGTGCCTGGACTGGCGAAGGCTTGCGTCACACGCTCGGACATTCGCACGGGGATCGGTTTTCCTTCGAACTCTGGGTAGCTGGCAAGGATCTGGTGGTCGACCCAGGGTCCTACATTTACGGAGCGCTTCCATCCGAGCGGGATCGTTTCCGTGGTGATAAGGCTCATAGCATACCTTATAGAGCAAGAAAGGAACAGCTTTGGTGGAGCAACGGACCGATGGGACTCTTTTATGCTCGCTCTGCTATGAGCTGTAGTGTGTTGGGTTTAGAAGAGGGTGAACTGATCCTCCTTATGAAAGGTGGAGGTGTCCGCCATGAGCGAAGTTTCCTGGTCAGATCGGACCACCTGCTTCTTATCGATCGGGCGAACACGCCTTTTCAAGTGCTTTTGAACAAAGGAAGCCCGCATTCCTTGGGTTATGGGAAGAAATTGAGTGAAACCGGACGGCGATGAAGAAGTTATTGGTCATTACCTATTATTGGCCGCCTATGGGGGGAGGAGGTGTGCAACGCTGGCTGAAGTTCGTTAAATATCTCCGGCGTTATGGATGGGAACCAGTGGTCTTCACTACGGAAGGAGGGAACATATCCATTAGGGATGAAAGCCTCTTCGAAGATGTACCTGATGATCTTCAGGTTATCCGTCATCCGATCCTCGAACCATACGGGATCTATAACCGCTTGATGGGGAAGGGAAAGGACGAAGGTTTCCATGCTGGGTTCGTTGAAATGAAAGAAGAACAGGGGCGTCCGCTTATGAAAAAGTTTACGATGTGGGTACGGGGAGCCCTGTTCATACCGGATGCCAAGATGTTTTGGATACGCCCAGCAGCAAAAAGGATCCATCGAGCGCTAAGCAAGGAAGGGTTAGAGGTGGATGCGATCCTGTCCACAGGACCACCTCACAGTACTCATCTCATAGCGGAACGCGTTCTGAGAGAACACGATATTCCATGGGTTGCTGATTTCCGAGATCCATGGACCGAGATCGATTTTTTCCATCATCTTCCAATGCCAAAATGGGCTGAGCGGCGTCATCGGAAGCTCGAAAGGAAAGTGCTCCAAAATGCTGACCGTGTGCTGACCGTAAGTTGGAGCTGGGCTCAGGATCTCGAACGGATCGGTGGCCGAAAAGTTGGAGTGGTCACCAATGGGTTCGATGAAGAGGATCTCCCCCAAACCGGTCCCCCTCCTTTGAGTCAGGCCTTCACCATCACTCATGCCGGAGTCTTTAACAAGGACCGGAACCCTGAGTTCCTATGGGATGCGATGGGGGAATTGGCTGAGGAGGACCCTTCTTTTAAGGAAGCATTATCGATCCGCTTGATCGGCCCGACCGATCATTCCATTCTAGAGGGGATAGAAGCGAACGGACTTTCCGGAAATATCGAGCAAATTCCCCAATTGCCCCACCGGGAAGTGATCCCTTATCTGCGAACTTCTTGGCTTCTTTTACTTCCATTGAACAACACTCCGAATATCGATGGAGTGATCCCCGGAAAATTGTACGAGTACCTTGGAGCAAGACGGCCGGTCCTTTGCACTGGTAAGCCGGATGGGGATGCCGGACGGATCCTTAACGAGACGGGTTCTGGGAAGATCGTGGACTTTAATGATCGGAAGGGGATGCGAAAGGCGTTGGAAGCTTATTATCGTTCATATACTAAAGGGAACTTAAGGGTGGATGCTCAAGGGATCGAGCGGTATTCTCGAAGAGAGTTGGCACGGTCGATCGCCAAGGAGTTGGATGCCCTTATTCCCTGAATTCATTTCAGCTTGTCACGGCGTAAGCTTATCATATAACGCGTTCCCTGGAGAAGCCCCCTTTCTTTCAAATGAAAACGGATGTTCTTGAAAAAGTCTCCGACTTTAAGAAAGAACAAGCTCACCGATGACATCGGGCGGGGACCATTCGCATAATGGATCGAATACCCTGCATCCAGAAGTTCATGATATAGGAGTTCCTCGATCCGTCGAATTCGTTCCTGCTTCATCCCTGTCCAGAACTTTTCCTTGTTCTGGGGAAGAACCCCTCGTATTCCTTGACCTGAACCCCTTTTTTCGCTCGAATCCGCCTCGAGCAATTTCCGATCGTAGGGGATCCCAAGAAAGGAAGAAAGATCTTTCACGGTTTCTTCAGGATCTTCGAGAAGCTCCTCGTAATGGATCAATAAGGTGTCTTCCTGCCACTGCTTTTTTCCTTCAAGGATCGAACGAGCTGGCCTTTTCCATTCATGAGCCGCAAGTAAAGGACTTTTCCCCCACGAGGATGCCACAGAGAGAGAACGGTCCCTGGGATCCCGAAGGATGGCCACGAAAAGAGCTTTGGGGAATCGTGCCTTGAGGAGTTCGATGAAAAGAGCATAGGTCGGGGTCTTATCCCCGAAGAGTTCTGCTTCCGGGTTCTGCCAAAGTCCAACATCGCGGATCAATCGATGGATGAGCGCTTCGATGCTTTCTGCCCGTTGGATGTATTGGTCCAGATCCGGGGTGAATCCGTTTCGTTGAAGCTTTAGAAAATAATTCGAGCGGCGGAGGATCTTTCCGATGGTCTCAGCATCCTGAGCTGGGGGTCTACCCTGGTGGTCCCGGAGCAATTTGGGGAAAATGTGACTTTCGGGACCGATGCTCACCCGGTCGCTTTGGTTCAAGATCCCCTGAAGGAGTTTGGTACCTGAGCGGGCTGGACCCACTATAAAGACCAGGTCTTCCCCTTTATTGTCCATGGGAACGGCCTTTGCTTTGATGGGAGCCGGTAAAGAAGCCTCGAATGGAGTTAGAGCTCGTCTTTTTCATCGCTTTCTGCTTCCTCTTGGGGCTGTCTCTTTTTTCGGATCTCGTAGAGAACAGCCCCGAGGATAACTAAAAAGATGATGATAGATGAGGCTAAGGAGATCTGTTCACCCGTATAATAAGAATGAGGGTGGAATTTGAACTCGATCTTGTGGGACCCTGCTGGAATCCATAGTCCTCTCAGTGCATAGTTGACACGTATATGGGGGACCTCTTTTCCATCGATGAAGACCTTCCAATCCGATCCGCTACCCTCATAATAGATCTCCGAGAAAACGGCCATATGCCCCTTATTCCCCTTGACCTGCGCTTTGTACTTGAGCTGGTTGGCCTTGTACTCGGTGAGTTCGATAAAGGAGTTGTTCGAATGTCCGGGCTCTCCTTTTCCTTGAAAGTATTCCTTGAACTCTTGATCCACAAGAGCCGTTCTGGAGGGATCGAAATCGTTGAGAGCGGTTATGGTCTCTTTAGGACCTTTCATCCATCGTAACTCTTCGACGAACCAAGCGTTCCCCAATGCACCTGGATTCTTGCGGGCCACCTCTCGCACGCGTTTTTTGGAGCCTTTGTCGGGTTCGGTGATGACCCACCTCGCATTGAGCATGTTAAGCACCTTCCGGTTCCCCCTTTGAAGGTGGCGGTCGATAAGGTCTTGGTATCGGATAAGCTTGGCTGCATGGTAGCCTCCGATCGAACGATGATGATAGGAAGTGAATGCGTCGGCAAAAGGATCACCCGGCACTGTATTATAGACACGGTAATGTTGTTCGGGGTTTGTCCAATTTTCTGGAGGTCCTGGATAGTAATTATCCGCTTTATTGCCGAGGATGGTCCGGTCTGCTTGGGTCAGGCGGTATTCGGCGGGGGTCTTCTGGTTAGGGTTTGAAAAATCCTCTTCGTTAAGGAAGTTGCGGTCTACGACCCAGAGATCCACGACGATAATTGTACCAAGGCCTAGCAAGAAGTACGGTTTTTTAAGATATCCTTTGAAGAAAGCCCAAATAGCCAGAAATGCGAGACCAATGAAAACAAAGGAGCGTATGGAGCTCTGTTGGAGCATCGAAGCCCTATCTGCCTTCAGAGGCTCTAGGATCCCCATTTGTCCAAGCCTGGACGCCATTCTTCCTTCGAAATCGAACAGGGAAGGGCCGAAAAGGGCAAAGAACAAACAGAACCCTCCTGTAGCATAAAAGGCCCACCGGAACTTTTTCAAGGCGTCCTGATCCGGATCCCTCATTAGGCGTTGTACTGCCAAGGTGCCCATAAGAGGTGCTGAGAAGCAGACCAAGATCAGGGTCATCGAAGGAGAGCGGAACTTGTTGTAGAGCGGTAGGTATTGGAAGAGAAAGTCGTTGAATGCTGAAAAATGCCTTCCCCAGGCCATCATAATAGCGAGAACACTGATCAAAAGCATCCACCAACGTACGCTCCCCTTAACAAGGAGGAGCCCGGCTATGAAAAGAAAACAAATTACGGCTCCCAAATAGTTAGGACCGGACGTGAAGGGTTGATCGCCCCAATAGAGGGGGAGCTGGCCGAGGAATCGTTCGAGTCTGGGTCCTTTTAAGTTACGCTTTTTTAGGGCCTTAGCTGTTTTCGAGTCTTCGTCCGGATTCGTGTGCGACCCTCCGCCATATAGCATCGGGATCATGAGGTTGAAAGTCTCCGCTTTCCCATAACTCCACCGCATCGCATAATCTTTGTCCAATCCGCTCCCTCCTTCCTCTTTCCCTTTTTCGAGAGGAGAGGACCCACCTCTTATGGTCTCCTTGGAATAAGTATAAGTGCTCCAAATGCTCGACACGTTCGGACCAATGGCCAAGATCCCTGCAAATAACAGGATGCTGGCTGAGAGAAAATAATGTTTAAGCTCTCCCTTTTGAAAAGCATAGATCCCTTCGATGATCATGATGAGAACGATAAAAAGGGCGAGGTAGTAATTGATCTGGAGGTGATTGGATGCCAAGGCAGCACATACTGTGAAAGCAGTAAGAGCACCTCCCAGGATCCTCCTTCCTTTTAAGGTCATGTAGAGGGTGGCAATGCATGGGGCTATGAACCCGAGAACCCGTAATTTACCAGTATGCCCTGCTTCATAGGAGGTCAAGAAATAGGTTGAGAATGCGAAGGCAAAGCCTCCTATCAAGGCTAGCCATGGGTCCACCCGCATGACCAGTAACATGATGAAAAAGCCAAGAAAGAGCGTGAAGATCAATCCCGTTTTAGAAGGGAGGTAAGGTTTTGTCAACCAAGTCTTTATATCTGCTATTAGGTTGGAAGGGTGGTGGGTGCTCATCTGAAAGGTCGGCATCCCACTGAATTGGGAATTCGTCCACAAAGGCTCTTCACCGAATTTCTCCCGGTGCTCATAGGTCTCTTGAGAGTTCGCCTCGGAGTTCAAATGATCCCCTTTTTTTACGATCTCCCCGTCTAGCACCGGATGAAAATATCCGAGCATAGCTATGAGGAAGAGAACGATGCAGACGATATAGCTAAGCCAACCTTGCTTTAAGTCCATAAGTGCCTTGGATGATCGGTATTGGAACGAAAGTACCCAAACATACGGATCGCGCTGTTATCGTTGATCTGCATTTTCCCAGGGGGTCAGGTCAAGGTCGGGAAAGAGTTCCCTCAAAGCGTCCCTTTCCCCAAGGAATCGTTCACGAAGCTCCTTTTTCAGTTGGATCTCTTCTTCTGACACCGGAGGTGCGGCTCCTGCGTTGAGCTTTAGGTAGAGTGGCAATAACTTTTCCTGGACCCGGTTGGGTATGTGTGGTTGGATCCGTTCCCCCAACTGGTGCAACCATTTGCTTTTGATCCGCTTGCTGCTGTTCCGTTTTTCAAAGGAATAATGCCCGTAGAAATCCGGGTCGATCCCCAAGTCCATTGCGACTTTTTGCATGAAGCTTTTGGGGTCCTTCTTCATCCGTTCGAAGAGGTATACATAGACCCCTGCTCTTCCAAAGGCCTCTACCCATGGGGTGAGGTACTTGGCATACCTGCACTTCTCCAGGGGAGGCACTGCCCATCTGAGTTCGCTCTGCTCAGGATCGATAAAGGTTCTGAACTCCGATCGATTCCGCTTTCTGCGATAACGGCTGAAGCGGTAACTTGAATGGATCTGTTCGGAAGGTTCACGGAGGATAAAAAGGATCCACGGAGGAGGCGATCCTTTTGAGAGCACCTGGATGGGAGTGCGATCGTAAAAATAGTTCGGAGTGGCTTCCAGCTTCAGCTTCCGTTCATTACAATGACGGAATTGTTCCTTATAAGCTTGAAGACCATGTTCGTGGATGTTCAGATCCTCATTATGCCGATCGATCCGGTCCCGGAGAAAATGGGTCTCTTTCTTTCGGGAACCGCAGATATCTGGATGTGCAGCAAGCCAGAAAAAAAGGGAGCTGGTGCCACATTTAGGGGCCCCGGCAATAACGATGTCCGGAAGGAATGTTCCTTCGCTTTCCTCCATGGGTGGCTGGGTCGAATACCCCGAAAGTCGCTTTTTCCGACCAAGGGTCGGAATAAATCTAGAAAAGATCGCTGATTCGGGTCAGGGTGCCTTTGCTCGTTCCCTTATTTCGTCGATCTTCGAGGATTCCATGATATCGAGGTTCCGACCTTTCTTGTTTCAGCTAGCTTAGGATGGCCGCTGATCTTCACATTTGTAGGTACTACCACGATCATCGGGCTCCATTGAGCTTGATGATGGACGATCTGTCTCCGACCGCTATTACCCTCGACGGGAGGCTCCGTCCAGAGAACGACCACGGATATGGAGTGGATCACAAGGACGGTCTCTTCGCCTACCTCGACGAATATCTGTTCCGACCCTTCCCCGAGATTAAGGGGACCTTCTTCTTGTTGACCGACCGTCACACCAATCATAAGGACGGTGTTGGAGGTAGAAAGGTCCTATGGAGGGGGTTTGACGAAGCCTTTGTTTCCTTTTTGAAACAGCTAGAGGATCGATTCGATCATGCTTTCCATGGGGTCCATCACCTTCATTACGACTCGGAAGGAAGGCGAAGGATGGAGTTCGCTGATCGCCGCCTCTCCGATCTTGAGGACCTTAAAGAGGCGATTCGAGGCTTTAGCCAGCGAACCGGCATCGAATTCCAAGGGGTAAAATTGCCTGGTTACGTTTCCAACGATGAATCAAGCGACTTGATCAAAAAGCTCGGATTCCGTTGGTGGGTCTATAGTGCTGCTATGATGGACAAGGACCAGGACAATGACGCGTTCTTCGATGGACCTCTCCTGAAGATACCTTCGAACCTTAATGGTAATGCATTCGCAAAAACGGTGGATGGAGGAGGATCAGGCTTCCCTCCATTCTTTCATAGGCAATGGAAGCGTTGGGAACGGAAAAGAAAAGAAAGGTATCTGGAGAGCTTGTACCAGAAGGGATTTCCGATCACCGTCCAGGAGCATTATTCAACGGCCCGTTCCATCGGCGGACGCCAGGATCCCAACCTCTTCGATGACCTCGCTTCACTTAGCCGGATCTTCTCCTTTTTACGGGGAGGGGATATCTGGCATACAGGAATGAACGCGCTTGCTAAATACATCGAGAACCGCGATCAGAGCGAACTCGTGGAGGAAAACAGGGGGTTTCGGATCATCTATCAAGGGACTTATCCGGACCCGGCCATAACGGTGCGCTGTAATAGTGTTGATTCAATCCGGAACGGGAACGGCGAATGGATACATGGGGTAAGGAAAGGTGGAGGTTGGGTCTTTGATGGGCTTGTTCCAGGGAGTTATAGTTTCGAATAAAGATGAAGAACCCCTCCTTCATAGAAGCTCGTCCTTTTACACCCCCGGTCTTTATAACTGGATGTATGCGTAGCGGGACTTCATTTCTGGCCAAATTGCTGACCGAGCACCCGCACCTCCTTCACCTTGAAGGAGAGCTCAATAGAGTCTGGACGGAGATCGGTGGGATGGATTGCCGGGGATCGCGCCGGTATCTTTCACGAGATGATATCGATCCGCAGGCGGTCGCTAATATGGCCGCCTATTTCGAACGCTGTTCTCACGAATTCACGAAGAGCAAGTATTTGCTATCGCGGATCTATTCACGGTTCAAGAAAGGAAGCGGGGGCGTCCTGAAGAAAAAGGATGCGCGTTCGGTGAACAAGAACGTGCATTTTATTAATCGCACGGATTACCTGCTCCACATGTTCCCTACAGCAAAGCTCATACTTATCATACGGCCGATCGAGGCCCAGGTGAACAGCTTGCGTTTGCATTTTGAAAAGAAGGAAAAGGAGGGGATCTTTCATGAACCCCCTGAACGGAAGAAGGATTCATGGACCAGTAATAGGGAGGATCCTCCAAGGAGATGGAATTTCGAGGATCTCTTGGATGCTTGGTTGAACTTGAACCTTACGGCTTTGGATGATCTGGAAGGAATAAGTACTTCCAGGTACCACTTGGTCGATCACAGAGATCTTGTGAAAGTTCCGGAAAAGGTTGTGCAAGGGGTCTATGAATTCCTGGAGCTCGACCCCAAAACGGTAAAGGTGGGTAAAAGCTCATTGGGAAGAAAAGCTTTCAATTCTCATACCGGTGGAGACCCGCTCACGGATTGGCAGAAAAGGCTGAGCAAAGGCGAAAAGGAAAGGATCGAAGTTTTTAAAAAGGAGCAGCGTGGGGCTTTCGACCGGATCGAAGAGACTCTTTCGAAGCACAAGGGGCTTCCTTGATCTATCTGATCACTTTTTATGAGGATGATCCAAAATATTCCCTCCAAAGGGAATGGACTTCTTCATCCAGTATGTTTTTCCGATCCGGATCTATGGATCTTTGTGTTGCTCCGTTTAAGGAGGCTTTAATAGGATCATGCTTTCTTCCTCGTTTCCGTGAGATCCCTCTATCATTTTATTTTTGGTTCATAACTATTCATTCGTCTCGCTTAGCAAGCTTCCATTCTTGACCTCCGCTGCTCCATTTCCTTTTTTCCATCGTTCTACCCTCGTGCTTCTTTTGTCTTTCCTCGTTCTGCAAGCAAGTGGGCAGGAGGGAGTTTCGGACAGCGCTTATTATCCCGAACGCTTTTATGTCCGATTGGATCTTGGGTTGTCCTCCGATGCGGTCACCGATCGTGTGAAGGGCTTGGTGGAACAGGTCTCCCCTGATGCTCGGCTCTTGAGCTGTGAGGATCCGATCCGTTTGGAGGCTCCCTCGCTCAAGGGAATTCGTGAGCTTCGTTTCGATAAAGCACCCGATCCTGTTCCCTTCATCCGATCCCTTGAACAACATGAAGAGGTCCTTTATGCTGAGCAGGTTCCGCGCTACCGCTTCTTTTATACTCCGAACGATCTCCAGGGTACGCAATGGTCCCTACCTAAGATCAACGCCGAACTTGCCTGGGACATCGAGCAAGGGGTGGATAGCATCGATATCGCAGTGATCGATAATGCCATCCGCTATTCCCATGAGGACCTGATCGGAGCCTTGGATACGAACACGGCTGAGGTAGCGGGAAATGGAGTTGATGACGATGGGAACGGTTATATTGACGACCGTATCGGATGGGACGCTGCCAACAACGACAATGATCCATCCCCTCCTGGTTGGGCAACGAACAGCCAGTTCACCCATGGCACCCATGTGGCAGGGGTCGCAGCAGCAAGTACGGATAACGGGAAGGGGATGGCCTCTCTAGGGTTCAATGTCGATTACATTCCGGTAAAGATCGCGGAAGATGCTACCGGAGATCTGACCGCAGGTCTTCAGGGAATTCAATACGCGGTGGCGGCTGATGCGGAAGTGATCAATATGTCGTGGGGGGGAGGTGGTTATTCCAACACTTATCAGAACCTGATCGATGCTGCTCACGATTCAGGGATCGTAATGGTGGCCGCTGCGGGTAACAGCAATACGTCAACCCCCCATTATCCAGCGGCCTATCAACATGTGATCGGTGTGGGGGCCACCGATCCCAACGATCAGAAGGCGAGTTTCTCCAATTATGGGAGCTATATCGATGTGATGGCCCCGGGTACGGATATCTATAGTGCTTTGGCCGGTAATGATAGTGCTTATGGGGATCTGAGCGGAACTTCGATGGCTTCACCTTTGACGGCTGGCCTTTGCGGTTTGATGAGAAGCAAATCGCCTTTTTTACCTCCTGACTCTATCGAAGCTTGTCTGAAAAGGACCTGTGTAGACATCAGTTCTCAAAATCCGAGTTATAGCGGTCAACTAGGGGCTGGAAGGATCGATGCAAAAGCTGCCCTCAACTGTATACCTCCCATACTTGCTGATTTTACCTCGACCCGTACTTGGATCTGTCCGGGAGATTCCGTCCATTTTTTCGACGCGAGTCAGGGTGGGCCGACCTCTTGGGAATGGACATTCCCCGGTGGAACCCCTAATAATAGTACGAAACAAAATCCCTGGGTCGAATATCCCGCCACCGATACCTACAAAGTTAAGTTGGTCGTCAGCAATTCAAAGGGTGCGGATAGTGTTACCTATGTGGATACCATCAAAGTAGCTTATCCGACTGGGAATCTTAGCGGTTCGACCACCATCAATGTCGGGGCTTCCGCTTATCTTCAAGTTTCCCTCACGGGTAATCCACCCTGGTCCTTTACTTATACGGATGGGGTGGATACGTTTACAGTGAACAATGTCACCTATGAGCCATACCTGCTCAAGGTTTCCCCAGATACAACAACCACCTATGAGTTGTTGGAAGTGACTAGTGATGGTTGTACCGGTAGTGGGAGTGGGACAGCGACTGTTAAAGTGGATTCTTCCGGGTGTAATTGGACCGGAGATAAGTTCACACGCATTATCGGTGGAGGAGGGGATGATAAGGCTTATTCGGTCCTAGAGACTTCCGATACGGGGATAGTAGTGGCTGGTCATACCAATAGCACAGGAGCTGGACAAAGGGACCTTTTCCTCCTTAAAATGGATTCGTTGGGGAATAATGAATGGGGTAAAACTTATGGAAGCTCAGGTGATGAATACGATCATTATCGAGGTATCAATGTCACCCAGACGGATGATAAGGGGTTTTTACTTACAGGGACCACTGATGGCTTTGGCGCAAATTCTCACCAGTTCTATGTGGTGAGAACGGATAGTGTTGGCGATGTAAAATGGGAAAAACGGTTCGGTGGAGGTTTTAGTAATAGCATTCCTGCTCAATTCGAAGCAACGCATGATGGAGGTTTTCTGATCGGCGGTTCGTCCGGTGAATACGGCCCCGGAACTTCCGATTATTATTTGATCAAACTCGATTCGAACGGCACACTTCTTTGGACCAAAGCGTTCGGTAAAGGAAATGTGGAGCATTGCAATGATCTCATTTAGCTTAAGGATTCTACGATCATGGTCTCTGGGAACACAAAATCCGGAACTCCCGACCGTGATGCTACCCTTGCAGCTTTAGATCGAAAAGGGAATTTTAAATGGGCCAAACGTTACGATGGTGGAGATCTTGAAAGCCATCAGAGAGTTATTCCGTTCGGGGACGGTTTTTTATGTGCAGGCTATACATGGAGCTATGGTGGAGGAAAAATGGATGCTTATGTAACCCGTATGGATTCAATGGGAAATCAGCTTTGGTCCAGGGTTATGGGAGGTAGTGATAAGGATCGTTTTCCCCATTTGACCATTATGGATGGGCGCATCTTGACGATGTATCATTCCCAAAGTTACGGGGTAGGGAGTGGAAGCTTGATCACCACCTTTTTGGATTCAAATGGAGTGGTTCAAGGAAGTTGGATCTGGGATGAAGCAGGAAGTGAATATTACGGAAAAACCGGTAGTGCGGTTAAAGGTACCAAGGATGGAGGTGCTCTTTTTACAGGTTGGACCGATGTGAATGGGGATGATGATATGGTGCTACTGAAGATGGACGGATGTGGTTTTCCCTGTAATACTGTCAACATTTCCGTTCAGAACAGCAGCTTTATGTATACAGAGAGTTCGCTATCCATTCAAAATGGAAGTGGAACGGATACGTTCGATGTGAGTGGTGCGGTTGATAGTATCGGCTGGTCCGGAAAGGTTGAATGCTTCAAGAGCGGGAACACTTGTCCCATAAAGCCCGACTTTTCTCCCGATACTGTATGCATCGGGGATACAGTCCATATGAGCGATCAAAGTATCGGAAATCCGATCGGATGGGAGTGGCGTTTGGGGAACGGGGATACGGTTGTGAACGGTCCTAAGCTTTCTTATCTCTACTCAACGGCAGATACTTTCCAAGTTGAGCTGCTTGTCACCGATAGCGTGGGGTGTCAGGATTCCATTGTAAAGCCCGTATATGTGATGGACACCTTGACCGCTTTCCTTCCCGAAGGGGACACCATCTGCTATGGGGACAGCATCCAACTCGGCCCTTCTCATTTGGTCTGCGGGGCGCCTTCTTACGATTACAGTTGGACACCATCCAATGGGTTAAGCTCGGACACCGTGGCCGGGCCTATGGCCGCCCCCGATACCACGACCACCTATGAAGTGACGGTGACGGATTCTTTAGGGGTGGTGACCTCCGATACGATCCGCATTGTGATCGACACCACCTGTTGCGTATCTCACGCTGGCTTTGTGGGTGATTCGGCCCATTGCGTCGGAGATTCGGTCCATTTCCAGGACAGTTCGGTGGTGAACGGATCCGGGCCGGTTTATAAGTGGGATTTCGGAGCTGCCGCCACTCCTTCGAGCTATACCGGGGAGGATCCACCTAAAGTGGTCTATGACTCGAGCGGCGTGTTCGATGTGCGCCTGATCTTACAGGACTCTTGCGGTTCGGATACGGCCACTAGTACCATCATGATCGAACCGCTCCCTTATGCGGATGCGGGTAATGATACTTCGGTCTGTATCGGTGATTCGGTGCAGCTCGGTAGTTCACCGATCAGTTGGCGGGACTATGATTGGTCGCCTGCTTATCAGTTGGATGATACGACGATCGCCGACCCCAAGGCTTATGTGGACAGCAGTCTGAGCTACGTGGTCGAGGTCATCAATACCCAAACGGGTTGTTCCAACACCGACACGGTCCATATCGATACCTTGAGCACTCCCTCCGTCGATCTTGGTCCCGATGATACGCTCTGCGAAGGCGATTC
>CAZIDL010000048.1:0-19592 GCA_964537825.1 uncultured Weeksellaceae bacterium
AATTCCGCGCACCGAAGGCGCATCCGAAATACCAAGTCCACCAGCTCGATACGATGTAGGTCAGCACTACGAAGAGCAAGAGGAGCCCCCACCCATTGCGGTCCTTTTCGTAGAGCAACTTTCCGATCCCGGCCAGGATGAGAAGGTACATGGGGGTGTAGGGGATGAGACCGTTCTTGGTGCTGAAAAACACCTTGTGGACTTGCGGGGTTGCCCAATTGGTGAAGCCTTCATTTTGATACGAATAATAGACCGGAGTATCCGTCAGCCATTCCCAATATAGCATCTGGGGCATGAGGGTGATCAGGAAGAAGAAGAAAGTCAACGAAAGGATCTGTTTATGTTCTTGGATCCACTTAAATCGGTCCTTCAGTTCCCATTTTCCACTGAAGGATATGAAAAAAGGGAAGCTCAGGAAGATCATGTTCGTTGGGCGGCATAAAAATATCAGTCCAATACAGAGGCCGAGGATCATGGCCATTCCCTTGGAAGGATCACGATGGAGTTTGCTCCAGGAACGCATGAACAATGCAAAAAGAAAGAACGAGTACAAGTGGGACATTCCCGGAGTCGCTATCGAGTAATAATAGAGATGGGTGCCAAAGAAGAGTATTAGGATGAGAAGACCACAGTTAAAAGAGCTGAAAAAATATTCGTTCATAAAGGAGAATAGAAGCCAACAAGCCAACCACGTATAGAAAACTCCAGCTACCATGATCCCTGCATGGTAGATCCAGGAAAACCCATTCGCTTTATATCCCAATGGAGAAGCTAATGCATGTGCACTAAAAAAGAAAGGGGCCTGCAGAACAGCGGGACCGACCATGTATTTGGTGAAGACGGTCCCATCTTCCTTGCGGAGTTCAAATCCGTTGCCAGTATCGTCCTCGATGTTATCCGGAAACGCAGTGGGGTCACCTTCATAAATAAAAAAGAGGGGTAGGTACACGTAATACCCTGCCGCATCGGCCCAAAAAATGCTATGGTACGTACCGGGCTCATCCTTGCTGTGCTTGTTGAAAGAAAGGAAAAGGAGAAGGGGGAGGAGTAGAACGAAAAAGTATGAATAACCTCTCATCGATAGAGGAGCTAACGTATGATGAGCATCTTTTCCAGTGGAGGCAGGTCCTCCCTTTCGAGGATCAAAAGATAAGCGCCAGACCTTAATTCACTACTGTTGAAGGTCGATCGACCACTTTGTTCTCTCGTAAAGGTTTGAACGATTTTTCCTTTCAGAGACCTTATTTCTATATGGGCTTTCTCGATCCCCTTGATCTTTTTATATCGAAGAACGACCTGCTGTCCTCTTTTTACTGGATTAGGATATAGTGAGGGATTCGTAGGGGAAGGGGCTTTATTTTCCTTTCCGGCATCCAGATCTACGATAACATTTCCAGTAGAGGTTCCTGAACTGTCCGTTTTTAGGAGGTATATGTTCGATTCTGACTCACCATAGCTTTCGGTGATCCCTGCTGTAACGAAACCCGAATCATTGGTCAACTCAACGCAATAAGTACGTTCTGAATCGAGTCCTCCGTAGGATCCTCCCCAATCGAAATATCCATTGCTTCCGGTCTTGAACAGCCATATATCTTCTTTTCCTACACCTGCTCCCCTTTTATAGCCCGCAAAAACTTGACCCCCATCGGTCGTGGAGCTAATGTCCCAGAATAGATTGAGCTCATTTCCTCCAGCTGAACGTGACCAGACCACGGATCCGTTTGGGGTCGTTCGGAGTAGGGAAAGGTCCATGTCCCCCCCGGAGCTGTCCCTATAGTTGACCGGTCCCACGATATCCCCGTTCCCCTTTTCGATCGCTGAACTGAAGAAGGAGCGTACCCCGAAGGTGTAAGTGCTGTCCCATTTCGGGACTCCCATGCTGTCCGTGCGTATCATATAGGCCCGGCTCGTATCTGCCCCGCTACTGTCCGTTCGTTCGCCGACCAGGATGAGATCCCCTGTGTCGGAACGGATCACGTCGTTGAGTTCATCGAAGCCCGTTCCGCCATAGGTCCTGCTCCAAAGGCTATCCCCCTGATGGTCCACTTTGAGAAGGAACAGATCCGCATCCCCGCTGTCCGTACTGTAGCTGAGCCCTCCCAGGAGATAACTGCTATCAGGAAGGGCTTCGAGTGCGTTGAGCTCTTCCCAGTCCGATCCTCCGTAGCGTTCCGACCAGATCTTATTTCCCGAGCTGTCGGTCTTCACCAGGTAGAATTGGTAATCGCCGCTCGGGGTGGAATTGCTGATGCCTGCTGCGACAAAAGAACTGTCCGCGCTGTAGGCGATATCCCGGAACCTTTCGGTCCCTTCTCCTCCGTAACCTTTGTCCCAGAGGGGGTCGCCGAGGGTGTCGAAGCGATAAAGGAACGCTTGCCCGTCGTTGGAACTGTAATTGGCCGATCCACCACCGACGAGGTAGCCCCGGTCTCTCGTTTGAAGAACATCGAACGGAAGGTCCTTTCCACTTCCTCCATAGACCTTTTCGAACATGATAGCCTGCCCCAACGATGACAGAGGCATCAAGCAAAGGAGGAGGAAGAAGAACTGCTTATGGGCTGATGACCCCGGCATGACGTATCCTTTTCAAGGTTCGCAAGAGTTCAGGCACTCGCTCCAGGTGCAACATGTTGGCCCCGTCCGAAAGGGCTTCTTCAGGGCGGGGATGGGTCTCGAGGAAGATGCCGTCCGCCCCGGCCGCTATTCCGGCCGCCCCGATCGTCCCGATCATCGACGGGTCCCCTCCTGTAACGCCTGAGCTTTGATTGGGTTGCTGCAGGGAGTGGGTAATATCGAGCACCACCGGTACATCGTGTTCCTGCATGCGGGGAATGTTCCGCATATCCACGATGAGGTCCTGATAACCGAAGGAATTGCCCCGTTCCGTCAACCAGACCTCTTGCTCGTCCTTCGCTTCTGTTTTCTCGATAGCGAAGCCCATCGCATCAGGTCCCATGAACTGCCCTTTTTTGATATTAACGTGCCTGCCGCTCTTGCCAGCGGCCTCAAGGAGCTCGGTCTGCCTGCAAAGGAAAGCAGGGATCTGCAGCACATCGGCGACCTCAGCCGCTTTTTCAGCTTCCTCGGGGCGATGGATGTCCGTAAGGAGCGGAAGTTCGAATTCCCGACCGACCCCTTCCAGGATCTGCAATGCTTTTTCATCGCCGATGCCGGTAAAAGAGCCTTTCCGGGTACGGTTCGCTTTTCGGTAAGAGGCTTTGAAGAAGAGGGTGATCTTCAGTTCATCGCAGATCCTCTTCAGGCTTTCTGCTGTCCTGCGCAGCGTCTCCTCGTTCTCTATCACGCAAGGACCTGCTATTAGAAAATAGGTGCCCTGATCCCGATGCCCTTTTCCACTGTTCATATCAATATTCGTAATGAAGGCCGAGGGAGGCTGCCAATCCTCCTGATCGCTCGGGGTTGATCGTACCTTCGAGGTGCGGGACCCGAAGGTAAAGCTCCCAATCCGCATGAGGTCGGAATGCGGCTTGGAGGCCATAAGCGAATTCGCCGAAGCCTCCATATCCCATGGATGCGCCGAGACTGATAGCCTTCCACGCCTTCATGATCTCGATGCCGAAGAATGGGACCGAAGATGTGAAAGGCCGATGTGCTAGCGAACTCCGAAGCCATACGCCCGAAGGGAAGCGTTTTGAATAAGCCAGGCGGAAGCTTGCTGGAAAAAGGCTCCGATAGGAACCCTTTTCGACCTCGGGAAAGTAACGCGCCTCCGCACTATCCGTCGGATCTCCGCTCTTTACAGCTCCTCCGAGGGGGTCTCCGACCCTGTAGCCCTGAAAAGTGGCGCTCGTATCCACCCTTCGGAGACGTGCCTCAGGCCCCCAGCTCAAAAAACCCAAGTTCCTGATGGAGAGCCGTACCATTCCATAGCCCCCGAGGTCGTAGCCGGTCATGATATCGATAGCTGCTCCTGAACCACGAAAAGCAAAAGGGGAGCGCATGCTATCCCTCCCTTGCTCGTGCCAGTTCCCTTTCAATCGAAAGGAAAGTTCCGAACCGTCCGCTGAGCTCTGGAGTTGGCCTTTATCCGCTCGAATGCGCAGGTCGGACCGACCCTGAAGGATGCTGAGCGCGATCCCTAGCTCCAGATCTCCGCGTTGGTCCAGCAGGCCGAACTTGAGCTGTCGGTAACGCATGCTGTTCATCCTGAAGGGAGCTAGCGCGAGCGGTCGATCCAGTCCTGCGTTCCCGATGAATATCGTACGGAACAGGTCCCGGGTGAAGCGGGCATGGTAATGCCGTCCGTCGAGAAGGCGCAGGAATAGATGACGGATTTCATTGGATCTTCCGAAAAGGCTGTCCGGCCGGAACGAAGCGCCCAGGGAAAAAAGCCGGTCCCCTCCGAAGCGGTTCACCTTTTCCATCCCTTCCATCGTCTGCTGCTTGAGCTCATTATCGATCCTCCCACCCCTTATGAACGGGCGATAAAAGGCGGTCGTGAATCCGGAGGAATTGACCGAGAATGAAGCCCTGAGGCCCAAGCCAGCCTCCCTGCCCAGGCGGCGTTCGATGATGGGAAAGGGTGGAAGGCTGTCCGCATCACCCCCTTCTGTTCCATTCCCAAAGCTCATGAGCTGAGGGAGGAGGGCGCTAAAAAGAAGGATGACGCACTTCATTCCACCTGGTTTTGATAGCGAAAGTCCCCTGTCAATTGCAGGTCGAAGCTGTAGTGCTCGTAGATATCGATGTGGGAAGCAGTTGAGGGGGTGTTGAAACGGGCTACAACACTTGCTTCTTCGGCACGCCTTACTGCATCCATCTTGCTCTCAGGGAGGGAGAAACGGATCCTTTCGTCGCGCTTGCTGGTGACCTTCCATGAAGCATCTGTAGGAGCGGCGGGAACGGTGCGGTCCTCGAAGAGAGTGGCCGAACGGGTTCCGTTCTTTGCGTGGAGGTGAAGGCTCAACTCCATGGCCATCGGGAACCCATTGCCCACGTTCAGGAAGAAAGTTCCTTCCTCGATCTTTCTGCTCTGCCCGTCGTTCCCGATGTTCCAATCCAGCGTATCCGCTAGCGTGAGCTCGTTCGCGATGAAAGCGAGGGGAAGAGTGATGCGCATTCGTCCGTGTACTGTGTGTCCCCTCAGGAGGATGTCGTTCCCGTTGGAGATGTCCCCCAATGGGTTCGTTAAAAGCTCCAGTTCGTGACCGATCCGTTGGGGCAAGGCTTCGATGAAAGCGTCCACATTGCTGTTCTGCGGGGTGAGGACCTCCTTATGGACCGTATGGTCCATGGTCCCGTTCTTATAGGATGCGCGGGATAGATTGATAGGCTGGCCGATCATGGAATGCGAAAGGCTAACGTTGTCCTGTCCTCCTGTGGCTTTGAGCATCGGGATCCTCGCTCGAGCATCCATCCCGATCCCGTTGTCGATCGTGAAGGTGACCTTTACGCTATCGATATCGATGCTGCCTGAGCGTATCTTATCGAAAAGGCCGAGCGCTTTTTCCTCGTAAGGGCGGTCGAACGAATGCTGGCCGAAATACCCCTTGGCAAAGGAGGGTTCTGCCCCTATGAAACTGTTCCGCATCACCAAGCTGTCGTTGGCCTCCAGCGTTACATCCGACCCTCCAGGGTCGGTGCGCACCTGGGTCTCGGTCTTGAAACGGTTGACCTTACCTCCGTTCGGGCCGGTCAAGTCCAACTTATAGCCTTCCAGGTCCCTCTGTCCGGTCACGATGCTGGGATCGTTCTGGCTACCCGCAGGCACCGAAGCGTTCACTTCGAGGGGTTGCCCGTTCTTCGTGGCAGCAGGGATGCGGTACTCGTAGAGGGTCTGTTCTCCGATCGTACTCTTGATCTCGTAGTGAAGCGTTCCTTTCTGCAAGACCACTCGGCTCAATTCGGATTTCGGGAGTTGCAGCACGCGGGTTTGATCGGTATTGATCAGCGATTGGCCGGGACTGACGGTTGTGCCTCCTACGGGAGCTGTATAGGACTTTTTCAGAGTGGTGTCGGGTAGTTCCAGGATCGAATCGAGCGGGAGCTGAAAGAGCGTGTCCACACGGACCAATGTCAGCCTACGGGAGGCATCCGCTTCGAGATCTTCGGCCGGGAGCAATTCCCCGATATCCAGATCACCCTTCAATAATGGGGCCCGGATCCGGTGCTCCCAGGTGGTCGCTTCCTTTTTGCAGGCGAAGAGGACCAGGGCAAGAAGGAGGAAGATGAATTGCTGCTTTTTAAAAGGCATCCCCACAAAAATAGGGCTTCCTCGTTCTCGTTCCTTTCTTTTGTAGCTACTGCGTCCCAGCCGTTGTTTCCCTCATGAACTTGTTCGGGTTAGACCGCGCTTCGCTGAGCGACCTGAAAAGTCGGATCCGATCCCGCCTTTCGCTTTTCGTAGTGATCCTCCTTCTCTTGGTATGGGTCCAACGCACCCTTTCCTTTTCGCCTTGGAAGGGCGAAGATGCCAGCGGTCGAGTGATCTATTGGGACGTGATCTCTTATTACGGTTATCTCCCGGCGGCCTTTATTCAGGGGGACCTTACCCTTTCCTTTCTAGAGGAGGAGCAGAAGTACAAGCTGAGGCTCTATTGGCCGCAGACCACTAAAGACGGGGAAAAGGTGATCAAAACGACGATGGGGCTGGCTTACCTCTATGCTCCTTTTTTCTTCATCGGACACGGCATCGCTTCTATAACTTCCTATGAGGCGAGCGGTTTTTCCCTGCCTTACCAGGTCTCCCTGGCCATGAGTGCTATTTTCTATGCTTTTGTGGGCCTCCTATTGCTACGCTCGATGCTCCGCTCCTTTTACGGGGAGCTGATAACGAGTCTGACGTTGATCGTGGTGGCCATCGGGACCAACCTCTTCCACTATGTGGTCGCGGAAGGGGCAATGCCTCATTCGTACAATTTCGCCCTCCTTACGGGTTACCTTTACGTGCTTCTGAAGCTTTTCGGTTCCCCGAAGCCTGGGGGCTTTTTCCTCCTCGGTCTCCTCGGAGGGGTGATCGTTCTGGTCCGCCCGACCAATCTTGTATCGGTCCTTTTTCTACCTTTTCTTTACGCCGTTTTCGATAAGCAGAGCATTCGAGAGCGCCTCTCCTTTATTGGGCGATATCCGGGCGGTGTTCTTCTGGCCATAGGAGGAGGGATCTTGGCGGTGCTTCCCCAACTCCTGTACTGGAAGGGCGTAACGGGTGAATGGGTTTATTTCTCTTACGGAGAGGAACAGTTCTTTTTCGGGCGCCCAATGCTCCAGGAGGTCCTTTTCGGGTATCGGGCCGGATGGTTGGTGTATACGCCGCTCATGAGCTTGGCCTTATTGGGGTTTTTGCTTTTCAGGAAGGATATGCGAAAGCGATTTGCCCTTCCCCTTCTTTTCATCGTGGCGATCAAGCTTTATCTGATCTCCTGTTGGTGGGCCTGGTGGTTCGGAGGTGGTTTTGGATGCCGCCCGATCGTGGACCTTTACGGGTTTCTCGCCATCCCTCTTGCAGCCAGCTTGCATCGGCTCTGGTCACTCGGATGGTTAGCCCGTATCCCCTTGCTGCTGGTCCTCGTTTTCTTCGTCCATTTGAACCTCTACCAGACCTGGCAGTACAAAGTGAGCGTGATCCATTGGGATGGAATGACCAAGGAGGCTTATTGGCATGTTTTCATGCGAAAGGCCTATCCGTCCGAGGAAATGATCGATCGCCCGGATTACGAAGCGGCCAAGAAGGGTAAGCCGGGTTATTGATCTTTCGTTTTGGGGGAGAAGATCCCGTAGCGAAGGATCTTCAGAAGGATCCGGACACCGTCGAGTGTCCGGAATTTCTTTCCCTCACCTTCATTGCGCGGAAAGTAGCGAACGGGGACTTCTGCCACGTTGTTCCGTTTGCGCTTGAGGGCTTTGATCATCAATTCAGCTTCAAAGGCGAACCCGTCCTCCTTAAGCTCCAGCTCCCTTAAAAAGGAACGGTGCATGAGCTTGTAACCGCAGGCCATGTCTGTTAGACGGACGTTGACCAATACGGAGGTTATAAGGGTGAATATATAATTGGCCAGGTAACGGGAGAAGGATTGGAGTGGCCGGACCCTTCCCGGAAGGTACCGGGACCCGTTGATGAACTCGACCCCGGTCTCTTCCATCCCCTTTATCATCATCGGGATATCGTCAGGGGAGAGTTCGAGGTCGGCGTCCTGGATCAATACCAGGTCCCCTTTTGCTGCCTCGATGCCTGTGCGGATAGCGGCTCCTTTTCCCCGGTTCTTTTCGTGCTGAACGAGTTGGATATCCGCTCGGTCCTGATAGCCTTTTAGGATGCTTGTCGTCCGATCATCCGAATGATCGTCGACGAGAACGATCCCGACCTCTTCGATGCTATCCGGGAGCTCGAGGGCATCCAGGCGGCCGATAACCTCTTCGATGGAGTTCTCCTCGTTGTAGATCGGGATGATGATGCTAAGGGCCTTCATGGAACGGAGCAAAGGAAAGACCTGCCGCGGTATGGTCCATCGTTGAGAACGGTGTAAAGCTAAAGCGGATCTTACGAAGATCGAAGAACGCGTTGATCACTCGATGATCGTCCAAAGCCATTCCTCGTACATCGTAAACCGATAAAATTTTATCTTTGTCCCCCTCATGGAAGTGTGAGATGAAGCTGAACCCTCTTCCATGAACCGAATGAAAGGGATGAAAAGACCAGGTTTTCTAATATCTTGGATACTGGGAGCTCTGTCCATGTTAGGCATCTCTTTCTTTTGGCATGGGGTGCTTCTGAACGATCTCATGGCCATTCCTTATCCACTCGGCTTTTTCACGGGGCTTTGTTCGGTGGTCTATCTGGTGGTCTCTTTCGTGATCGCCTTTTCGTTCGAATACCTCCGGATCGATGAAGCACATCTCCCCAAAGGGTTCGGGATAGGGACAGTGCTCGGCTTTTTTCTCTATCTCATCGCGTTCACCCTTGGCGTTTCTTTTCAGGGGAACGGTACCGAGCACGTCGTGGTTAATTTCGTTTGGCAGATGATCGAACAGGGGTTTGGGGGTACGGTGATCGGTCTGGTGCTCTTATTGGACCAACGGAGGGCCCGCGCGATGGGTGAGGAACTCGATCAGTGATCGTAACGAGCGCCCCATTTGCGCTTCAATTCTTCCCTTATTCTTTCTTCCCGTTTGTTCTCACCCGGCTCATAGAATTTGTTCTTGGAGATCTCAGACGGTAGGAATTCCTGATCCGTAAAATTCCCTTCGTAGGAGTGAGCGTAGCGATACCCTTCGCTATAGCCGAGCTCTTTCATCAGTTCGGTGGGTGCGTTCCGTAGGTGATAGGGCACGGGTAGATCCCCGCTCTTTTTTACTTCTGCCTGAGCGGCATTGATCGCTTCGTAAGCTGCATTGCTTTTGGGAGCGGAGGCCAGGTAGATGGCGCATTGCGAAAGGGGGATCCGGCCTTCAGGCATTCCGATCCGCTCGATGGCATCGAAGGTTGAATTGGCCATCAAAAGGGCGTTCGGATCGGCGAGTCCAATGTCCTCAGCAGCCAGTATCACCATTCGGCGAGCGATGAATTTGGGCTCTTCTCCCCCTTCGATCATTCGGGCCAACCAGTAAACGGCAGCCTGAGGGTCGCTTCCTCGCATCGATTTGATGAAAGCGGAGACGATGTCGTAATGCTGCTCCCCTTCTTTATCGTAATGGATGGGGTTCGCCTGGACCACCTCAAGGACCTTTTCATCGTTCACGAGCACCGTCTCCCCTTCACTCCCGTTGACTACGAGCTCGAAGATGTTGAGCAGTTTTCGGGCATCCCCTCCGGACAGGCGCAGCAAGGCATCACTGCTCTCGATCCTCACCTCCCGTTCGCTGATAATAGGATCCTCTCTGGAAGCCCGCTCCAATAGTTGCAGGAGGTCCTTCTTACCGAGGGGGTCGAGCGTATAGACCTGGCAACGGGATAGGAGCGGAGCTATCACTTCGAAAGAAGGGTTCTCCGTAGTGGCTCCGATCAAGGTGATGATCCCCTTTTCCACGGCGTTCAGTAGAGAATCCTGTTGGGCTTTGCTGAAGCGATGGATCTCGTCGATGAAGAGGATGGCGTTGTGTCCTCCGAAAAGTCCCTGTTCACGGACTTTTTCGATAACATCCCTTACATCCTTCACTCCACTGCTCACCGCACTGAGCGTGTGAAAAGGTCGTTCCAGGGTATTTGCTATCACGGAGGCAAGGGTGGTCTTGCCGACACCCGGTGGTCCCCATAGGATGATGGAAGGGAGGACGCCTTTCTCGATCCCCTCCCGGAGCACCGCTCCTTTTCCTAGTAGGTGTTCCTGACCGATCAGGTCGTCGAGGCTTTTAGGTCTCAACCTTTCGGCTAGCGGCTGACTCCTAGTGCTCAAGTTTTCGTTCTTTGGTGCGCCCTTTTCCAACGACGGTGTGTCCAAAGCCAATGCTCCGGCTTTTGGCGGATCTCCCGTTCAAGGGCCTTCGTATGAGCCTCCGTGATCCAACCTTCCGCTTTAGAGCGGGGGTCTTCTGTGATCAGCTCGTAGCTCACTTCGTAGCGTCCTCTGGCAATTCGGTGGATCGTTCCGAAGATAACAGGGATGCCGTATTCGCGGGCGAAGTGCTCCACGCCTTTCATCACGGGTGTGTCTTGATCCAGAAAGGATACCCAATGGACGTTCCGGGTGCTCTTCGGGGATTGATCCGTAGCGAATATGGTCGCGCTGGGGACCTCCATTCGGAAAGCTTTGTTCGCCTTGCGGATCGGGATCATCTTCAAACCAAAGCGTTCGCGGGTGCGTTTCATCACGCGGTCGAAGAAGGCGTTCCGGAGCGGCTTGTAGAGCGCAAAGGCTTGGTGTTCCAGATGAAAGGGGGCTCCCATCGCATAGAGCTCCCAACTATTGAAGTGCCCACCTGCGAGGATAATATGCTGCCCTTTTTCGAAATAATGAGCTGGAAGTTCGGGGTTTGTGCAGGTCAGCATTCTAAAAGCTTGTTCCCGGCGGATGGAAAAGAACTTGATGCTCTCGACCAAAAGGTCCCCAAGGTGCTCGTAAAAGGCCTTTTCGATCCGTCGGCGTTCTTCGCTGCTCTTTTCCGGAAAGGAACGTTCAAGATTACTGCGGACGACTCTCCGGCGGTAAGCGATCACTCGGTGAAGCAGGAAGCTCGTAAAGCTTCCCAAGCGGTAGAGTAAGCTCAGGGGGAGGAGCGAAAGGGGCTTGATGAGGCCGTAAAAGAGAAGCGGACCGAACATAAGGGCGGAGCCCGTTCAGCCCATCACCTCTTTCAACTTCTTCTCCAGCTCATGAGCTCGGAGCCCGCTTGCGATGATCTTGCCATCGCGGTCCACGAGCACGGTGAACGGGATACTCTTCACCTTGTACTTCTGGGCTGCTGCTGAGTTCCAGAACTTGAGGTCGCTCACGTGGACCCAGTCCATGTTGTATTTTTCGATAGCCCGGGTCCAGGATTTCTTCTTCTTGTCTAGGGAAACCCCGTAGATCTCAAATCCCTTGTCGTTGTACTTCTTGTAGACCTCTTTCAGCTTCGGGAGTTCTTTGATGCAGGGCTTACACCATGAAGCCCAGAAATCGATAAGGACCACCTTGCCTTCCAGTTCCGAAAGAGGTTTAACGTTCCCCTTCGGGGTTTTTAAGGCAAGGTCAGGGGCCTCTTTACCCTTTTTCAGGAGTTTCTGCCGCTCCTTACGCATCTTTTTGCGCTGCTTTTGCTGGCGCTCCTTCGCCTGGACCTGTTTCACTTTTTGCCCAAGATGAGCGAGGAATGGAGAGTGGTCCAGCGACTTTTTCAAGTTCTTATAGGACTTCTTCAGAAGATCCACGTTCTTTTTGGCGTTGATGCTGGAAAGGGCAGGGATGATGGCCGGTGAGTTCGGATGTGCATTGACGAACTCTCGCGTCATTCGTTCTACCTCTTTCCTGGCATCCTTCATGGCCTTTTTCACCTCTTGGGTCCTTTGCCCGGAACGAAAGAGTTGCTGGAGGGAATCCATCCGTTCCCGAAGCGGTTGAAGGTCCGCATAGTATTCGTAAAGGAGACGGGTATCCTTCGATCCTTCGACCTTCTTAACGCGCTTCCCGAGATCCGCGCTATCGACCTTGATATGCAAATGCTCGCTGCTGTCCGTGATAACGACCATCCTGGAGGTTCGGTCCAGACCGAGGAAATAGAGGTCCTTTTTCCCCGCCGGGTTCTTCATGCTGAAGCTTCCGTCCTTCCCGAGCTGGGCAGAGTCGACCTTTTTGAAGCTCTTTCCCTGCATTTTCTGAAAGTAGACCATGGAGCCTTCAGCTCCGTTGATGGTGCCTGATATGCCGGGAGCATCGTCCCCGTTGCCGCCTCCGCATGCGGTCAGTAGTTGAAATAGGAAGGGAAGGATGATGAGCTTGGATGCGCGCATAGGATCGCTTTTTTGGATCAGTGTTCTTCGAGCTTCTCCCGCACAAGGCGGTCGGCTTTCTTTGGGTCGGCTTTTCCTTTGGATCGTTTCATGACCTCGCCCATGAAAAGCCCTACCAGGCCGGTTTTTCCGTTCCGGTATTCTTCGACTTTCTCAGGGTATTTTTCAAGGGCTTCCTCCACGAATTGCTCGAGGGTGTCCTCGTCGCTGGTTTGGATCAAGTCCTTTTCTTCAGCCAGTTTCTCGGGGTCCCGTTCAGGATCTTCCATCAATGCAGGGAAGAGGTCCTGTTCGGCTTTGGAGTTGCTGACCTTTCCGCCCTGCACGAGCTCGATGAGCTTAGCGAGCTGTTCAGGGTGGTCCTTGAGCGGGAACTCCGCCATTCGGAGCGCGAATTTGTTGAGGTGAGAACGGACGGGGCCCCGCACCCAATTCGCCACAGCTTTGTAGTGCTGGCTATGCTTCGTTACCGCTTCGAAGTAAAGGGCGATCTCCTTGTCATCGGTGATCACGGCGGCATCATCCTCAGGGAGGCCGAGTTCCTCCGTGTATCGACGATAGAGGGTGTCAGGAAGCGGGGGGAGTTCCGAACGGATCCGTTCGATCCAGCTTTCCTCGACGTGGATCGGTTGAAGGTCGGGCTCCGGGAAGTAGCGGTAATCGTCGGCGGTCTCCTTACCCCTTAGGAGGATGGTCTTTCCCTCCACGGGATCGAAGTTCAAGGTGACTTGTTCCACTTTACCCCCTTCCTCCAGAATGCTGGCCTGACGCTCGATCTCGTGTTCGATGGCCCGCTTCACGTTCCGGAGGGAGTTCATGTTCTTCACCTCGGTCCGCGTTCCGAATTCGGGATCTCCTTTCTTCTTTACCGAAACATTGGCATCGCAACGCAAGCTCCCTTCTTCCATGTTCCCGTCGCATATCTCCAGATAGCGGACCAGCTTCCGCACTTGGGCCAGAAAACGGTAGGCTTCGTCCGATGATGCGATGACGGGACGGGAGACCATTTCCAGGAGCGGAGTCCCCGCTCGGTTCAGGTCGATCAGCGTATTGAAGGGATCCTGATCGTGGATGCTCTTTCCTGAATCCTCTTCCATATGGATGCGGACCAAGCCGACATCCTTCGCTTCCCCATCGTCCCCTTCGATCCGTATCCGTCCGTTCGTACAGATGGGCGTTTCGTCCTGAGTGATCTGATAGCCTTTCGGGAGGTCCGGATAAAAGTAGTTCTTCCGTGCAAAATGGATGTCCTGCGTGATATCGCAATCGCAGGCGACCCCTAGGGAAAGGGCCATGTCGATCACGCGCTGGTTGAACCGTGGAAGGGTCCCCGGGTGGCCCAGGGTGATAGGGCTTACGTGTTGGTTCGGGATGCCGCCGTATTCGTTGCGATCTCCAGAAAAGGCCTTGGTGTTCGTTAGGAGCTGGATGTGGACCTCCAGTCCGATCACCGCTTCGTAATCCTGTTCGACCGCGTTCATCTCCGTTTGACGAACTTTTTCGTGTAAATTCCTTCAGGGGTGCGGATACGAAGAATATGGAGTCCGCTGCTCTTCAGAGCGTCCAACCCGATCCTGATCTTTCCTTTTGTTGGGGCTTGAAGTTCCCTTTCGATCAGCGTGCGTCCGCTAAGGTCGGATATATGAATGCTGAGGGGGGCTTTGATACTCCCTTTGGTCTTGATCCAGAGGGCATTTCGGGCGGGTGAGGGATAGACTTCAAAAGAAGGAGCATTCTCTTGCTCCCGTCGTTCAACGCTCGTCGTGGCCTGGCTCACGTCCAGAACGAACAATCCGCTCTGCATGTCCGAGGCGAGAAGGATGCCGGAGGGAAGGAAGGGATAGACGCCCCAGGCTCCCCGAAAGGAATTGTGGTCCGAAGGCGGATAGGTGTCGTAGAATCCAGTCTTATCGGGGTTTTTGGGGTCAGATATGTCCCAGATGTAGACGCCGTCATGGTAATGCCCGACGTAAACGTGATCCCCCATGATGATGGGATTGTGGGCCATGGAATTGTTGTCGACACCTGATAGAAAGAGGCTTTCCTCCTGAATATTCGATAGGTCCGATACGTCCAGCATTTTCATCCGCATGCCGTGGTCCTCGTCAGCCATTACATAATGGTCGCCGGACCGTGAGAGCCAACCCGAATGGTTGTAGCCCTGATCCGTATAATTTGGGAGGCTTCCCAGGACCTGGATGTTGTTGGGATCGCTCACGTCGTAGACGATCAGTCCCGCATCATTCCCGTGATGCCCATAAGCGGTATCGTTCCGTACGTAGATGTCGTGGAAATAGTGGGTGTTGTTGTAGTCCCGAACGTGGACCGCGGTATCGGGGGTGGATATATCGAGGACCCTCAGGTTCTCTAAGGTGTTCGAATTGGTGGTGACCCCGCAGCCGTACAAACGGTCGGAACTGGTATCGATGAATATGTTATGGGCGTTTTTGATGACCTGGTCCGAATCGTAGACCAGTTCGACGGAGTCGGGAAGGGGTGAGAGGTCGGCGATCTGTAAAGTGCTCTGGCCTTCATCGCTCACCATGTAGAGGTGACCCTGATGCGTGTGGTAGTCGCGATGGACGATGTCCGAGCCCTGATGCGCACCTGGCACGAGATCAGCGAGCTGGATGTTACTGGGATCGCTCAGGTCGAAGATGTGCGTTCCTTTGGTGCTGCCGATCACCGCGTATTCCGTGCTGTCTTCCACAAAGCCCCAGACCTCGTTATACGTGTTGTTATAGAAAGAAGAAGAAGCAAGGGTCGTGTCCTCCCAGTGATCGAGCAGTGAAATGTTACTGCTGTCCTGCCCTTTCATCCCTGTTGCAAGGAGAAGGGTAAAAGGGAGCAGCAAAAAGGAACGGATAAGGAACGATGGCATCATAGGCCCTTTCAAAGTTACGAGATCGGGTTCAGGACCGGACCATTTCCTTGATGATCCGGGTCATGCGGTGTTCCACCTTAGCAGCTTCTTTCTTGACATCCTCATGGCTCACTTCGTGGATCTTTCCTTCCACGCCGAGGTCGGTGATGACGGAGACCGCAAAACAACGGACGCCCATATGGCGTGCGGTGATGGCTTCGGGTATCGTGGACATTCCGATCGCATCAGCTCCGATCCTTCGGATGTAACGATATTCTGCCGGGGTCTCGAAAGTAGGGCCACTTATGGCAGCATAAACCCCTTTCTGAACTTTGATATCCGCCTCGTTGGCTATCCGTTCGGCCTCAGCTATCAGATCCGGGTCGTAGACCTGGCTCATGTCGAGGAATCTCGGTCCGAGTCTTTCGTCGTTCGGCCCGATCAGGGGGTTGGAAGGGAGGAGATTGATATGGTCCTCGATCAGCATGATGTCCCCGATCTCGAACGCGGGTTCCACCCCGCCGCTCGCGTTCGACAAAAAGAGTTGTTCGATCCCTAGTTCTTTCATGACCCTAATGGGAAAGGTAAGGGTCTGCATGTCGTACCCCTCGTAATAATGGAATCGGCCATGAAGGGCGACCACAGGACAGCCGGACAAGGTGCCGAGGATGAGGGCCCCTTCGTGTCCCGAAACGGTGGATACGGGGAAGTTCGGGATGTCCTGATAAGGAATGGTCAGTTCTGCTTCGATCTCATCGCTAAGGCCTCCCAAACCGGTCCCCAATACGATACCGACCTGGGGAATGGTCTTCGCCTTATTCTGAATGAATGCGGTCGTTTCTCTGATCCTCTCGTACATGTTTCGACAGCTTTTGAGCGAGTCGCTCAGGTTCTTCGTCCCCGTGCACCCTGACCTTCATCGGCATCGCATGCACCGGCAATTCAGCGAAAGCATCCGCAAGGTCGGAACCCTTCATCCGGGCAGCGTCCTTTTCGGTGATCAGGACCACGGGTTTCTTCTCTTGGGCCCGGTCCATCGCCTTCTGGACCTGATGGAGGTCCCGTTGACCAAAAGCGTGGTGATCGCTCTTTTCGATCGCTTCCATCTCGCATTCCTGTTCCCGGAGGTATTCGTGAAGAGGTTCGGGATCTTCGATCCCTGTCAGGACGATGAAGTGATGATCGGAAGGAAAGGTGATGGGGGAGGAGGTGGAGAAGACCGGGTAGGGTTCACCGTACTCCACGTAGCTGAAGAAGACCTCCTGATGGTCGAGTGGATCGAGCTTGTAAACGATGATACGGCGGTCGAGGGGGCGCATATCCCGCGGACATTTGCTTACGATGATGAGGTCCGCTCGTTTAGCACCAGAGGACGGCTCCCGCAGCCTTCCCATAGGAAGGAGTTGATCGTCGATGTAGAGCCTGTTATGGGATGTTAACAGAACGTTCATCCCTGCGTTCACAGCCCGGTGCTGAAAGGCATCGTCCAGCAGGATCACGTCCACGTTCTCATGGTTCTCCTTGATGCGACGGATGCCCTTGCCTCGGTCCTTAGAAACAGCTACGAGCACTTCCGGGAAATGGGCTTTGATCTGAGCGGGTTCATCGCCCACGACCTTGCTATCGGGTGGGTCCGAAGCTTCCTGATAGCCTGACCGCTTTCGTTTATACCCTCTGCTAAGCACTGCGGGCCGATAACCAGCTTGCAGAAGAAGGTCGAGAAAGTACTCGATATGGGGGGTTTTCCCAGTTCCTCCCGTGGTCAGATTTCCGACGCTCACGAGCGGGATCCCGAACTCCCTGGACCTGAAGAGCCCGATGTCGTAAAGGAAGTTCCTGAAGCGCACCCCGAGGCCATAGAGGAGGGCAAAAGGGAAGAGGAGTGCACGTAAAAAGCCCATCAGCTAGATATTTCGGCGCAAGTTACAAGATCGGTGAGAAGTCGAAGGAACGCCGAAGCGACTTGGTCACCCTCCCTTTAAGGCGCGGATGGTCCCTTTCGGGTCTTCTGCTTTGAACACGGTGCTGCCGGCGACCAGCACATCAGCCCCCACTTCCTCCAGGGTTTCTGCGTTCTCGCTGTTCACCCCCCCGTCGACCTCGATCGCGCAATCGCAGTCTTTTCGATCGATCATGCGGCGAAGCCTGCGCACCTTGTCATAAGTGGCAGGGATGAAGGATTGACCTCCATACCCAGGATTCACGGACATCATGCAGATCAGGTCCGCCATCGGTAGGATGTCCTCCAAATGTTCCACCGGCGTATGGGGATTGATCGCGATACCGCTCTTCATTCCCTCGCTCCGGATGGTGGAAAGGGTCCGATGAAGGTTGGGGCAGGCTTCCAGGTGAACGCTGAGGATGTCAGCACCGGCTTCTCTGAACTCGCTTATCAGCTTATCCGGTTCTACGATCATCAGGTGAACGTCGAGCGGTTTTTCCGCTTCACGCTTGACAGCTTCGATCACGGGTAGCCCGAACGATATGTTGGGAACGAAGACCCCGTCCATTACATCAAGATGGAATTGGGCAGCCTCGCTATCGTTCACCAGGCCGATCGCTTCATGAAGGTGAGCGAAATCAGCGGATAGGATGGAAGGAGCGATCTGAGGCATTCTTTTTTTCAAAGGAACGAAGGAAGAAGGGACATCAAGACCCCAGTCCCAAATTAATTCAAGATTCCAAATAAACCATCAAAACAGAGATCCCGGATAGGAAACTCCTTAGAGCTCCAGGGTTGTCATCCATCTTGGACCTTGAACTTGGGATCCGGGCTCTAGCCCTTAACCCAAGTAAGTTTTCAGGTTCTTGCACCGGGTTTGGTGCTTGAGGCGTCGGAGAGCTTTTTCTTTGATCTGACGCACGCGTTCACGGGTCAATTCGAAAGCTTCTCCGATCTCTTCCAGGGTCATGGGATGTTCTCCGTTCAAACCGTAATAGGAACGGATGACATCCGCTTCGCGTCCTGTAAGCGTGGAAAGGGCTCTTTCGATCTCTTTGCGGAGAGAATCGCGAAGAAGGTCGTTCTCAGGGCTCGGGCCTTCTTCTGCACCCATCACATCGTAGAGGTTGCTCTCGCTGTCCTCATCTTCTTTCAAGGGGGCATCCATGGAAACGTGCTTCCCCGAGTTCTTCATCGACTCCTTCACCCCTTTCGTGCTCATTTCGAGGGCGGTTGCCAGCTCCTCGTTCTTCGGTTCCCGCTCGTAGACTTGCTCGAGTTCGGAGAATTTTTTGTTGATCTTGTTGATGGAGCCGATCTTGTTCAGTGGCAATCTGACGATGCGCGATTGTTCAGCGAGTGCCTGGAGGATCGATTGCCGGATCCACCAGACCGCATAGGAGATGAATTTGAAACCGCGCGTCTCGTCGAAGCGTTTGGCGGCTTTGATCAGTCCCAGGTTCCCTTCGTTGATAAGATCGGGGAGGGAAAGCCCTTGGTTCTGGTATTGTTTGGAGACGGAAACGACGAAACGGAGGTTCGCTCTCGTCATGCGCTCCAATGCTGCCCTATCACCTTCCTTGATCCGCTTCGCTAGCTCCACTTCTTCTTCAGCAGTGATCAGGTCCTCTTTCCCGATCTCCTGAAGGTATTTGTCAAGGGAATGAGCGCTACGATCGGTGACCTGCTTGGTGATCTTGAGCTGACGCATAGAGGGGGTCTTTTTGGAGAAAGCTTTTTTGCGGACATGCTTTAAAACGAAAGATCCCCTGCAAAGTTTCAGAACAGAAGCTCTGAAATTTCACAGGGGATCTCTATCGAAAAATAAAGCCCTGATATGGAAGGGCCGGCTTATTGAGGGTTCTTCTCCGGTTTGGGATGAAGTTCCTTGCGCGTCAGCTTGAGCTTTCCGGTCTTCTCATCCTTCCCTTTGACCTTCACCTGAACGGTATCCCCTTCTTTGAAATAATCCTCCACGTTGTTCACGTGCTCCCATGCGATCTCGGAGATATGCAGCAGGGCGTCCTGTCCGGGAAGGAGTTCCACGAAGGCCCCGTAAGGCATGATCGACTTCACCTTTCCGTCGTAGACTTGGCCGACTTCGACGACGGGAGGGAACGCGATGTCCTTGATCTTCTTGAGGGCGTTGTCGATGTCGTCCTTGTTGGACGAAGCGATCTCCACGCGGCCCATATCCTCGATCTCGTCGACCGTGATCGTGGTTTCGGTCTCTTCCTGGATCTCCTGGATGATCTTGCCGCCGGGGCCGATCACACTTCCGATCATGTCCTTCGGGATGTCGAGGGTGACGATCCGTGGAGCATGAGGCTTGTGCTCATTCCGGGGTTCTTGGATCGTTCGGTTCATTTCCTCGAGGATATGATGACGTCCTTCCTTGGCTTGGG
>CAZIDL010000049.1:0-19051 GCA_964537825.1 uncultured Weeksellaceae bacterium
TCGTAATAATTGCTCATAACGAAGCCCGGATCATCCCGTTCGCTGTGGTCCCAATAGTTGGCAAAAGTGCAATGGGTGAATTCATAGCGTCCTCCACTGGTGAGCGCGGCCGTGTATTTCCCGCAATCGCGGAACAAGGAGTTCTTTGCGACAATGTGAGCCCCGGCCTGAGCCAATAATCCCGTGGAAGAAGCATCCTTGATGATCGTGTTCTCGATGGTCACAGAGGGGGTCCCGCTGCTTCCGACAGTATCCACCTGTAGACCGATGACGGAGTTCTTGATGATCGCATGTTCGATATGGGAGCCTTCGTTGCCGATCAGCCAGATCCGTTCCCATTGACCGGGCTCGTCGTCGTAGACCGGTTGTAGCCGGTCACCCTGGAAGACCACCTTTTCGTTCTTCGTCCCGTTCACGTCCAGCTTGCCGTTGTTGAGCACTACGAGACGGGAGCTTCCGTGGAGGTGGACCTGCGTCCCTTTTTCGATGACGAGGGTGCAGTTCGTATCGATGGCCGCGGTCCCGTAGATCACATGGGGTTTGTCGTTGGGCCACAGGATCGCTCCTCCATTGCACCCGTAGATCAGGTCCTTGTGGAAATAAGCGTCCTGCCCCCATGCGGCGAGGTCGATATGGCGCTCGTTATCGCCGCTTCGGACGTGGACCTTGTCCGTTACCACCATGGGGTTGTTGCTGCCCGTGGGATCGATGCGGGCTTCCACGAAGACGTGGATCGAATCGTTGCCCGGGATCCGCACGTCCTCGTGAACATCACCCGGCACCCCGTCCACGTTGATCCGGTATTGGGAACTCTCCCCTCCTTCCAGGGCGATGTGGTCGATCTTGAGCGCTTTGTCCCGCTCGTTGAAGATCTTGAACTGCTTGGTGACGCTGTTGACGGTCGTGAAGACCGTGTCGAAGAGAACGGTGTCCTTGGAGAAATGGAAATCACCCGACGTGCCGGACAGGAAACGGTCCTTTTGGCAGTGGCTCAAGAGGAAGACCAAAAGCGCGGCGAGGAGGAGTGGAAAGAGGTCCCTTCGGATCTTCATGGTCGCAAAGATGCGAAAGCTCAGTACTGAACGGGATCGATGGGGTTATGTTGTGCTGGCCGGGCAACTCGATCAGAGTGAGAGTGGAGAGTGAGGGTGATCCAACTCACTCTCACACTGACACTCACACTTTTTCGGTCGGGGTTTTTCGTTGGTGGAAGGGGTCCGATGTGTGAAAGAGCCGAAGGACCATTCTGAGAGCGACCAAGATAACTTCCACGACGATCGCGTATTCAAAGCGCCAATAGATCGGAAAGGCCTCTATAAGCCCCGCCGGTCACGGATTCTCTTAAACTCACATTGAACAAGGGGTTCGGCTTCGAGCTATCGGTCGTCCGGCAGAACTTCTTGCCCTTCGGCTCACCGAACTCACTCCTTCACGAAGCGTTGGCGCAGGACCTTCCCTTCAGATCGCACCTCAAGGAGGTGGACGCCTCCTTCGAGCCCGTCCACCCTCACTCGGGCCTCCCTTCCGTGCAGCTTCCCCTGGCCGACGAGCCGCCCCTTCGCGTCGTAGATCCGGTAAAGGGCACTTCCCTCAAGGCTATCCGTAAGGCTCACCCGGAGTTCTCCCCGGACCGGGTTGGGGTACAGCTCGAGCGCCCCTCCCTTGGCGGGAACGCGTTCGCGGACCGAGGGGACGGTAGCGCAGCCCGCCGAGTCGCAGCCCATCGAGTCCACCTTCAGGAGCCAGAGGTTCTGGCCGCCCTGGCCTTGGTCGTAGAAGTCCGTGTGGGTCCCGTAGAGGTGATAGCCGCCGTCACCTGACCGCTTCAGGGTCGTAAGATAGTGCTGATTCTGGCCTTTCCCGTACTTTACGTAATGCCGTTCCCAGAGCAGTGAACCCGTACTATCGACCTTGTAAAGAAGGCCAGTCGGGGCGTCGGCCCGAGAAGTATCCTCAAAATCCCCCCCGAATAGGATGCTGCCATTTGGACCGGCAATTGGTGTTAGACGAGCTTGGTCCACCTTTGCGTGCCCGATCTCCTTGTTCCATTCGACCTTTAATGAATCATTGAGATATAGAAGCCAGAAATTTATGTCATTCGAGGAATGTTTCCGGATCCCGGTTGCTACATAACTCCCTTCTGGAAGCCCTGTTAAAGTCCCGAACCCTTCATAAGTAGAGGTCCCGTATTCTCTTTGCCACAGTTTTTGGCCTGCGGAATCGATTTTTACCATGTAGGGGTCCATATCACCTCCTCCATATGATGCTGTTCGTCCGAATAGTAAGAATCCCTCATCATGAGCTTCGATCGCTCCGGCTTGGTCCAATCCACCACCCCCATAGGTCCGCTCCCAGATCACGTTTCCTTGGGGATCGGTCTTGATGGCATAAAAATCGAGGGAAGAGAATGAAAGGTTGAACCGCGTTTTCCCCACGGCTATGATGTCACCATCGGACTCGATGTGAAAATCCTGGAAACGGGCGTTCAGAGCTCCTGTTGGTCTGTAATGCGCTTCCCATAGGAGGTTCCCCTGCGTATCAACCTTCATTAGGTAGGCTTTGCTGCTATCGGTCGAATAGTTCGTGGTGTCCAGGAAGACCGTCCCGCAACCTAATAACTGCCCACTCGGGGTCATTTGAAGGTTCCTACCACTCTGCCCCGTGCCATAAAAATAGGGCGTCGGAAGGACCTTCTTCCAGATCGTATCCCCGCTAAGAGTGTAGGCGGCAAAAATGGGTGATATGGACCCGGTCGTATCCGAGAACTCAAGGCCTGATCCATAAAGGACAGAATCCCTCACCACCAGTCCACTCCCCCATTCCATAAGCCCATACCCCAGATCGACACTCTTGTTGAAGCGCTCAGGGGTTTGGGCTCCTCCCGTCGCAACGAGAAAAGACAGGAAGAATAGGATGAGGATGCCTTGCTTCATCATTCGATCTTGACGAGCTTCTTCACCTTCCGGATGCCTCCATCCTCAGAACGAAGGCTGGCGTAATGGACGCCTGTAGCGAGTTCATCGCCCGGGATGCGGAGTTCGCCGCTCGAGGCGTCGAGCTCCTTTTGGTAGAGGAGCCTTCCCAGTTGGTCCCTTACGGTCAGCACAGCGTTCTGAACGTGGGCCGGGAGGCTGTATTTTACCGCGCAACTACTACAACGATCGCGTATCCCGAGTGCCAATGGATCGGAAAGGGGTGATCAGGGGTTTCTGTAGGGACAGCACATATGCTGTCCCTACGGTATTGTGCATGGAGGTATTTCTGTACGGAACGCACACGTGCGTTCCGTACCATCCTTCCATCATGATCGGCGGATAGGGGGAACGATCGCGAGGGGCTACGGTGTTGGGATCCCTTCGGGATCGGGTCCAACGCTCCGGACCGATACACCTTAATGTCGAACCGGAAAAAAAGCCGCTTAGGTCCTGACTTTCTTTTCACCCACTTTCCTCCAGCTCCATCCAACGTTCCGTGCGTTCCTCGAGGGTTTTCATCACACGGCCCAGTTCTTCTGAGACCTCGGTCAACTCCTCGGATCCTAGCTCCCCGTTGTTCAGCTTTTGGTTCAGTTCCCTTTCCTTGGCCTCCAACTCGGCGATCTCCTTTTCCAACGCCTGCTTTTCACGTTTGTGCTTGTAGCTGAGCCCTTTCTTCTTGTTCGGCTTCGTTCTTTCCTGCTTCTCCCCCTTCTTCCTGTCGGGCTCAGTCCGCTCTTTCTGCCCTTCCTTTTGGAGGAATTGGGAATAATTGCCCGGAAAGTCCTTGATGGCTCCGTTCCCCCTTAGTACGAAAAGGTGGTCCACCACTTTGTCCATGAAGAAGCGATCGTGGGAGACCAGGAGGAGGCAGCCCGGAAAGTGCTGCAGGTAGTCCTCCAGCACGTTCAAGGTATAGATGTCCAAGTCGTTCGTGGGTTCGTCGAGGATGAGGAAGTTGGGGTTCTTCATCAGGACCGTCAGGAGATAAAGCCTTCGTTTCTCTCCTCCGCTCAGTTTCTCCACCTGGTCCCATTGCCTTTTGCGGGGAAAGCCGAAGCGTTCCAGCATTTGGGCTGCTGAGATCTCTTGTCCCTTTTCCAGGGGAATGTAGTCCGCGATCTCCCGGATGATCTCGATCACCCGTTGGTCCTTCTCGAAGCTGATCCCTTCCTGGTGGTAATAGCCGATCCGGAGCGTCTCTCCATGCACGATCTTTCCTCCGTCCGGATCTTCCAGACCGGCCAAGAGGTTCAGGAAGGTGGACTTGCCGACCCCATTGTGACCGACCACGCCGACCCGTTCCCCTCGCTTGAACACGTGGTCGAAGCCGTCCAGGATCCGCAGTTCCCCGTAGGCCTTTTTCAGGCTATGGGCTTCCAGGACTTTCGCCCCGAGCCGCTCCACCTTCACGTTCAACTCCAGTCCTTGCTCTTCCTCTTTCCCCCGGGCTTCTTCTTTCAGCTCGTAATAAGCGTCCTTCCTGCTCTTGGCCTTGGTCCCTCGCGCTTTGGGCTGCCGGTTCATCCATTCCTTTTCCTTCCGAAGGAGATTCCTTGCTTTGTCGAGGTGGGCTTGTTCTTCGGCTTCCCGCTCGGCCTTTTTTTCCACGAAGTAGCGGTAATTCCCTTTGTAGCGGAAAAGTCGCTGATCGTCCAGCTCGAGGATCTCGTTGCAGACCCTGTCGAGGAAATAGCGGTCGTGGGTGACCAGGAGGAGGGTCAGTCCATCCCTCTTCAAATAGCCCTCCAGCCATTCGATCATCTCCAGATCGAGGTGATTGGTCGGCTCGTCCAGGATCATCAGTTCCGCCGGGTCCACCAGTACGCGAGCCAGCATCAGGCGTTTCTTCTGTCCGCCGGAAAGGGTCTCCACCCTTTGGTCCAGATCGGTCAGACGAAGTTTGGCCAGGACGGTCCGGATCCGTTCTTCCAAGTCCCAGGCTTGGTGCTGTTCCATGAGGTCGAGGGCTTCCTGGAGCCGTTCCTGATCCCCCGTGCGAGTGACCTGGTCGTAGAAGTTCACCGCTTTCATGGCCGGATCGGACGGGTCCATCAGGACCTCGCGGAGGCTTTTGTCCCCTTCCGGGACGGCCTCTTGGTCCATGAAGCCCACGCGGATCCCTTTCCGGAAGGTGATCCGGCCTTCGTCCGGGACCTCCTTGCCGGCCAAGCACTTCAGGAGAGTGGTCTTACCGGTCCCATTGCGCGCGATGAGCGCGATCTTCTGCCCTTTCTGGACGCCGAAGGAAACGTCCTCGAAAAGGGTCTTCACGCCGTAACTTTTGGAGATCTTCTCGACCGAAAGGAGGTTCATGCGAGGGCAAAGGTAGGAGTAAAGAGTCCATCCTCACCCTGCACAGTTCACACAGAAGGGACTTTGGGGCATCAACATGAGCCGGCCGTGGGGAATGGGCTTTTTGCATCGTTTGCAGATCCCAAAGTCCTCCTTGTCGACGTTCTTGCGAGCTTGTTTCAGTTTCTCCAATTTGTCCTCCGCCTCTCGCAAGGCAGCTTCGACGACGCTCTTGTTGTTGATCGCATCCATTCGGGATAAGCGTCCAATGGAATTCTCCGGCGCGACCGGTCGGGTGTTTTCCTTATAGTCAGCGATGCTCCGTTCGGTCTTCTCGATCTCTTCCTCGATCCGTTCACGAAGTGCTTCGCGGTCCGATCTTGCGTTGGGCATAGGGCGTTGTCGATCCGGGAGCAATTTAACAAGAGATGATGGTCCTTCTGAAGTGGGGCTCCTATTTTCGTAGCGGATCATTCAATTCCATGAAAATGCCATCGATCCGTACCGCCTTTCTGCTCTTCTTCCTTTTCCCCCGAACCATCCTAGCGGGGGAGGGCATGTGGCTTCCGGCCCTCCTTCAGGAACTGGAAAAGGAGGGGAAGCTCCGTGAAGTGGGGATGCGGCTCGATGCGGAGGATATCCATTCCCTGAAGGAGTCCTCCCTTACCGATGCCATCGTGCATTTCGGGGGAGGTTGTACAGCCTCCCTGATCTCAGACCGCGGGCTGATCCTTACCAATCATCATTGTGGATACAGCCAGATCCAGGATCACAGTTCCGTGGACGACGACCTTCTCAAGAACGGTTTCTGGTCCCATTCCCTCGATGAAGAACTGAAGAATCCCGGCCTGGAAGCCACCCTCATCAAGGGGATCATCGATGTGAGCGATGAGATGTTGAAGGGGGTGTCGGATACGCTCACCGAGCAGGAAAGGGAAGGGGTCCTCGAGAAGAACACGGAGCGGATATTAGCGGATTCCGTCAAAGGGGAGCATTTGGAAGGGAAGGTCCGCTCCTTCGGCAACGGGAACGCCTTCTTCCTTTTTCTCACGAAGACCTATAAGGATGTTCGGCTCGTGGCAGCACCACCATCTTCGATCGGAAAGTTCGGAGGCGATGAGGACAACTGGATGTGGCCTCGGCATACCGGCGATTTCTCGGTCTTTCGGATCTATGCTGGCCCAGATGACCGACCCGCGGGTCCTTCCGAGGAGAACGTTCCTTATCGGCCGGAGGAAGTGCTGCCCATCTCCCTGAAAGGGGTTAGCCCCGGTGATCCCGCTATGATCGTGGGTTTTCCCGGGAGTACCCGTCAATACCTTCCCTCCGGTTATATCCGTTTCCTCAAGGACCGGAATTTCCCTTCGCGCGTCAGGATGCGGGATGCCGGGCTCAAGGTGATCGAGAACGCGATGCGGAAGAGCGATTCCCTTCGGATCCAATATGCTGGCAAACAGTCCAGCATCAGCAATTACCACAAGAAATGGCAAGGGGCCATCGAGGGCTTGGAGCGGATCGATGCCATCGAACGCCGGAAAAAGGATGAAGAGCGTTTCCTGGACAGTGCTAAAGCCAATGGGGACGAGGAAGCGATCCAAGTCATGAAAGCTTTGGACGATGCTTATAAACGTTACCAAAAGCCTGAATTGGCCCGGGACCTTTTCATCGAGTTCATGTATTACGGTCCCGACATGATCCGCTATATGAGCGGTTTCAATGAACTCTTTAGCGCTTATGGGAAAGCGAAGGAGGAAGGGGAACTGGATTCGCTGATAAAGGAGCTCGAGGCCCGGGGGGAGCGTTTCTTCAAGAAGCATTCGCTCGAAGTGAACGAAAAGCTCTTCAAAGCTGAGGCTCCGATCTATCGGGAGCGGATGCCAGCGGGGATGCTCCCAAATATCTTCGATCGCATCGATTCCGTTTTCGATGGGGATCTAAAGGCCTATGGGAAGCATCTCTACGATCACTCGATCTTTCTGAACCCTGAGCGTTTCGATGCCTTCCTTTCCCGTTTCAAGGAAAAGGGACCTTCTGCTGCGCAGGAGGATCCCGCTTTTCGTTTTGTGAATTCCCTCTACAAAGAATATGGAAAGAAGGTCCGTCCCCGTTACCGAGCAGATAAGGCCAGGGTCGATTCTCTGATGCGCCTGCATGTAGCGGATCGTAGAGAATTGATGCCCGGTCCGCACTGGTACGATGCCAACAACACCCTCCGGGTGAGCTTCGGACGGATCGAAGGATCATCTCCAAAGGACGGGCTCCGCTACCAATATGCCACCACGCTGAAAGGGGTCATGGAAAAGGCGGACTCCACGAAAAAGCATTTCGGCGTTCCGGATCGCTTGAAGGAGCTCTACCGAAAAGGAGAATACGGGCGCTATGGCGTGAATGGTCATATGCCGGTCTGTTTCACTTCATCCCTCCATACCTCCGGCGGGAATTCCGGAAGCCCTGTGGTGAACGCCAACGGTCATTTGATCGGACTGAACTTCGACCGGAGTTGGGAGAGCGTGATGAGCGATCTGATGTACGATGCTGAGCGATGCAGGAATATCTCGACCGATATCCGCTATGTTCTTTTCGTTATCGATAAGTTGGGGCAATGCGATCGTTTGATCGAAGAGATGGTGATCGCAGATACTGAGCATCGATCAAAAGAGGTCCGTGCACGGATCGAGGATGACCCAGAAGATCGTAGAGCAAGGGCACAGGAGGTCCAGCTTTTGATCGAAACCGGGAAGAAGGATAAAGCGAGAAAAAGACTGGAGAATGCTTGGGACAGTGTCCCCTCATCCCCTGAGTTCAGGGTCGCTTATGCCCGGACCATGGACCGAAAAGAAGGGATCGAGCACCTTGAAAAGCTCGTGATGGAATATCCGGACCATTACGGGGCTTGGTGTAGTTTGGGGGAACTCCGCGCTGGGGAAGGACAAGATCAGGCAGCGGTAAAAGCGTACACGAAAGCTATCGGAAAGCATCCTTCGAGAACAAAAGCCTATAGCGCTCGCGCAGTGCTCTATAAGAAAATGGGGAAAGCGGAGGAGGCCTGTTCGGACATCGGCGCTCTCGAGCGGCTCGATCCATTGGCCGTCCCCTTGAACATGGAGCAAGAATGTTCCGTGCAGTGAACCAGAAAGGGGGGACTTCTGTTCTTCAACCCACCATTTGTCGAATACTAAACGAGAAGCTATGAGCGATTGGGAAGAAAAGAACGATAAACTCATCCGGGAATTCGAATTCAAGAACTTCCGGGAAGCCTTTGCTTTCATGACCCAAGTTGCCTTGATCGCCGAGAAGCACGATCATCATCCGGATTGGAAGAACAGCTACAACAAGGTCTTCATCACCTTGACCAATCATTCGGAAGGGGGCAAGGTGACCGAGAAGGACCGCGAGATGGCGAAGGCCATCGATAAATTGCTCTAAAAGGCGATGTGTATCGGAGAAAGGGCGAGGCCTTTAATGAGGCTAGTCCTTCCTTTTCTCCCGGTGATGGCCTTCCTTAGAGATCGATCCCTCTTTTTTTGAGATCGGGATAGATGTGTCCAAGGGTTAATAACCCTTTAATGATGATCCGATGCGTTCCTTTTTGATCGCTTTGCTAGTGGTCCAGTTCCCTCTAATGACCACTGCTCAAATGGACTCCATTCAATACAATGGGAGGCAGCGGACCTTCAAGGTCCATACGCCTCCCTCCTATGATGGGAGCGATAAAACGCCCTTGGTGCTCGCTCTCCACGGTGGGAAAGGAAGTGCAGATGGCATGGAGTACATATCCCAACTGAGTGCCAAGGCCGATCAAGAGGGCTTCATCGTGGTTTATCCGGAAGGGGTCAAAAGCCCATGGGGTGACCGTACGTGGAACGCGGGTGGCTGTTGCGGTTATGCGATGAACCAGAACATCGATGATGTTGGCTTTATAGATGCTTTGCTGGACACGCTACAGGTCAATTTGAACCTGGATAACGAGCGCATATATGCTTCTGGAATGTCCAATGGGGGCTTTATGAGCTATCGATCGGCCTGCTAGCTATCGGATCGGATCGCAGCTATTGCTCCGGTAGCTGCCTCGATGAAGATCGATTCCTGCGAACCTCAGCGGGAGGTCCCGATTATTCACGTCCATTCCTACCAGGATCCGAATGTCCTCTATGATGGGGGTGTGGGATCCGGTCCAACGAACCGTTACGACCCACCGCTGGATTCGGTCCTTAATGCATGGGGGACCAAGAACGGTTGTTCCATCATTGCCGATACGGTCCATGATAGCGGTGGCTACGATCACGTTCGCTGGGAGGACTGTTCTTGTTCTAAGGGCATCAGCCTTTTGATCACCCACGATGGCGGCCATACTTGGCCTGGTGGGAACGGATGGCCGGGTAGTGATCCGGTATCCACCGCCATCGATGCCAACGAAAGAATATGGAGCTTCTTTCAGAAGAACCCCTACCCCTGCAATGCTTCATCCGTCCAGAAGCATTCCGAGCAAGGTGTGGATATCGAGCTTGCTCCGAACCCTGTCGGTGAAGAGCTTCGGATAAAGGCTTCGGAGCGGATGAGCACTTTTCGGGTCCTCGATGCGAGCGGTAGTGTGGTCATTTATGAGAAGGGGATGAGCGCAAAAAGGCGTTCGCTATCCGTTAGCGAGCTCGACGGTGGTGTTTATTTCCTCCAGATCACTGATGTAGAAGGAAGGCGGGTCGTCCGGAAGTTCTGGAAGGAAGCCCATTGAGGATCGAGTCCCCTTAACTTCTCTTCCATGGTGGAAGTATCGTGGTCACAAGGATCAATAAGTAGGAATGGAGGTCTGAGCGGGTTTTAAGACCTCAAAGAACAACTCCGACCCCTGCCTCGGAGGGATCGAGTTATAGGCACGATCCAGCTTCAAAACGTTGAACCGTTTCTGGAATAGCTCCAGGTATTCTTCTTTTCTCCCGCTATAAGGGGGGCCACCTTCCCAGTCAGCATCGAAGAGGAGGCCGGCGAGTTTCCCTCCGGGGATCAGGAGCTCGTACATCTTCTCCACGTAATCCCTGCGGTGGCTTGGATGCAGGGCGCAGAAAAAAGTTTGTTCGAGGATCGCCTCGTAAGCCCCCTGATGTTCGAAGAAATCCTCCTCATGGATCTGGGGTTCCGGGAAGTCGGGAACACGCTCCCTGAAGTTCTTTAGAGCGCTAGGGGCGAGGTCCATAAGATGGATGTTGCGGTACCCCTCCGAGTAGAGGACTTCTGCCTCGTATGCGTGTCCGCAGCCAGGAATGAGGATGCGAGCATCTTTCTTTTGGGTGGTACGAACGTATTCCAAAAGGGCAGGGGCGGCATGGCCGATGTCCCATCCGGTCCGGCCTTCCTGGAAACGCTCCTCCCAATAACCCTTATCGTCCTTCGACACGAGCTTTCCCTTTTATTTCCATCAGCCCTTTTTATCCAAAAGCACGATGTTCTCAACATGGTACGTATGGGGGAACATATCCAAGGGTTGGATGCGGGACGGGGTATAAGTTCCGGATAGGAGTTCCAGGTCCCTTGCTTGGGTAGCCGGGTCACAGCTCACGTAAACGATCCGGGATGGGGACCGGTCCAGTATCGCCTGAACCACATCCTGGTGCATGCCCGCTCTCGGAGGATCCGTCACCATGACATCCGGTCGCCCGAGTTCTTTGATCTCATCCTTCATGTCCCCTACCTGGAATGTAACGTTCCCGATCCCGTTCAGCTCCGCGTTCTTTTCCGCGTCGTCGATCGCTTCCTGGACGGATTCGATCCCCTTGACATGGGAGGCTTCGGAGGCCAGATAGAGTGCGATCGTGCCCGTACCAGTGTAAAGGTCGTGAACGGTCTCGTTCCCGGTGAGGCCTGCGAATTCCCGAACCTTCCGATAGAGGTTCACTACCTGCTCGCTGTTGGTCTGGAAGAAGGACTTCGGCCCGATGCGGAAGTTAAGCTTGTCGATCTGTTCTACGATGTAGGCATCTCCCGCATAATGAACAGGAGTGAGGTCCAGGAGCGAATCGTTCTTCTTTCCGTTGATGAAGAGATGCCAGGAATCCACTTCAGGACAAGCTTCCTGAAGGGCTGCCATGAAGCGGTCGATGGCCTCCCGATCGTCACGGGCGAAAACCGGAGCGAGCATGGACGCTCCTGTGGAGGAGGTCCGGACGAGGAGGTTCCGGAAAAAGCCCTCGTGGGTGACGGGATCATAAAAGGAGAAGCCTTGCTCCAGGGCGATCCGCCGAGCTTCGTTCCGTGCTTTGTTCGAGGGTTCAGGCTGAAGGTGGCAATGCTGGATGTCGACGATGCGGTCGAAGCGACCCGGGATATGGAGCCCGATCCCGTCACGCTGTTGCACTTCTTGTCCCGAAGCGATCTCGGCGTCGCTCAGCCAGCGCTTGTTGGCGCAACTGAACTCCAGTTTGTTGCGGTAATAGGTAGTGGAGGGGGCAGGCAGGATGTGCTCCATGCTGCTCGCGTCGACCTTTCCCAATCGCTCCAGGTTGTCCCGCACCTCCTTTTCCTTGTAATGGAGCTGGTCCTCGTAAGGAAGTTCCTGCCACGTGCATCCACCGCAGAGGTAGAAATGTTCGCAGAAGGCCTTTTGCTTTCGGGGTGAATGTTCGTGGAATCGGATCGGGACGCCTTCATCGTAGTTCTTCTTCTTCTTGGTCAGTTTTACATCCACGAGGTCGCCAGGGAGTGCCTGACGCACGAACAACACTTTGTCGTTGACCCGGGCGATGGCCTTCCCCTTCGATCCGATGTCCTCGATGCGTACTTGCTCTATGCGTTTTCGGCTCATGCGGCGGCTTCTGAAGGCTGCAAAATTAAGTATATTTGCCGCTCCCTTAGCGGGCTTGAAGAAGAAGCTTATGGTGGAAACGCTCAGTTCAGAACGTTCGATGGAATTGGAGACGCGCCACGGGGCGCACAATTACAAACCGCTCCCTGTGGTCCTGGATGAAGGGAAAGGCTGCAAAGTCTGGGATCTTGAAGGGAACGAATATTTCGATTTCCTAGCTGCCTATTCGGCCGTCAATCAGGGGCACTGTCACCCTCGTATCGTGGAGACCGCGAAGGAGCAAGTAGCGAAGCTTCCCCTCACATCCCGTGCTTTCCACAATAGTGTTCTGGGCGAATTCTGCCGCTACATCACCGACCTTTTCGGGTACGACAAGGTCCTTCCTATGAATTCCGGAGTGGAGGCTGCTGAGACCGCTATGAAATTGGCCCGCAAATGGGGGTACGAAAAGAAAGGGATCCCGGGGAATGAGGCTAAAGTGGTCTTCGTGGAGAACAATTTCTGGGGTAGGAGCATCAGCGCTGTCTCCTCCTCCACCGATCCCTCGAGTTTTGAGGGGTTCGGACCATATCTTCCGGGGATCGAGATCATCCCATACAACGATATCGAAGCCCTGGAGAAGGCCACTCAGGACCCTCACGTTGCGGGGTTCATGGTCGAGCCCATTCAGGGGGAGGCCGGTGTGGTGGTCCCCGATGAAGGCTATCTGAAAAAGGCCCGGGAGATCTGCGACCGGAACAACGTCCTCTTGATCTGCGACGAGATACAAACAGGACTCGGAAGGACCGGCAAGATGCTAGCCAGCGAGCATGAAGATGTTCGACCGGATGTTCTGGTCCTTGGGAAGGCCCTTTCAGGTGGTCTTTATCCGGTTTCGGCCGTTCTGGCCGATGACCCTATTATGTTGACCATTCAGCCCGGAGAGCATGGCTCCACCTATGGAGGGAATCCTTTAGGGTGCTGCATTGCTATTACGGCTTTGCAGGTCCTCAGCGACGAAGGGATGGTGGAGAACGCTGAAAAGATGGGACATCGATTCCGCGATCGGATGCAAAAGCTCGTCGAGTCCAGCAGCATTTTGGACCGGGTGCGGGGGAAAGGGCTTTTCAACGCCATGATCGTCCCTGATAACCAAAATGGTATCTCTGCATGGGATCTGTGTTTGGCCTTAAAGGAGCGTGGTCTTCTTGCTAAGCCCACGCATGGCAATATAATCCGTTTCTCACCCCCATTGATCATCGGTGAAGAGGAACTCGAAAGCGCCATGGACATCATCGAAGATGGGGTACGGGCCGTGGAGGAGAAGGGTTGATCTTCGTACCTTAGTAAGGAGTCCAGATCGATGACGTCCCTTTTGAAACGACGTCCAAATCCGAAAATATGATCGAGCAAACGAGCAGGATCCGGGTGGAGAAGACCGAGCGGTCGCGCCTCCCGGAGGTCGATTTCGACAACTTAGCCTTCGGACGGGAGCACAGCGACCACATGTTCATGATGGATTATCAGGATGGGGCTTGGCAGGAGCCGAAGATCGCTCCCTTCCAGGATCTTCATCTAAGCCCTTTTACTAGTGCGCTTCATTACGGGCAGTCCATTTTCGAGGGGATGAAGGCCCACCTCGATCCGAACGACGAGGTCGTTTTCTTCCGGCCTTATGATAACATCGAGCGGATGAACAACTCCGCCGAGCGGATGTGCATGCCCAAGGTCGACCCGGAGCTGTTCATGGAGGCCATGAAGCAGCTTGCGGAACTCGATAAGGATTGGATCCCGCGAAAGGAGGGGAGTGCCCTTTACATTCGCCCCCTCATGTTCGGAGCGGATGAATTCCTCGGGGTCCAAGCCGCTGAATCCTATCGCTTCTTCATTCTGACCGGACCGGTGGCAGGTTACTACAGCAAGCCTGTCGACGTAAAGGTCGAGACCCATTATTCCAGGGCTTGTGAAGGTGGGATGGGGGCTGCCAAGACCGCCGGCAATTACGCTGGTTCCCTTTATCCGGCCGCTCTTGCTCGAAAGGAGGGTTTCGATCAGCTCATCTGGACCGATGCCAAGGAGCACCGTTACATCGAAGAGGCCGGAACGATGAACGTGATGTTTTTGATCGATGGTACGTTGGTCACAGCACCGCTGCTCGATACGATCCTACCCGGTGTTACGCGCAGAAGCGTGCTAACCATCGCTGAAGAGATGGGGATTAAGGTCGAGGAACGACGCTTATCGGTAGAAGAGCTCGTTAATGCTTACGATGAGGGGAAGCTCGAAGATGCTTTCGGAACAGGGACGGCTGCTACGATCGCACACATCCAGTCCATCACACATGGGAATAAGGTGATGAAGCTGAATGATCCTTCCGAACGCGAGCTCTCCAACAAGATCAAAGAACATCTTGAGGCCTACAAGCGTGGCCGTGTGGAGGACAAGCACGGTTGGTTGGTGAAAGGGTGAGACGGCTTCCTGAAAGGCGCGCTCCCATGTCAACATTCTTCATTATGAGGGGGCTGGTTGCTAGCTTTCTTGGTCTTAGCTGAGCGAGCGAATGGGGCACTGGTCCGAAGCGATCGGATCCTTTTGGTCCACGGGGCAACTCCCCCTTTTATTGATCCTGGGGGTCATGGTCCTTACCGCCTATTTCGGCTCCCTCCCCTTTAAGCGTATCGGGCTTCCGGTCGTATTGGCCTATATGCTGATCGGTATTTTACTGGGACCTTCCGTTTCGGGGATCCTTAACGAAGGGTTGCTGAGCGATATGGATTTCGTGATCCAGGGCTGCTTGGCTTTTATCGCTTTCAAGATCGGGCTCGAGATCGATCTGAAAGAAGTGAAGGAGCAGGGGAAAGGTTTGGCCATCACGACCATCACGGAATCGCTATTGGCCGTTATCCTGGTCTGTGCCGGGGTTTGGGCTTTAAGTGGAGAACTTGCGCTCGGTCTTGCAATGGGGGCGCTCTCCCCTGCAAGTGCTCCTGCGGGGACCATCGCTGTTATAGAAGAGTACAAGGCCAAAGGGAAGCTTACGGAGACCCTTTATTCTGTGGTGGGGATCGACGATGGGCTCGGGATCCTTCTTTTCGGCATCGTCACACCTTTTGCTATACTGGTCCTTGGGGATGGAGGAATGGGAACAGGGGGTGCCACTGGTATCTTTTTACATTCCCTCGAGGAGATCGCTTTGAGCATCGTGTTGGGAGCCGTCTTTGCCTGGCTTTTCATTTTGGTGAACAAGGAGCGGATGGATAATTTTCGCGTGGTCCTGCTCACCTTTGGTTTCATCCTCCTTTTGGCAGGGATCGGTCAATGGTCAGGAGCTTCCGTCATCCTCTCCAACATGATCTTCGGGCTCGGCGTCGGGAATCGGGGAAGCGGGCGTTTGCACGATCTTGAAGAGGCGGACCTTGGCGTCATTCTTCCTTTCTTTTTCCTGCTCTTCTTTACGATCGCTGGAGCGAACCTTCACATTGCCAAGCTGTCTGAGGCCGGTGTTCTGGCTCTGGTCTATATCGTCTGTCGCTCGCTCGGTCTCTATGGCGGAGCTTTTGTCGGTACGACATTGGGCGGGTTCGATCCTTCCGTTCGCAAGAACCTTGGTTTGGGGATCCTTTCCCAGGCTGGCGTTGCTATCGGGCTTGCGTTGATCGTTGAGCAAAAGTTCGCAGGAGTGGGGCCAATGGTCGCAGAAGGGGTCAGCTTGGGCGATCGGATCGGAGATACTATCTTCACGACCATTACGGCCACGTCGGTCTTTTTCGAATCGATCGGACCTCTCCTTGCCAAATACGGTCTGAAGCGTGCAGGAGAGATAGGGGAGGTGGATGCGGGTGGTCCATAGGGTAACGCACGGATCAAGAAGGAGCTCATCCCATGAAGCGCATTTTATCAGGTTCGCCAACCCTTTATGGTGGAATGGGCATCGCATTGCTTTTGGGGATCGGCTTCCTCCTCCTGCAGTACTTTTCAGAAGGTGTTATGCAGAGTGGCGATGGGGTCTGGCACTACTTCATATCCCGTTATTCATGGGAAAACCCCCATCTTTTCCTCCACCACTGGGGCAAACCTTTGTTCACGCTACTCAGTTCCCCTTTTGCCCAATTGGGGTATATGGGCATGGTGCTCTTCAACGTCCTCCTCTTCATCACGACTTCTTACTTTCTGATCCGGACAGCGCGCAGCTTCGAGCTTTCTTACGCCTGGTCCATCCCTTTCCTGCTCGTATTAGCGCCGGTCTATTACCGAATGGTGATCGGAGGGATGACGGAGATCCTCTTCGGTACTATCGCCACCGTTTCCTTCTATTACCTCCATAAGGGCCGCTTTCTCCTGGGTAGTATTATCGTGTCCTTCATCATTTTCACCCGACCGGAAGGGATGGTGGTCCTGCCCTTCTTTGCGCTTTATATTCTCCTTCGCAGTCCGCGACACCTTCCTTTCCTTCTTACGGGGTTTCTCCTCTACGGAGCGATCGGATGGCCTTATTACGATTCTTTTCTTTGGTATTTTACCGAAACCCCTTATAATGGTGCCGAGGATGTTTACGGATCCGGAAGCCTGTTCCACTTCATTACCTCCTATAAGAACATTGTCGGGCTGCCTATCGCGATCCTGTTACTTCTGGGGATCGGCTTTTTGACCATCGAGATCTTTCAGCGTTTGCGAAGAGGGATAGGCGGATCACTCTTGGAAAAAGAGCTCTTTTGGTGGCTATTGGTGTTCCTTCCTTTTTTAGCAGTGCTGGTGGTCCATAGTTTTTTATGGTGGCAAGGACTCAAGGGTTCGCTCGGTCTGGTCCGCGTCCTTGCGACCGTTATTCCTCATGTGAGCTTATTGGGGGTCTTAGGTATCGATCGTGTCCGGAAGCTGATAGGTCGCCTTGCTCTCCCGGATCGGGTGATCCGTTATGGCTTCACCCTCCTGATCCTCCTCTTTCTCTTTGCTTCCTATGTAGCCTGGGAAGCCAGAGTGGCTGTTCCCATCCCATTGAAAGGCAATAAAGCGGTTGTTCACAGAGCAGGGGAATGGTATAAAGAGCAGGGACACGAGGGGACCGTCTATTATTTTCATCCTTATTTCGTCTTCGTGGCAGGCCTGGACCCATACGATGAAGACCGGACACAGGAGATATTCGCCGTTAACAAGGAAAAGCCCTCCAAGGGGTTGGAAGAAGGGGATCTGATCGTTTGGGATTCGCACTTTGGGCCGGATGAAGGAGGTTTCCCACTCGACCTATTGGAGCGAGCAGATGGCCTTCGGAAGGTAAAGACCTTCAGGGTCCGGGGAGCGGATGGGACGGTCAAAAAGGATGGTTTTGCGGTCCACGTTTTCGAAGTCAGAGCCAAAGGCGCCGATCGTGGGGAACAAGGGGCAGTATAAAGAGGACTTCCTTTTCCCGATGGGTTCCCTACATTCGTTCAGCTTACAGAAAAATGAGCGAAAAGCTTTCCATTATCATCCCTGCCTACAATGAGGAGCAGAGCATATATGACATCCTCTTGAAGGTACATGAATTGGAGTTGATCCGTGGGACTGAGAAGGAGTTGCTTTTGATCGATGACGCTTCTACGGATGGCACGATGGAGATCGTAGAAGCGTTCAAAGGCTCCCATCCCCATGCAGATCTTCGGACATTCCAACAATCGAAGAATCAGGGAAAAGGAGCTGCTGTTCAGAAGGGAATGCGCGAAGCGACCGGGAACATTCTGGTGATCCAGGATGCTGACCAGGAATACGACCCCCGCTCTTTCAACATCATGCTCGAACCCTTATTGGACGGATTCGCGGATGTGGTCTATGGTTCGCGTTTCAAGGGTGGTCATCCCCATCGCATGCTCTTTTTCTGGCATTCGATCGGAAATCATTTGCTCACCTTTTTCTCGAACATGTTCTCCAACCTCAATCTATCGGATATGGAAACATGTTACAAGATGTTCCGGAAGAAAGTGGCCGATCGATTCGGCCTCAAAGAAAAACGCTTCGGGCTCGAGCCCGAATTGACCGCTAAATTCGCTAGAATTCCCGGTATACGCATCTATGAGGTAGGGATCCCGTATTACGGAAGAACTTACGAGGAAGGGAAAAAGATAGGTTGGACGGACGGCGTACGGGCCTTTTGGTGCGTTCTTAAATACAACCTTCTCAGCCGCTAGATCCTTTACTGTCTGACCATGCGTTTTAAGCTACGCTTCTTACCAGCGGCTATCTCGAGAAAATAGATCCCTTCTTGCAGGCCGCTTCCATCGAACTGAAGCTCCTTTTGAGCTTTTTTGCGGAGTTTTTTCACCGTTCGTCCTTCTACATCGATGAAGCGGACCATTAATTCCCCGGCATCCGGATAGGGGTTCTTAACCCTGAATCTCCCCTTAAAGGGATTTGGATACGCCTGGAGCTCTTTCTTTTGGGTCTTTTGTTGTTGCATTTTGTTCAGGTCGGTCGTAGCCGGGGCGTAGATCATGATGTCATCGACGGCCACAGCTTCACCCCCTCCGAGTTTGATGGAGAACCAGACCGTATCGTCGATCATGTTATCGGAGATCCGCATGTCCACCGATGCCCAGGTGCTCGTGTCGCTAAAGACCGTATCGAGGGTGGTGGTATCGTTGCTGGTCATGATATCGAACCTGAGCGTTTGAGCTCCCCAGCCGATGGAATCTCCCATGAAATAGCGGGTGGAGAAAAAGATGGAATCCACACCGGAAAAGTCGGAACTGTCGCTCACCACGGTCGCTGTATTAGCTCCTCCACAACTATCCTCCGGGTTGTTCGCCAGAAAATAACTGCCGTTCTCCGAGCTTTTGAAGTCCACATTGCTGGAATTGTGATGGCTTGTCATTCCTCTTGCCGCTTGTACGCACCAGGAAGAACCGGTCCAAAGGGTGTCATCGAGCTCGTTCTCGACTGTAGTGATCGGTGTGCTCTCGAAGTCTTCTTCGAAGAGAATGTTCTGCCCTTGTAATTGTGAGAAAAAAAGGAGGATGGGCAGAAGAAGGGAGGT
>CAZIDL010000050.1:0-19032 GCA_964537825.1 uncultured Weeksellaceae bacterium
CTCTTCCCATTCCGAACAGAGAAGTTAAGCCCACCAGCGCAGATGGTACTGGGGTGTACGACCCTGGGAGAGTATGTCGTCGCCACTTTTAAAAAAACCCTGTACCCACGTGGTGCAGGGTTTTTTTTATTCCCGGCATCGTTCTTGTCATCCAGCAAAGGGTGATACCCTATCGCTGCCCTCTTTCGCCTTATTTTCGAGGTCCGATGCGAAGCGTCCTAACGGCCCTTTTTTTTATCCTCCTCGCTTCCCAGGCTTCCGGACAAGCCCCGTCCGGGAACGCATCCTCAGAAAGCAAGGTCGATACCGGAAAGGTGGATAGTATCACCAAACCTGTCCCACCTCTTCCGTATAGAACATTCTCCCTGGATTCGCTGCCCTTCGAGCGGATCCGCAATAACACACCCCTCGCCGATCCTTTTCATCCAGGTCTCGGGAACCTTGGTCTCGACCAATATTCCTTGCTCCAAAAACCCCAGGGGAAAGCGCGCATCGGATTTCGCCCCGGCCTCCCCGGGAACCCCTTTGCATTTCCCGATGGGCCTCCACCCACTTTCGATGTTCGCTATCCCGTCACCCGATTGGAGTACAGCATGGGGAGCAATGAAGAACAGTTCTTCAATATCCTTCATACCAACAACATCACTCCCCGATGGAACGTAGCGGTGCGCTATCGAAAATTGGGATCTCCTGGTCCCTATCCCCGTCAAAAGTCCAATTCCGGCAACTTTCTTTTCAGTACCAATTACAGGGAAGCCGGTGGTTATTATCAGGTGAAGGCTTCTTTCCGGGCTGATCGGAGCAAACTCCAACAGAACGGAGGCATCCTTTACGATTCGACCTTTGAGAAGAACACCCAAAGCGATCGGGGTGCTTTCCGGGTTCGCCTCAAAAAGGCCCAAAGCAACTCTCGCTATGATGAAGCCCGCCTCGATCATTCCTTATTCCCCTCCGGAAGGCCGTTTGGTGAGAAGGATAGCTCCTGGTCCAAACTTGGTATCTATCACAAGGCCATTGCACGCCAACTCCGCATGGGGTATATTGACGATAACCCGGACTCGGCGTTCTATGAAAGGATAGCTCGGGACAGCACTTCGGATCTCGATCACTTCGAAAGGCTCGGTAACCAAGCGGGTCTCGTCCTTCAGAAATGGGAACAGGGAAAGGAGGCCCTTCTCCTTCGCCTCGGATACCGCCTACGCGTTTTTCGTACCCGCTTGCGCACTCGTGTGCTGGATCGAAGGAAGAAGCTAATGGATGAGACCGCCCTGCTTACGGCTTCATGGAAAGCGGAACGTCAAGCCCTGAAAGGGAAGTTGGCCTATGGGGTACGTGGTTACGGTCAAGGCGACCGGATCGCTCAAGGAGCATGGAGTCACGCTGCTAAGGTTCGGGGAATAGCGGACAGCCTGGGGTTGAAACTTTCCTATAAAGAACGCTCCCCCGCGTATTTGACCCAGCATTATCGTTCCAACCATTTTCGATGGGATAACACCTTTCCTCGGATAAAGAGTTTCCATGCCCGGGCCAGATGGGGCGAGCCCGAAGAAGAAGGCCGGGAAGGGTTTTCGCTATCCTATACCCGGATGAAGGATGCAGTGTTCTTCGACCAGGAAGCATTGCCGAAAAGTGCTGAAAACCCTTTGCTTTTAGGGAGGGCCCAGTTGAAACAGCGTTTCAGGATCGGAAAATGGGGATTCCATCTAAAAGGAGCCTACCAAAAGGAATGGAAGAGCGACTTGCTCAGGCTCCCGGAGTTCGTCGTACGGGGTGGCATCTATTTCGACACTCCCCTTTTCGACAAAGCCCTCCGGGCTCGTTTCGGGATCCGCTGTAATTACTATTCAGCTTATCGAGGGGATGCTTATATGCCGGTCACGCGCCGTTTTTACCTTCAAGATGAGAAGCGCTTTGGGGACTATCCGTTCCTGGACCTTTATATCCACGGTAAGGTGAGCCGGATCCTCTTCTTTGTGGAAATGGACCACGGCAATTCCGGCCTTATGGGATACCGGTATTACGGAGCTCCGCACTATCCCTTGCGCGATCGAATGTTCCGGCTGGGAGTGAAATGGGACATTTTCAACTAAGAAGAGTTCCCGGAATAAGGATCAGATCCCGGTATAATCCCAAGGGGTTAATCGGTGCAATTCTTCCTTCACACGTTCCTCCACGTCCAATTCTTCGATGATACGCTGGATCGCTCCTTGATCCAGCTCTCCCTTGTCCCGCGTGAGGGCTTTTAACTTTTCATAGGGGTCGCGTATTCCTTCCCTTCGGAGGATCGTTTGGATGGCTTCTGAGAGGACGCTCCAGTTCGCAGCTAGCTCTTCCCTTAGCTCCTTTTCGTTCACCTGGAGCTTAAGGATCCCTTTATGCAGAGAATCCAAGGCAAGGAGGGTCTGAGCGAACGGAACACCGATGTTCCGCGTGACCGTTGAATCGGTGAGGTCGCGTTGCATGCGGGAGACCGGGAGTTTTGCAGCAAGGTGTTGGAAGCTGGCATTGGCCATTCCGAGATTTCCTTCAGCATTCTCCAGATCGATAGGGTTCACTTTGTGAGGCATCGCGGATGATCCCACCTCATCCTTCGCAGCTCGCTGTTTAAAACGGTCCATGGAAATGTAGGTCCACAGATCGCGCGCAAGATCGGTCAGGACCGTGTTGAGCCGTTCCAGTGCATGAAAGAAAGCGGCCAGGTTGTCGTAGTGTTCGATCTGGGTTGTGGTACGGGACCTCGAAAGGCCTAACCGCCTTTCTACTAGTTCATCCGCGAAGGATGGCCAGTCCACTTCGGGATATGCGACCTGATGGGCATTGAAGTTTCCCGTTGCCCCGCCGAATTTGGCTGAGAAAGGAATATGCTCGAAGTGTGCGAGCTGCTCTTCAAGCCGTTCGATGAAGACCCGTATCTCTTTTCCCACACGGGTGGGTGATGCGGCTTGCCCATGGGTCCTGGCGAGCATGGGTACTTCCTCCCATTCTGCTGCCCGATCTTTCAGGTCGCCTATAAGGCTTTGATAGGCTGGAAGGAGCTCTTCGTTGAACAATTCGCGTAACGCCATCGGGATCGCTGTGTTGTTGATATCCTGGGAAGTGAGCCCGAAGTGTACGAATTCCCGGTATTCCCCGAGTCCGATCGCGTCGACCCCTTTCTTGACCGAATATTCAACAGCCTTTACATCGTGGTTGGTCTCTCGCTCTTTGGCTTTAACCCATTCAGCATCCTTTAAATCGAACGAACGATAAAGCTCGCGGAGTTTCTCGCGATCTTCCTCGCTAAGGGGAGGGAGAGCCTTCAACCCGAGTTCCGATAGAGCGATGAAGTATTCCACCTCCACAAGCGTTCTGTAGCGGATCAGGGCATATTCTGAAAAGTAGGATGCCACCGATCCGCACTTGCTTCGGTATCTTCCGTCAACGGGTGATATCGCTGTGAGGCCGTTCAATTCCATGAGGACGAACGAAAGTCGCAAAATTACGGTTCTTGCCAGAGCGGGGCAAGGAGGTCGGTTCGGCCCGCTCTTTGCATAGCGCACCTTGCTTGGCGTTGGGATCGATTATATTTGTTGGGATCAGACCCGCTTGAAGCCCTTGATCATGTTCGCAAAAAGGATGGAATCGCACGGACTTCTACTTCTCTTTCTTCTATTGCTCATCTATCCGTTGAAAGCTCAAAAGGATGAAGGCAAAGGGATCGTCGACAAAGGAAAGATGGGCCTCAAACTGGAGAAAGCCCGCAATCAGTTCGCCGAGAACAACATGCGGGGGGCCATAAACACGGCCAGGGAGGTCCTGGCTATGGACGAGGACCATGCGAAAGCCCAATTCCTGATCGCAAGGGCCCACTACAAACTCGACCATTACGGATTGGCGGATGACAATTTGAAGAAGGCCGCTCATGGGAAAAAGAAGATCGGGGCGGATTACTATCTGCTAAAGGGCAAAGTGCACCATCGGAACGCCCGGGTGGATAGTGCCATCGAGATGTTCGATCAATACAAGAAGGAGCTTGAAGCTAAAACACTTCCGCGTAAAAAGCGGATCAGGGCATCTAATGTGGAGCATTACATCGATCAATGTCAGACGGCAAAGGCTTTGATGAAGGATTCCTTACCTGTTGAACGCTCGAACATGGGGCGCAACATCAATTCCCGTTACGATGAGTACACCCCTTGTATGAGAAACGATGGTAAGAAGCTTTTCTTTACCGCACGTCGCCCGGATACCAAAGGAGGGGAAGTCGATAAAAAGGGCGACCATCAGTATTTCGAGGACATTTATTATAGCGAATGGGAAGAAGAAGAAGAGTGGAGCCGCCCAAAAGGTGTTCCAGGACGGATCAACACGGTGGGATATGATGCCATTCTTTCCCTATCACCCAATGGAGAGCGGATGTATATCTACCGCAACAATCCGGAACATGCCGGAGATATCTTTCGATCGGAATTGAGCGATCGTACGGGCAAATGGCGTCGGCCCAAGTTATTACCCAAACCGATCAACACCTCTTATTATGAAGGGTCTATCTCTACCACGAAGGAGGAAAGAAAGGCTTATTTCATCAGTGAAAGAAAAGGGGGCGAGGGAAGAGGTGATATCTACGTGACCAGGAAAAAAGGCCATCAAGAGTGGAGCGAACCGAAGAACCTGGGCCCGAAGATCAATACCCCCCGCGATGAAAAGTTCGTCTTCGTGAGGCCGGACGATAACGTGCTCTTCTTCGCTTCCAATGGGCATCGAGGAATGGGCAGTTATGATATCTTCAAAACCGAACGTAAGGATACCGGTTGGACGCAACCAGAGAACCTGGGATATCCCATCAACACCGTTAATGAAGAGTCCACTTTTTCCTTTCTGCCCGGTGAAAAGCTCATGTTCATGGCCGGGAAGTTCGGGGATAATCGTGGGGCTCGGGACCTGTATCGCGTTGATCTGGGAGATATAGAACTTTACGACGAAGCCGAGGTCCAGAAGGAAAAGGGAAGCAGCGATTAAGCCTTAGAACGCGCGGGAGATCCCCAGCCTCCATCGATATTTGATAAAGTCGGGGTCTTCAGCAGGAGTTCTGTTCAGGAACAAGGGGAAATCCACCCGCAATGTGACCGGCTGGATCTTTTCGACCGGACCGACCTGCTCAAGGGTCAGTGCGGCTCCCAAGCCTGCATCCATTCTTACAGGCCCCCATACAGCATCCGAAGAGCTGCTGTTGAGGTCGAGCAGCCCAGCATCGAAGAAAAGGTAACTAGCAAAGTCGAAGTATCGGTCAGCGGCAGCCCATCGAAGACCGATCGCTTGCTGGAATTCCAGTTCCAGGTTCAGGGCCGCACCACTAATGCTCCGATGCCCGAGCAGGATGCTGTCGCTCCTTTCATTTAGGGAGGGCGCTAAATACCCGGTATATCCCCTTAATCCCAGTCCACCCCCATAATGGAAGTTCCGCGTGCTGGCTCCATAACCGGACATAGCTGAAGGGACGAAGCCGCGGGCGCGGGTGAGCGGGTGCTCCATCATCTCTTCCGGGTTCCCGCTAGCTAGGTAGAGCATGGATTCCGGAGGAAGTCGTTCCCCCGTCCCGTACTGACCAAAAAGCCTCGACCGAAGGGAGAACGGTCCGAACCCGGTCCGGTTCGCGGCAACGAAACGGGCCCAGGACATATCGTAGTTCGGGTCCAGTACTTGACTTCGGAGTTCCCCTTTGAGCGTTCCATGTCCATCTGAATGATCATACTCATGGCGGTAGTTGAGCTCGAGGAAACGGTTGGCCCGATCGTTCCCCCAATCCATCCCTCCGAGCAAATAATCCGAATAGGCTTCGTAAGGCCTTTGCATCGCAGTGAAACGCAAGGCCAGAAGGTCTTGCTCGGATGGGAACCGGTAGTTCCATTCCAGGAAATGGCGGGAAAGCCCAGCATCCCACCGGGATCCCAGCGCGAATTCGGACCCTTTGATCCATTCTTCCGTACCGGTGTGGTATTCCATATCATAACTCAAGTAGTTCTCGAGGCCGGTGGAAAGTTGGGCAGGAAGGTCCTCTTCCTGTCTCAAGAGGCGGGTGTTGCCCCAAATGGATGCTTTGTAGCGTCCCTCGTGCTCCATGTAGCCTCCTTTCGAGTGAATGCCGAACTTGATCCCATCGATGCCGTTGTACCATAGCGCTGGCCGCCATTTCACCTCGTAATGCCGGGGGTCAGGGAGCTCCTGGAGTCCGGCATCGAAGTTTAGTTTTACCGGACAGCTTTTCCGGTTGTCGCGTCGGTCGATGTCCGCGAGTCTTCCAGAAGGGTCGATGATCACATCTTCAAGCCCTCCTGGGACTTTGGCCGTGAAGCTATAGGTAGAAGCGAATTCCTTGCCCCATCCGATCCAACGGTCGTGCACCGTAGCATCGGTCCGCTTTTCGAACCAGGTATTGGGGATGTAATGGTCGTGTTCAGTCCCGTCCTTCCCTATGAGCCTTACGTCAAGGGGCATTTGCATTTCTCCCTTCCGCTCCAGAACGATCCGGTATCGCTCGTTTTCCAGATGGCGGACTTTTTTAATAGCATAGTCGATCCGTTCCTGGGTGTTCCACCATTGATCGAAGAACCAGTTCAGGTCCGTATCGCTGCTACGGATCACTGACTTGCGGAAGTCATCGAAATAGGGATGTGCAAAGCGCCATTTTTTGAAATACTCCTGCATGGTATCCCAGAAGAGCGAATCGCCGAGGACGTACTGCAGGTTATAGAGCATCGTGCTCATCTTGTAATAGACCTGCCGGTATTTGTCATAGTCCTGGAAATGATCGGAATGGGTGTTCAGGACTGCATCGTCCTTTTGGAGAGCAGCCATGAGGTATCCCATGTAAACCTCTTCTTCCCGGGCCATTACGGGCTTGGAGAACTTCTTCTTATAAAAGCTTTTGGGCGGGGCTTGGATGAGGGTGTCCCCATCGATCGATCCGAGTCCATGAGCGGTCAGAAATTGGGTAAAACCTTCGTCCATCGCGGCCCTGTAAGTTTCGTTCGTACCCACCATACCGAAGAACCATTCGTGACCGATCTCGTGGACCAGGAGTCCCCGGTATCCAGGGTCCTTTCCTCCACACAGGGTCAGCATGGGATACTCCATTCCGGAACGGGCATCCGCCACGATGATCTTGTTGTGCCCGTAAGGTCCGATGTCCTGCGAGAAGGTTTTGATGGTCTCTTTAGTGATCGCCGCAGCGTTGGTCCATCCCGAAGCATGAGCTTCCTGCACCAGGGCCATGCAGGTTATCCCCTTCCATTCGACCGTATCGATCCGATAGGTCGGGTCCGCCGTGAACGCAAAGTCGTGAACGTTCTCTGCATGGAACTTCCAGGTCTTCCGTTCCGTGCTGTCGTACGGGATGATGGTGGATGCGGGTTCGCCCCAGGCTTTGTCTTTGAAATTGGAAAGGTCGATCGCCTGTCGCAGCGAATCGGGCATCACTTCCTTTCTGTTGGTCAGGTTGCCCGTTGCTTGGACGATGAAGTTGGAAGGGAAATTCAGGGAGACGTCGAAGGTCCCGAAATCACCATAGAACTCTTTCCCGAGGTGTTGGTCGGTCGTCCATCCGGATCGTCGGTCGTAGACGCTGATCCGGGGGTACCAATGGACGCCATTGAAATGTTTGTGGCCGTCGCTGGTGTGGAAGAGGTCCATGCGCCGCCAGGTCCCTTTTTCGTCGAAATAGGTGCGAAAACGCATCGAAAAGGTCATCTTCTCACCGCTCTTGAGCCCTTGAGGCAGTTTCACGCGAAGGATGGTGTTATCTAGTTCCGCACGGACCTTCTTACCGTTCGCTCGGACGCTGTCCACGATGGTCCCACGACCTTTGGAACCGTGCTGGCCATAGGACGGTCTTCCGTTCCGCTTTTGATCGTAATAAGAGCCGGGTTGGAAGGCGTTCTGATAGAGGTGGAAGAAAGCTTCATGGAGCGTGTCGGGTGAATTGTTCCAATAGGTGAGTTCCATCCGCCCCCTGATCAGATCTTCTTTTTCGTCAACGTGTGCGTGGATCCGATAATGGACATCTTGCTGCCAGTAGCTTTGGGTCGGCCTCTTGTTCTTCCAGTAATAGGGATTGTCGGCGTTCCGATAGGTGTTGGGGGGATGTTCTGGATCGAAGGGTTGCCCTTCTCCTGCGCTTATCATTAACAGCAGGATCGGAAGGAGGGATAGGCCTTTTTGCATCGCGAGGGTTCTTGAGCCGCGAAATTAAAGCTTCTGCTCAGAGGCTTTGAGGCTCATATCGATGGAAGGAGGGGAATGGGTCAGAGCGCCCACCGATATCCGGTCAACGCCACATTCTGCGTAGGATCTTACGGTATCGAGCGTTATTCCGCCTGAAGCTTCCGTTAAAGCGGCCCCGTCGATCTTTTTAACGGCCTTTTTCAGGTCCGTAAAGGAGAAATTGTCCAGCATGATGCGGTCTACCCCGGCCGTATCGAGGATCTGGTCGACTTCTTCGAGGTTTCTTGCTTCGACTTCGATGGGAAGCTCCCATCCCTTTGCCTCCAAATAATCCAAAGCAGACCGGAGCGCTTTCTCGATCCCTCCGGAATGATCGATGTGGTTGTCTTTCAGAAGGATCATGTCGTAAAGCCCAAGCCGGTGATTAGCACCTCCACCAAGTCGGACGGCCCACTTTTCAAGCGCACGAAGCCCAGGCGAGGTCTTTCGCGTGTCATTGATCCGGACCGGAAGGTCCTTCACCCTATCGACGAAGGAAGCGGTAAGCGTCGCGATCCCGCTCATCCGTTGCATGCAATTCAAAAGCAACCTTTCCCCTGCGAGGAAGGAGCGAACCGAACCTTCAGCCTCGAGGACGATGTCGTTCTTGGTGATCGGATCTCCGTCCGAGGCTTTTTGTTCGATCCATACTTCAGGGTCGAGGGTGCGCAGGATCCGCACGGCCAGCTCAAGGCCAGCAAGAACACCATCTTCCTTGATCAGGAGCTTCGATCGTCCTTTTGCTTCAGCTCCGATACAGGATAGGGTGCTGTGATCGCCCGCTCCGATATCCTCTTCCAGCGAAGCTCGGATAAAGCGGTCCAGCCATTCAGTACTCGGCCCTCCTTCCTTAGAGGTCTCCTTCATAATGCTCGATGCGGAGCTTTTTGATCCTTGAAGATCCCTCCACTTTTTTCATGAAATAAGTGAGACGGAAATCGCCTTTGGATGTGCTCAGTTTACCGATCCGATAGCGGTCCTTGAGTTTTGAGGTCCCTTGATGTTCGAGCAATAGCTCTTCAGGAGGATGGCCTTGAAAGAAATCCTTGAGGATCTGTTCGGCCTGAGCCTTGCTGAAGACATCGTCGGTGTCCGGAATACTAAGGTCCACCTTTTGGGTGAAATGTTCCGAGAGGCGGGCTGCATTCCCGGCTTCGATCGCTTGCTGGATCTGCTCTTCCCTTCCTTTTTTACTTTCTTTCCCGGATTGTGCGTGGGTCCCCTCTAAGAGGCTAAAAAAGCTAGCTATCAGCAAGATGAATGAAAGATGGGAGGTCGGGGAAGGGCGCGCCATAAAGCTCCTTTTAAAAGCGTGATACCTGCAAATTCCAAGCCACTCCTAAACCCTCGTTCTCCTTAGCTTAAGGGGGATACGAAGATAGAAGCTCCAGGGTTCCCAGAGAAAGTTCTCTTGCCTAGGATTTGGTATTTTTGGCTTTGTCATGCGCTCCACGAAACTCATAGAGGAGGCGGTGGATCAGTTCGCTTCCCTCCCTGGTATCGGTCGCAAGACCGCGCTCAGATTGACCCTCGACCTGCTCAATCGGTCAGAGAAGGAAGTGGAGGATTTTGCTAATGCTTTTCTCAAAATGAAGCAGGGAGTGGTCCGCTGTGCCCGTTGCTACAATGTGAGCGATGAAGAGCTTTGTTCCATTTGTCAGGACCCCAAGCGAGACCAGGGGTCGATATGTGTGGTCCAGGGAAGCAGTGATGTGATGGCCATCGAGGCATCCCACCAATACAAAGGGCTTTATCACGTGCTGGGAGGAAAGATATCCCCGATGAACGGGATCGGACCCAGCGAGCTGAACGTTGACGCCCTTCTTCAACGCATCGGGGATGATGTTCGGGAAGTGATCCTGGCCTTAGGGACCACGATGGAAGGAGAGACCACGGACCATTACCTATACAAAAAACTCGCGCCCTACGGGGTCACTGTTACCACTATCGCTCGCGGGGTTTCCGTCGGCAACGAACTCGAATACACCGACGAAGTGACCCTTGGCCGTTCCATTCAAAACCGCACTCCCTATGAGGGGAGCTTTTCAGGTTGACCCTCCCGGCCTTTTATGAAGCTCTCCGTTATCATCGTGAACTACAATGTTGAGGCTTTTCTCGAGCAGTGCCTTCGCTCCGTGATCAAAGCGCTGGAACGGACCAATGGTGAGGTCATCGTGGTGGACAACGCTTCAGTGGACGGTTCGGTCGAAATGGTCCGAAAGGAGTTCCCCGCTGTCCATCTGATCGCGAATCAGGAGAACCTTGGCTTTTCAAAGGCGAACGATCAGGCGATCGAAGTTGCAAAGGGAGAATACGTCCTCCTTCTCAATCCGGACACGGTAGTGGAAGAGGACAGTTTCGAGAAGGTCATCGCTTTTATGGACGAGCATCCTGATGCTGGCGGGGTAGGGGTGAAGATGCTCGACGGCAAGGGACGATTCCTGCCGGAATCCAAGAGAGCCCTTCCGACCCCTGAAGTAGCTTTTTACAAGATCTTTGGCCTTTCCGCTCTCTTTCCTCGTTCGAAACGATTCGGCAAGTATCATCTCGGTTATCTGGATGAGGACGAGGTTCATGAGATCGAAGTGCTTTCCGGTGCCTTCATGTTCCTTCGGCGCTCCGCCCTCGATGAGGTCGGGTACCTCGATACTTCCTTCTTCATGTACGGAGAGGACATCGATCTTTCTTATCGATTGATCCAAGGCGGATATAGGAACTACTATTTCCCCCATACCCGTATCATCCACTACAAGGGGGAGAGTACCAAAAAGAGCAGCATCAATTACGTGATCGTTTTTTACAAGGCGATGCTGATCTTTGCCGACAAGCACTTCTCTCAGAAGAACCGCTGGCTCTTTCGCTCCCTGATCCGTTTCGCCATTTATTTCCGGGCATTTCTTGCCATCCTCAGCCGGGGCTTTCGGCGGATCGCTCTTCCTTTGTTGGACGGGGCCTTCATCTTCGGTGGGGCCTATTTGATCCAGGAGGGGTACGAAGCCTTCAAGGGGATCGAATACCCGGAACCTGTTGTGATCATCGCTCTGGCTTCCTACAGCTTGATCTGGATGCTGGCCGTCCTTTTTTCCGGCGGATACGATCGTCCTATACGAAAGCGCCGTGTGGTAAGGGGGCTTTTATGGGGGACGCTGATCATTCTCATCGCATATTCACTCCTTCCGGAAGGCGTTCGGTTCTCCCGGGGGATCACTCTTTTGAGCGCTCTATGGGCGGGGGTCGTTCTCTTGGGGTTGAGGAAGGCCTTTTCTTTCTTCGGGATCGAAGGGTACGGGCAGGGGGTCGATGATGCACGCCGCGTTGCGGTCGTTGGAACGGCAGAAGAAGGAGAGCGGATCGGGGACCTTCTCGAAAGGAGCAGGCAGGAATTGAAGATGGTGGGGATCATCAGCCTGGATCCTGCTCAAGGGGCTGAGAAAGAACGCTCCGTTCTGGGCAATGTGGAACGCTTGTCCGAATTGATCGATGTACACGGCATCCACGAGCTGATCTTTGCAGCCCGCGATGTTCCGGCTCAACGCATGATCGATATTATGGCGCATGTCGATCAGAAGGTTGAACATAAAGTGGCTCCGCCCGAGAGCCTTTATGTGATCGGAACTTCATCAGTGGATCGTTCCGGCGACTTTCACATGTTGGATGTCAACTCGATATCCCGTCCTGAGAATCGGCGCAATAAAAGGGTTCTGGACCTTTTACTCGCTTTTATCATCTTTCTCGTGTCTCCTTTGCTCTTTCCCCTTCAGCGTTCCAAGGAGTCGTTTTATAGGAATATTTGGCGCGTCCTTCGGAGAGAGCGCACATGGGTCGGTTATTGCGAACGGGATGGGGAAGGGGCAGAGGGAATGCCGGGCTTGCCTCCGGGGGTTCTGGACCCATCGGTCGGAATGTCCCTTGAGGAGGCTGGTCTGGATACCGTGCGAAAGCTTAATGTGATCTACGCAAAGGATTATCGGGTTCGGAACGATCTTTCGCTCCTTATAAAGGGGATCCGTGATCTGGGACGGCGATCCTGACAGGGGAAGGCTTTTCTCCCTTGATGAGATGGAATTTTCGTTTATTTTTGCGTTACGATCAAAGCTACTGCTATGGGGAAGCTCGAGGTCCAATTACCGAAAATGGGGGAAAGCGTGAACGAAGCCACCATTACCAAATGGTTGGTGGAAGAAGGGGCTCAGGTAGAGGAGGACGATGCGATCATGGAGATAGCCACCGATAAGGTGGATTCGGAAGTTCCTGCACCCGCTGACGGCGTCATCGCTGAAAAGCGTTGTTCTGAAGGGGACGTGGTACAAGTGGGTGAAGTGATCGCGGTCCTCGAAGTCGAAGGGGAGGGGGAAGACGGTGCTGAAGCTGGTCCTGCTCCTCAGGAAGAGAAGGAGGAGAGCGCAGAGAAAGCTGCCGCTTCCGCCGGAAATGGAGCTGAAAGCTCCCCATCCAAGGAACGAGTTGCTTCGGAGAAGGGTGCTCCCGTTCTGGAAGGAGGAGAAGCTTCTCCGGTCGATATTCCCCGAAAGAGCCCGTCCGGGAGGTTCTATTCTCCCTTGGTCCGTAACATCGCTAAGACAGAAGGTATTTCCCTCGATGAGCTCGAACAGCTCGAAGGCAGTGGTAAGGAAGGGCGGGTCACGAAGGAGGATATCCTGTCCTATCTACCTGAACGGAAAAAAGAAGGAGCTCCGGCTCAGGCCGCTCCGAGTGACCCATCTTCCGCACCCAAGGGTAAAGGCGCTGCTCCTTCATCCGCTTCTGAACCAGTTGCCCCGGAAGTGCCGGTCGGCGAGGATGATGAAGTAGTGGATATGGACCGCTCTCGCAAGCTCATCGCTGAGCATATGGTCATGTCCAAGCGCACTTCTCCGCACGTCACCTCCTTCGTCGAGGCTGATGTGACCGAACTGGTCCAATGGCGGGAAAAAGTGAAGAAGAAATTCGAAGAGCGCGAAGGCACGAAGCTCACTTTTACGCCCATCTTTATCGAAGTCCTCTGCAAGGTCATCAAGGAATTCCCCACCGTGAACGTTTCCGTGAGCGGGGATCAGATCATCAAACGGGGGCATATCAATATCGGAATGGCCACTGCTCAGGCGAACGGGAACCTGATCGTTCCGGTCATCAAGGACGCTGACCAATTCAATCTTGTCGGATTGGCTAAGAAAGTGAACGATCTCGCTGATCGGGCCAGGCGGAACAAACTTCAGCCGGACGAGACGCAAGGAGGCACCTACACCCTCTCCAATGTAGGATCCTTCGGTAACCTTATGGGAACCCCTATCATCAGCCAACCCCAGGTAGCTGTGATGGCGGTCGGATCCATCGAAAAACGACCATCGGTCATCGAAGGCCCTCATGGTGACAGCATCGGGGTGCGTCACAAGATGTACCTCTCCCATTCCTATGATCACCGGGTGGTGGACGGTGCTCTCGGCGGGATGTTCGTAAAAAGGGTGGCGGAGCTTCTCGAAGGTTTCGATCCCGAAAGGGATGTTTAGTTTTTGCAACCCGCTTCTCGCTCAGCCCGTTGCTCTGAGCAACACCTTTTGAAGGCTTTTTTTTGAGAGGTGTTGAAAAGGAATATATTTGTGTAATGCTCGGGAACCCTATGAGAATGAGCTTACTCAGAAGCCTTTGCTTCGTCCTTCTCCTGTCCCCTCTTTTCGCAATTGGGCAGGATAAGAACGACTTTAAGGCCAATTTCGAAGAAGGCAACAAGTTGATCGAAGAGGGCATATACGATCAGGCCCTTAAGGAGTTCAAACAGTGTGCTAAGGAGCAGCCTTCCAACGCTAATGTGAATTACAAGGTCGGGCTTTGTTACATCGAGGGTGATAAGCACAAAAAGGAGGCATTACCCTACCTGAGCAAGGCCGTTAAGAACGTTACCAAACGTTATAACCCTTTCAGCCCCCGAGAGGACCAAGCACCTTTGAAAGCTCGTTATTATTATGGACGGGCCCTCCACCTCAATATGCTCCTCGATTCCGCGATCGCGGTCTTCGAACGTTTCAGGAACTCAGTGCCTGACAATCATCTTTTTTCTTCCGACGCTGCGCGCCAGATCGAAATGTGCAAGTTCGCCAAGAAGCAGGTGCGGAACCGAAAGGACATCAAGATCAAGAACATCGGTAAACCGATCAATTCGGAATTTCATGAATACGGTCCGGTCATATCGGTGGATGAGAACGTAATGTACTTTACCAGCCGTCGACCTCCTGAGGATGTATCCAAGCCCCCTCTGGAGACCGACGGGCTTCCTTTCGAATCCATTTATGCTTCTTACAAGGACAAGGATGGAAATTGGGGAGATCCCGAACGCCTCGAGTTCAACCTCAATACCCGGCACGATGCTGTAAGCAGTACTTCACCTGATGGCCAAAAACTCTTCATATTCAGGAGCGAAGAAGGGAATGGCGACCTCTTCCATGCTCGCTTACAGGGAGTTAACGAATGGAGCGAGCCTAAACCGATGGGATCCGATATCAATTCAGAATCTCTCGAACCGCACGGGGTTCTTTCGCCGGATGGGAATACCTTCTACTTCGTCAGCAATAGGGACGGAGGTGAAGGCGGACGGGACATCTATCGTTGCAAGAAATTGCCCACCGGCGATTGGAGCAAGGCACAGAACATGGGGCCCACCATCAACACACCCCACGATGAGGATGCATGTTTCATCCATCCGGATGGGGAAACGATGTTCTTCAGTTCGAACGGGCATGAAAGCATGGGAGGGTACGACATTCTCTTTACGGAGAAAAAGGACAATGGCGAGTGGAGCGATCCGGAGAATATGGGGTTCCCCATCAATACCGTGGATGACGATCGCTTCTTCGTTACTACCCCGGACGGTAAAAGGGCTTATTATGCCTCTGAAAAAGAAGATGGTTTAGGTGGAAGGGATATTTACCAGCTCCAATTGGAAAAAGGGCGGACCAAGGATCTGGCCGTTATGAAAGGGTTCATCAACGTTCCTGAAGGCCAGGAGATCCCCGACGATGCCAAGATCAAGGTCACGAACCTCTCCACCGGCAAGACGAGGCTTTTTCGTCCGCGAAAAAGGGATGGTGTCTTCGTTTCCATCCTTCCACCCTGTCAAAAATACAAGGTGGAGTACATGGTGGGGAATGAGGTCTACAAGACCGAGCAGATACCGATCCCCTGCGATGCTTCTTATCAAGAGATCAAAAAGGAGATCTATCTGAACCCCGTCGATCTTGGAAGCTCCGAAGTGGTGGAAAAAACGGCTTCAAGAGATCGGAAATGGAAGGTATTGAAAGGGGGTGAGGTATTGGAAAAGAGCGATGTGGTCGTCAAGTACCTCAAGGAGAACGGGAATACGATGTTCACAGAGAGCCTTACCGAGAACGGTACTTTCCCCTATTACAAGTTACCCGGCCAAAAGGCTTACAAATTCGAGGTGGAAACTTCCGAGCCGCACCTCTGCCAGGAACTCGAGCTCTTGCTCGTGGATGATAAGGGGCAAGAGATCGGTCGTACAAAGCGTACCGAGCGGTGCAAATTCGAGATGGAGGATATGGTGGCCATGGAAGAGAGTGCTGATGAAGGTGAAAAAAGAGATAAAGGGGGTGATGAAGAAAAGGACGATGAAGAAAAGGATGAAGGGGCAGATAGCGAAAAGGAAAAGGACGAGGCGAGCGTTCCCACCGGGGATGCAATGGCCATTCACCGGCGGAATTACGATTACAACCAGAAAGGGTTGGACAAAGGAAAGGCTGAATATCAGGATTTCCTTAGTAAAGTGAAAGATGTCCTTAAAGGGAAAGAAAAGGCTGTCATCTCCATCCGAGGGAACGCTTCCAAGGTACCTACCCGCACCTTCGATAGCAATAAGGACTTGGCCAAAAAGCGTGCGCAGAATGCAAAGCATGATCTCGAAAAGCACCTGAAAGAAAAGGGTGTCTCTTTATCGGGCTTGGAGTTCCGCTCTGAGCATAAGGTGACAGGTCCGGTCTATGAAAAGGGTAACATCCGCCGCAAGGCGGAATACCTGGAGCATCAGTATGTGCGTATCAAAGTCCATTAATGGTCGAAGTGGGCGTCCTTCCCGGTCGCCCCTTTTCCTGCTCCTCATCCTTTTGATGGGCCCCTTTCCTTTTATTGCTCCGGGCCAGAACGGAGGGACCTCTCAAGAGAATTTCAAGAACCTAGGAGAGCTCGTTAATTCCGAACGGGACGATTTCGCCCCCGTGCTCACCTTGGAGGAGAACACCCTTTATTTTACGAGCGACAGGCCTCTTGGAACCAAAGAGCAAAAAGGGTACAACGTTTTTGTTTCCCGCCGTGCTGATGACGGAACCTGGAAAAAGCCAAAGCCTCTACCCCTGGGCAGGGAAAAAAGCGAAACCAGTGTCGGGATCTCTCCGGACGGTAACACCCTTTTTATTCAACGAGAAGGAGACCTGTATCAAGTGGAAAAGCAGGGGCGGAAAGGCTGGAAAAGACCACGCCCGATGGCTGATGTCATCAATTCGGAACACGAAGAGACCCAGGGAAGCCTGAGCTCGGATGGGAACACTTTCTATTTTGTGAGCGACCGGAGCGGTGATCGGGATATCTACCGTGTGAAAAGATTGCCGACCGGCGATTGGAGCAAAGCCAAGGAGCTTCCCTCCTCGATCAATACCCCCGAAGCGGAGAACGCCCCTTTTATTCATCCCGACGGAAGGACATTGTTCTTCAGCTCCTCCGGTCATAGTGAAGGGGATAAAGCGGACATTTTCTATTCGAAAAAAGGAAAGGATGGGGATTGGGGAGAGCCCGTAAATATGGGGTATCCGGTCAGTACTAAAGCCCGTAACCTCCATATCATGACCTCGGCGGATGGAAAACGGGCCTACTTCGCTTCCAATAGCATCCAAGCGAATAAAGAGGATAAAGACCTCTACCGGCTCGACCTGAAAGGATCCTTTACCGAAGGGCTTGCTGTGCTTAAAGGCTTCATCGATGTCCCATCAGGGTCCGACCTCCTCGATAGTACCCGCATACGTATTGAAAGACCCAAGGGGATGGAAGGGAGCGAGCGCCCCTGGATCCAAAGACCTCAGGAACAGGATGGGGAGTTCATCGCAGTCCTGCCTCCTTGCCACGAATATACCCTGAATTACATGCTTGGGAATAGAAAGATGAAGGAACAAAAGCTTTACATTCCTTGCCATTCAGGTTATCAAAAGATCCGAAAAGAAGTGTTCCTGCAGCCGGTCAACTTCGATCCCGACGTGCTCGACCGGGAACCCAGCCTTATCGGAAGGGTCCGCCACGAGAGTGGAGCCGCTGTTTCCAAGGGAAAGCTCTTTATTATCGGTGAAGAAGGACAGCGATTGGATAGCGTTTCGATAGGAAAAAATGGGGATTTTAGTTTCTATCACCCCGACCGGGAACGAAAGGAACTTTTGTTCCGATTCGTGAAGGATGGTCCATGTAAGAATTCCCCCTTGCGCTTGAGCTCCGGGGGACAGATCTTTGATCCACTGGGGCAGGACGGTTGTTTGTACCGGTTCCCCACTCCTCGTTGATCTTTTTATCGTTCGACCGAAGCCGGAACGATCCGAATATCGTTTTACCTTTGCCCGAAGGGGAGTTCGGATGCATCTTTCGCTTTTGGCACGTTATTGGAAAAGAACCCAGGAAAAGGATATCAAAGGACCGTTCGTGCGTGCTTCTCAGCTTCTTTTGCCGATCCTCTTCCTGCTTCAATTCTCTTCCCTAGGTCTGAAAGGCCAGTATTTGGACCCGCGCAAGGCTGATGAGTTCTTCGATAACAAGAACTACATCGAGGCCATGGATATTTATAAGAAGTTGGTCGAGCAGAACCCTGAGGAATCCGAATACTATAGAAAGGCCGGAATATGTTACCTGAGAACCTATACGGATCGGACCTCTGCGGTGGAGTATCTCAAGAAAGCTTTGGAAAAGGAAGGGCACGATAAAGATGTCTGGTACTATCTTGGGAAGGCCTATATGATAAAGGGTGAGTTCCAAAAAGCGATGAAGAACTTCACCAAGTATCAGGCCAACAAAGGCCTGATGGGTGGGAAAGATGATGTGGCCCATCTTCAGGCTCAATGTAAGACCGGAAAAGAGCTGAAGAAACATCCCCTGGACGTGACCTTTGAGAACCTCGGGTCAGGTATCAATACCCAATCTCCGGACTATTATCCCTTCGTTGCCAAGGATGAGTCCCGATTGGTCTTCACCTCGCGAAGAAGGCGGAATAAAGGGAGCGGTAAGGAATTTGACGGTTATTATGCTTCTGATATCTGGTTCGTGGAAACCAATGAAGAAGATGATGAGGGATGGGAAGAGGCTGAGAACGCAGGAAAAAGGGTGAATTCCAAATACGATGAGCAAGCGGTCGGTTTATCCGATGACGGGAATCAGATGTATGTTTATATCGATCACGTAAAAAAGCGGGGGGATATCTATCGGACGCGCTGGGAGCATATTTCCTTCGGCCGGCTCAAAAAGCTGGGATCGAACGTGAACGGTGATGCGATCGAGACCTCGGCATCCATATCCTCCGACCGCAAGACCTTGTTCTTTGCCAGCGAGCGGGATGGAGGAAAAGGAGGGGTGGATCTCTGGATGTGCCGGAAGTTGCCAACGGGCGAGTGGGCTGAACCCCAGAACCTTGGAGGTCGGATCAATACCAAGTTCGATGAAGGATTTCCCACCCTATCTTACGACAATGAGACCCTTTACTTCTGTTCGAAAGGCCATGAGAGCATGGGAGGCTTCGATATCTTCAAAGCGGAATGGAAC
>CAZIDL010000051.1:0-18819 GCA_964537825.1 uncultured Weeksellaceae bacterium
GATCTCGGTCCGGACAGTCTGATCTGTGCGTCGGACACGATCCTTTTGGATGCGACCCACAGCGGCGCCACTTATCAGTGGCAGGACGGCAGCACGGACTCGGTCTATACGGTGGATACGGCAGGGACCTATTGGGTAGAGGTCACGGACCCTCCTTGTCCGTCTGTTTCCGATACGGTCAGCTTCGAGCACCGGCAAGCTCCCACGCCGGATCTGGGTCCCGACAGCACCCTATGTCAAGGCGATTCGCTCTTGCTGGAGGCTTCGGATGAGCCGTATACCTATCACGAGTGGCAGGACGGCAGCACCGACTCGATCCATTGGGCTGATAGTACCGGTCTTTACTGGGTGGAGGACTCGAACATCTGTGGGGAAGCCTCGGACTCGGTGGACCTGCTTTTCGAAGTTGCCCCAACGCCCGATCTCGGTCCGGACTCCACCCTCTGCCCCGGTCAGACGATCACCTATAATGCTTCGCACAGCGGAGCGAGCTATCTGTGGCAGGACGGGAGTACGGACTCGACCTATACGGCGGATTCGGCCGGGACTTATTGGGTCGAGGTTACGGATCCACCCTGTCCGGGAAGACGGGATAGTGTGGATCTGGTCCGGATCGTTCCCCCTTCGCCGGGGCTCGGTAATGATACCCTGATCTGTGAAAAGGAGCCGATCTCCTTCGAGATCGTTTCGGGTCCACCGGACACCGTGCTATGGCAAGACGGAACCCGTTCGGTGAGCTATGAGGTGGATACTGCCGGGACCTATACGGTCTATGCAGCGAACCGCTGTGGCAGCGGTTCTGATACGATCGAGGTGGAGACGGAGGATTGCTCCTGTCAATACACGGTCCCGAACGTGTTCACGCCCAACGGGGATGGGAAGAACGACCGCTTCTATGTGGAGACCGAACATTGTGAAGTGAAAGGGATGACGGTTTATAACCGGTGGGGCCAGGTCATCGATAAAAGCAACCTGGCGAACCCATCCTGGAACGGAAGGAATCCGGCCGGTAAAAAGGTCCCTGAAGGAACTTACTTCTTCTCGTTACGGCTGGGAAAGGAGACGGTGAAGGGGAGCGTGACCCTCTTGCGGTCGGAACGATGAAAAGGTTCATCCCCTGAGCAACTCCAGAGCTTTTTGGAGTTGCTCTTCTGTAACATCCAAGTGGGTGACCAGACGGACCTGTCGCTTTCCGAAAGGAACGGCCTTCAAGCCTTTCTCCTCCCAATCCTGAATCTGCTCCTTCGGGGACCTATCCCGGGTCAACGTCCCGACCACGATGTTCGTATCCACCGGGGCGACCGCTTCGATCGCTGGGTTCTTCTCCAACGCTTCTCCGATCGCTCGGGCCTTCCGGTGGTCCGCCTCGAGGCGATCGATGTGGTGATCGAGGGCATAAAGGCCGCCTGCAGCGATGATACCCCCTTGGCGCATCCCCCCTCCGAAGACCTTGCGCTTGCGGTGAGCTTCCTGAATGAAAGCCTTACTCCCCGCTAGAACGGAACCGACCGGAGCCCCTAATCCTTTGGACAGGCATATCGAAACACTGTCAAAGGGCTCGCTCCACTCACGGGCGGAAATGCCCGTGGCCACTACAGCATTGAAAAGGCGAGCGCCATCCAGATGAAGTTTGAGTTCATTGCTTCGGCACCGTTCAGCTATGCGCTCCACTTCCTCCTTATCGTAAAAGCTGCCAGCTCCTTTGTTGTGGGTATTTTCCAAGACCACCAAACGGCTCTTCGGAAAATGAGGATTCGGCATTTGGATCGCTTCTTCCACTTGCTCGGCGTCGATCCGTCCCCTGTCCCCCGCTAATGGATAAACGGAGACCCCTGAATGAAAGGCCATTCCCCCTGCTTCGAATCGGTAGGTGTGGCTTTCGGCATCGCAAATGAGCTCCTCACCGGGTGCGGTGTGGACATTGATCCCGATCTGATTGGTCATGGTGCCGGAAGGGCAGTAAAGGGCTGCCTCTTTTCCAAGGATGGAAGCGGCTCGTTCCTCCAGCGCCTTGATGCTCGGATCCTCCCCGAACACATCGTCACCGAGTTCGGCGTTCATCATGGCCTCTTTCATCTCGGGCGTGGGCTGGGTTACCGTATCGCTGCGCAGATCGATCGTCATAAAGGAGCTTTTTTCAAAAATACCCCAAATGAGGTATTGCCCGCTGAGGGGAGTTCGGTGTACTTTCGTCCTGCAATTTTGATTCAGTCTAAATAAACACGAAAAGCATGATGCTACGTTCTCGAACTTCGCTCCTTCTTCTTCTCTTTGCCGCGTTGGCTTTTGGCACCGTGTCCTGTAGCAAAGAAAAGGGGTGCACCGATCCCAATGCTTCGAATTACGACCCCGAAGCGGAGGAGGATGACGGTTCCTGCAAGTATGATAATTCCGGAGGGAACGATAAGATCTCGGTCCCGAGCACCTACAACTTCGATAACGTAGACTACTCGGGGCAGACCGCCCGCATCGAATTGCTCCATAGGCTGGCCATGAAGATCGGGGAGGCTGAGAACGGCAATGCTGTGACAACCCAGGAATGCCTTGACATTTATCGGAACAATGGTATCCTGAGCAATACGCCCAAAAAGCTCTCCAACAAGACCTATCCGGGCGACACCTCGATGTTCATCAACTGGTTCCAGCAAGTGGATACCTACAGCGGACAAAGTTCCAACGTGATCGGTGGCTATTTCGTCAATGACGACAGCATCGAGCTGAAACAGGTGGTCGAGAAAGGTTTGATGGGTGCTTGCTTCTATTGGCAGGCGACCGATAAATACCTCGAAGACCTTGGGCTCGATGACGATCAGAACGTTCAGCAAGGAAAAGGGACCGAACGGGCCCATCATTTCGATGAAGCTTTTGGTTACTTCGGGGCCCCGAAGGACTTCAGTGCTTCTTCGCCCGCAGAGGTTGGGAACAGCTATACCGATGAAGCATGGTTCTGGGGCAAGTATTGCATCGAAATGGACGGAGCCCTTGGCAACCTCAACACCACCTTTGATGCGTTCCTGGAAGGCCGGACCGCCATCGTGAACGGAGAATCCTCCAAGCGAAAGAGCGCTGTCAATACGATCGAACAGGAGTGGGAGCGCATCTGCGCAGCTTCGCTCGTTCACTACATCAAGGAGACCAAGGCGGATATCAACAACAACGATACGGCTTCGATGATCCACCACTGGTCCGAGGCCTTTGGCTTCCACCTCTCGCTTAAATACAATACCGACCGCATCATTTCCATGAGCGATTGGAACAGCTTGCAGAACAAACTCGGGACGAAACCGAATGCAACGGATGTTCCGAAACTGGATGATGCCCTGAACAAGCTTCAGAACGTCTACGGGTTTACCGCAGGCGAAATGCAAAACCTCTGAGCATGCGTTTACGATCGATCGAAGTCATGAAGAGCTGGAAGCTTCTATCCCCAAGGGGGTGGAAGTTCCTTGCCTTCTTAGCTATCATGGTATCTATCGGGTCGATGGGTGCTTGTAAAAAGGACAAGACCCTCGACGAAGACCCGTCCTCGAAGGACCAAGCGGCCTTTGACCGGAAGGCCATGCTTAAGAATTACGGGGAGAACCTGATCATACCTGGCTATGAAACCCTGAAAGGGTCTGTCAAAGACCTGGAGAGTGCAGCCTCGAGCTTCGTCAGTGCTCCTTCCAAAACTAAGCTGCAGGATCTTCAGGCCCGGTTCCGGGAGGGCTATGCGGATTGGCAGGCCGTATCGGTCTACGAGTTCGGTCCGGCCAAGGACCTGGCCCTTCGTAGTTTCAGCAATACCTTCCCTACGGATACAGCGAAGATCGAGGACAACATTGCCACCGGGAACTATGACCTGAGCGATTTCGATACCGAGGCTGAAAAAGGATTCCCGGCCCTGGACTACCTGCTTTTCGATCCGTACAATGGCGACACAGCAGTGGTGAACGCCTTCGGTTCGCAGGCTCGTCAGGATTATCTGATGGATGTGATCGCCGATCTGAAAGGGAACGTGACGCAAACCCTTCAGGAATGGAAACCTTCAGGAGGAGATCATCTGAGTAGTTTCGTCAGCGCCACGGGTACGGATGTTGGGAGTTCCCTCGGTCTAATGGTGAACCAGTTGAATTACGACCTCGAGATCATCAAGAACGCCGAGATCGGGATCCCGCTCGGAAAAAAATCCCTCGGTAATCCGAAGCCCAAGAATTGCCAGGCTTATTATAGCGAGCGTTCGGTATCACTGGCAAAGACGCATTTGAAAGCTCTCCGCGATTGCTACCTGGGGAAAGGGTCCGCCGGAGATCTTCGGGGACTCGATGACCACCTTTCCCATATCGATGCGCAATCGAGCAATGGGCCGCTAGATAAGGCCATTCGCGATCAGTTCGCCAAAACCCTGGACCAGATCGAGAAGATCCCGGAACCGCTCAGCCAAGCGGTCGTGAACGATCCTTCCCCGGTGGACCAAGCCTATACCGAGCTCAAAAAGCTCGTCACACTCCTTAAAACCGACATGCCGTCTGAATTAGGGGTTCAGATCACCTATCAGGACAATGACGGCGACTGAAGAGAAAACCCGTAGTTGGAAAGAAAAGCTTCAGGAGCCGGTGCATCCGGCTCCCCTGTCGGTCCTACGGATACTCTTCGGCCTCTTGATGGCGGGCAGCATGCTCCGCCTCTGGGCCAAAGGCTGGGTGGAGGAACTTTACATCCAGCCGGAGATGCACTTTTCCTATTATGGGTTCGAATGGGTCCGTTCGCTGGGGGACCCGGGCATGCACCTGCTCGTTGCCTTCATCTTTCTTAGTGCGCTTTGCGTTGCGCTCGGCCTTTTTTATCGGGTCGCAGCCGTTTCCTTTTTCCTCTCCTTTACTTACCTCGAGCTTATCGACAAGGCTTATTACCTGAATCATTACTACTTCATCAGTGTAATGGCCTTTTTGCTTATATTCCTACCGGCTCACCGCTATTTTTCCCTGGATACGCGCCGCAAACCGTCTTTAAGGGTGGATTCCATTCCGGCCTGGATGCTTTGGCCGGTACGGTTGCAGGTGGGCTTGGTCTACTTTTATGCGGGTGTTGCAAAATTGGAGTTCGATTGGCTGGTCCGGGCTGAGCCGATGCGTACCTGGCTTCCGGCGCATAGTTATTTGCCGGTCATCGGATCCCTCTTTGCTCAGAAATGGGTGGCTTACCTTTTCAGTTGGTTCGGAGCCATTTATGACCTGAGCGTTCCGTTCTTCCTTTCGAACAGGAGGACCCGTAGCATCGCATACTTCTTCGTGATCGCTTTTCACGGGATGACTGCTTTGCTCTTTCCGATCGGGGTCTTTCCTTGGGTCATGATCCTTTTGACGCTGGTCTTTTTCCCGGCTTCCTTTCATTTGCGTATCCTTCGGCTCTTGGGGAGTGAAACTTCAAAAAGGGGAGGGGCGGCCAGGCCCTTCGTTCTACCTTTTTCCCTTCGGTCTTCCCTGGTGAGCTTGTTGACCCTTCACTTTTTCCTCCAGATCCTGATACCCTGGCGTTTCTTGCTCTATCCAGGAGAGCTGTTCTGGAACCAGGAAGGCTATCGCTTCTCCTGGCGGGTCATGTTGATGGAAAAGGCGGGAAAGACCTTTTTTACGGTCCGCGATCCGCGTACAGGTGGGGAAGAGGAAGTGACCTTGAGGGAGCATCTCACCCCTTTTCAAGAGAAGATCATGGCCACTCAACCCGACATGATCCTGGAATTCGCCCATTACCTTGGATCGTATTACCAAGAAGAACGGGGGGTGGAAGATCCGGTCGTGTCAGTGGATGCGTATTGCACATTGAACGGGAGCGGTAGTTTGCGCTTCATCGAGCCGGACGTCGATCTTAGTGAGCGATCCCGTGGCTTCCATCACAAGGATTGGGTGGTCCCTTTCGATGAAGCCCGCGAACGCGCCTTATTGAGTGAAAAAGATTGAACGGTCCCTTGTTTTGGCGGATCAGCTGGATTTTGCTCCTCGTTTCCTTCGGGAATGCGCTTCAAGCTCAAAAAGGCGTGCTGGAAGGAGCGGTTCGCTTGCCCAACGGCGATCCGGTCCAAGAGGCCGAGGTGACACTGATCCATACGCCCCTCTGGACGCATACCGATAGCAGCGGTTCCTACCGGCTCGAAGGCATCGAGTATGGGAGCTATTCCCTACAGATCTTTGCTTATGGGTATCGTCCGGAGCGGCGGCGTATCCGGATCGATTCCGGGGTCGTTCGGGTGGATCTGGAACTGGACACCAGCAGCAAGGAGCTCAAGACCGTCGAGGTCAGTGGGGAAGAAAAAGAGCTTCCCTCGATGCATATGCGGGCAATAGATGGAATGGGGATCTATGCTGCTAAAAAAAGCGAAGTGGTGGATCCGAAAAGGAGTGGTGCCGACCGTTCACGCGATAAAGCCCGCCAGCTATTCAATTCGGTCCCCGGCGTGGTGGCTCATGAAGAAGGTGCAGGGGGTGTTCAGATGGAGATCGGCAGCCGAGGCCTTGACCCCAGCAGGAGTGCTCATTTCAATATCCGGCAGAACGGTTATGACATCAGTGCGGATGCGCTCGGTTACCCCGAAGCTTACTACACGCCCCCTTCTATGGCAGTAGAGCGGATCGAGGTGGTAAGAGGGGCAGCCTCCCTCCAATACGGACCCCAATTCGGAGGAATGGTGAACTTCGAGCTGCGGGGGCCGCCGAAGGAGGAAGGGGTGCGTGCCAGGTCTCATCAAACGCTCGGCTCTTTCAACTATTTCAATAGCTACATCGAGGTCGGAGGAAAAAAGGGAGGGAGCTCCTTCCAAACCTTTTTCGAACGGAGGAGCGGAAATGGATGGCGCCCCGATTCGGAATTCCGAAGAAGGACCGGATATCTGGAATTCCGCCAGCAACTCGGCCCGGCCACCGAACTCGGAGCGGAATACACGCACATGAGCTTGCTCCGGCACCAACCGGGAGGATTGACCGATGAGGCCTTTCAAGAAGATCCATCTCGATCCTTCCGTGCCAGGAATTGGTTCCGAGTCCGTTGGAATTCGGCGGCTCTTCGTTTGAAACACCGCTTTGGAAAAGACGCTCGATTGGAGAGCCGATCGTTCGGACTTATCGGGTCTCGGGATGCTGTTGGCATCCTTCGGCGTATCGATCGGACCGATCATGGGGATGAACGGCTATTGTTGAAGGACCGCTATCGGAATTTCGGGAACGAGACCCGTTTCCTTCAGCATTACCAGATCAGGGAAAGGGAAAGCGTGTTCCTGATCGGGGGGCGCTACTACCAGGGTCGGACGTTCCGGCGGCAAGGAAAGGCGTCTGATGGCACAGGACCCGACTTTTCTTACCTCAAGGACCGGCAACTTGCTTCCAAGTTCCGCTTTCCCAGTCGCAACCTCGCCTTTTTTGCTGAGAACGTTTTTCAGGTCGGCGAACGGTGGACGATCACCCCAGGACTGCGTTTAGAGCGGATCCGTACGGCCAGCAAAGGCCGCTACCACCAGGAGGATCGGGACCTTGCAGGGAATCTTCTTTACGAACGAACGGTCCATGAGGAGCGGTCGAACCAGCGGAATTTCTTGCTTTACGGGCTAGGGGTCGGTTTTCGCCTTTTGCCAGCGTTCGAGCTCTATGCTAACCTCTCTACCAACTACCGAGGGATCGGATTCAACGATATGCGTCTGGTGAACCCGAACTTCAAAGTGGACCCGGATCTGAAGGATGAAAGCGGATACACGGGCGACATCGGTCTAAGAGGGAAGCTCTTCGACCATTTGAGAACGGATATCAGTTTTTTCACGCTATACTATTCGGACCGCATCGGTGCCGTCCTGAAGGTGGACAGTAGTACGTTCCAGACCTATCGACTGCGAACGAACATCGCGGATTCCCGGAACCTGGGCGTCGAATCTTATGTCGAGCTCGAACTTGCAGAGCTTGTTCAGGAAGATGCCCGGTTGCGCTTCCGTCCTTTTCTTAATCTGACGTGGCAACATGCTTATTACCTCGATAGCAAGGAAAAAGCTTTTGAAGGGAGTCGGGTGGAGATGGCGCCGACCTGGAACACGACCGCCGGGGTCAAAGTAGGATACAAGGGTTTTAAAGGGCGCTACCAATATCATTACGTTTCCCATCAATATGCGGACGCTACGAATGCGCATTCCGTGCCTTCAGCGGAAGTGGGCATCATTCCGGCCTATTGGGTCTCGGATGCTTCGCTTGCCTATCGGATGGATCAGCTCGCCCTTCGTTTCAGCGTTCACAACCTCTTCGATCAGCGTTATTTCACCCACCGTTCGACCGGTTATTCAGGCCCTGGGATCGTTCCAGCTCCTCCGAGGAACTATTCCCTGACCCTTTCGTTCTGGCTTTGAGTTATTTCTTCCGGGCCAGGGAGATCCCGTCCCTTACAGGAAGAATGAGCTTTTCGACCCGCTCGTCCTTTTCAACGTGCTCATTGTAGGCGCAGAGAGCTTGGGTGATCTTATCCTGCTCCGAGCGGCTCTCGGTCACTTTTCCCTTCCATAGGACGTTATCCGCCATGATAAGACCGCCTGAGGGCACTTGATCGAATACTTGCTCGTAATAACGGAGGTAGTTCTCTTTATCTGCATCGATGAAGACGATGTCAAAAGGACCTTCTATATTTTCGATCGATCCCAGGGCATTTCCCTGATGGTATCTGATGCGTTCTGAGAGACCGGCCTTCTCGAAATAACGCTTGGCCATGCCTTCCAGCTCTTCATTCTTATCGATCGTATGGACGATCCCATCTTCTTTCGATCCTTCCGCCAAGCAAATGGCCGAATATCCGGTGTAGGTACCGATGTCCAGCACCTTTCGGGGAGCGATCAATTTGCTGAACAAACTCAGGATGCGTCCCTGAAGGTGGCCTGAGAGCATTTGAGGCTTGGCCACCTTTTCTTGGGTCTCCCTGCTCAGTTCCTGGAGAATTTCCGGTTCCGCATCGCTGTGAGTACGAGCATATTCTTCGATGACAGGGTTGAGGGACTCCATTGATGGCTTTCTTTCAAAGGTAGCAGCTTTAGAAATGGATCGTTGCGGAGCCGATGTAATGGCGTCCGGCTTGAGGGAAGTAGCCTGCGCTGTGTTGGAATTGCCCTCCGGAATAGAAACGATAACTCCAGGCTTCGCTCACGTATTCGGTATCGAAAAGGTTCTTGACCCGGAAACGGAGTTCGATCCGTTCCGTGAGGAAGCCTTGAAGATCATAGTTCAAGCTCAGGTCCTGGACGAAATAGGCTCCGAGCTTCCTTTCTTCACTGCCGGTATTGTCGATGTACTGTTCTCCTACGTATTTCCCATCCCATTTGAGGGAGAGTTGATGACCTCGTTCCTTTTTCTTTTGCTTCAAAAGGGTGTATTCAACGCGGCCAGCCCCGATCCATTGCGGGCTGAAGGCGATCGTGGTGTTCTTCCGCTCGATCTTTCGCTGTCCCCCTTCGTCGAAGTCATCGACGAATTCCGTGAACTTTTCGATCCGGTTCTGGCTGTAGGTTGCGTTCAGAGTGAGATCGAGGGGTCCAAAGGGACGCCATCCTGCTTGGAGCTCCGCCCCGCGCCGGTATGAGTCCGGGACGTTCACCCGGATGCTCCGCCCCACATCGTTCACTTTCCCGGTTTGGACCAGTTGATCCTTGTAGTCCATGTAATAAAGGTTCAGGTTTACTGCATGGTCCTGTCCTTTATGCTCGTATCCCAATTCATAATTGTTCAGGTGCTCTGCTTTTGGTCGGCTATTGGGAGGAGCGTCCACATGGTCGGTCCGGTTCGGTTCTTTGCTCCCTCTTGCATAAGAGGTGTAGATCCGGTCTCCGTTCTTCATTCGATAGCTGATGCCTCCTTTGGGGTTGATGAAGGCGTATTCCGCGAGCTGATGGAGGGGAGCTCCTTCCTGATCGATCCCTTTGTAGGCATAACTCACCCTTCGGTATTGAAGGTCCCCGAAGAGCCTCCAATGTTCATCGATCTGGTACTTGGCCTTCAAGAAGCTGTTGAAGTCCGTTTTGAGGGCATCGTTATCGTAAAAGCGATGCCCCTTGCTCCCATTGCTCATATAGCGAGCCCAGACAACCTTGCCGTAATGGTCACCGAGGTATTGGTTCCAGGCTCCACCCAGCGTTAAGTTCAAGTTCGGGGTCGGCTCGTAATTGAAAGCATAGGTGAGCCCGTAGAAGTCGTTGTCCAGCCAGCGTTGTTGCACGAGGTCCGTTCGGCGGATGGTCGTATCTCCGAGTTCCACGGGTTTCAGTCCGTAGTTCTGCAGGCTCACTTTGCCAGCACTCGGTATGCTGTTGTTGTGATCATCCCCTTTGTATTGTTCGAAATACCCCGCTCCCTTGGTGTAATGCAAGGATAGGTCCATGTCCAGCTCCGGGCTGATCCATTGATCGTAATGGAGTTGATAATGGGTCTGGGTGTAATTGTCCGTCTCGTTCTCGTAATCATAAGGATTGAAGGTCCGGTTCGTGTCGAGCGAAGCCTTGGGCATCCCATACCATGCTTGATAAGTCGTCTCTTTTCCGGAAAACGTGATGAAGCGGATGGCGCTCTTGTCGGTGCTATAACTTCCGGAGAAGTAGTAAGAGGAAAGGTCCGAGAATGCCCGATCGATAAAACCATCGGACTTGATCCTGGAAAGCCGTCCTTCAAAGCTCCAGTGCTCACCGATCAGTCCGGTCCCGAAGCGAACGTTGTGCTTGCGGGTGTTGAAGGAGCCGTAAGAATGGCTGGTCGAAGCATAGGGGGCTTCATTGTACTGGGTGGTCTTAATGTTAACAGTAGCCCCGAATGCTCCTGCACCGTTGGTAGAAGAACCTACTCCTCGTTGGATCTGGATGTCATCGGTGGAGGCTGCCAGATCCGGGAGGTCGACCCAGAAGACCCCCTGGGATTCCGCATCGTTGAGCGGGATCCCATTGATGGTGACATTGATCCGCGAGGGTGCGCTACCGCGGATCCGCAGGTCCGTATAGCCTACACCCGTCCCTGCATCAGAGGTTGCCACGGCCGAAGGAGTGTGTTCGAGCACGTAGGGCATATCCTGGGCAAGGTTCTCTTCAGCGATCCGAGCCCGCTCCACCGTGCTCGTCGGGATCGGATCCCGTTCATCCACCCTTGTTCCGGAAACAGTGACCTTTTCGGTCATCAGTTCCTTTTCTTTCATCTTTAGTTCGATGCGGGTCGTCCCACTGTCGAGCTCGACCTTTCGGCGAAGGTCCTTGTGCCCAACGTGCGTGGCTTTCAATGTATAGGTGCCCGGGCGCAGGCCTCCGATCGAAAAGCGCCCCTTGGTATCGCTGTAACTGCCTTTGTAACTGTCGATGATCCCGATGTTGACCCCCGTTAAGCTGTCCCCTTCTTTTCCGGTCACCGTCCCTTTGATCCGACTTTGGGCTTCTGCAGTCGAAAGTACTGTAAGGGTTAAGAGAATGGAGGTTAGGCTGGCACGTACCATGAACGTTCCGTTTCACTTCATACAGCTACGCGGGACACTGGGGTAGGTCCCCGTATTTTCTTTAATGGCACCCGTTTTAATGGATCCGTGGATCCCGTCTCCCTGCGCCGGCATTACCCGGATCAGGTTCCTCCCGGCTCTTAAGCCGGGTATTGGGTTTGATCTCAGCCTTTAACTGTAAGGCACCCCAATGAGATGTTCACAAAGCTAAGATTTCTTCACTGCATTATCGGTCCATCATCGAACGGTGAAGGGATATGGTCGATAGCGCTTTCCCCAGTTCCTGAGTCCCACGATGGCCATGATGGTGAATATAACGTAAAGGAAGGCGGTTTGATAGAGCTCCTGGGAAGCATAGAGGTAGATAGAAGCCCCGTCGATCGCGATCCAATATCCCCAATTCTCCAGGTATTTCCGGGCCACCATCCAGGTGGTGAAAAGACTGAAGATGGTCGTAAGACTGTCCAGATAGGGCATGGAAGCATTCGTCCATCGGGAGAGAAAGTAAGCTACACCCAAAGCGAGGGTCGTGCAAATAGCGATACCGACCGCATGGTAGGAGAAGGGAAGGGTTCTGATCGGGACCGGGGACCCTTTTTCACCTCCTTTTTTCCACTCGTAAAGCCCGTAAAAGGCCATTACCAGGTAATAAGCTCGGAGAGGGACCTTTGTGTAGAGAGCCGCATCCACGAAGATCCCGATGAAAAGGATGTTACCGAGCATCGCAGCGTACCAGCAAAGGACGTTCTCACGGGTAGCCAATCCTATGTATGCCAGGCCGGACAGGACCGCGATCCCTTCGAGGGGAGAATACCCCTTGATGCCTTCGAGGATGCTACGTAGGATCTCTTCCATGCGGAGGTAGATAAGGAAAGCGCAAAAGAAAGAAGATCCGCTGAACCATTCCCCTGATCTCTCCGTTCCATAAACAGACGCATGCTCTTTCGATCTTTGCTCATAGGGGGCTTTATCCTTTTTTCCATCCTGGCATCAGGTCAAGCGGATGTGGACCTGCGTACATTGCGGCTTCTCCATCAAGAGGGGGAGTTTGAACGGATCCTCTCCCTGACCGGGAAGGATCCACGGAAAGTTGGGGGTGAAAAGGCGTTCTGGATGGGAAAGGCTTTCAAGCGAAAGGGAGCTTATGCAAAAGCCTCCGCTTGTTTCGAGGTCGCTTCTAAGAGCTCTTATGGTGAGCTTGCCAGGAGTGAACGAAAAGCATGCCAGAAGGCCCGGGAATGGAAGAAAGACCCTGTTTGTGTCGTCGAGCCTATGAAGGTGATCAATACCGATCATGATGAATCATGCCCGGCATGGGGGGATGTGACTTATACCACGCTCCTTTTCACCCGTACCAACGGCGAAGAGGGTGGACGGAACGAGGATCTGATGGTCACCGATAAACGGGATCACGGAAGGTGGAAAAAAGCGATCTCTTTTCAGAAGGATCTCAATACGCCAGCCCATGAGATCTCGCTTACGATCGATCCGCGGGGTGGAAAGGGTTATTTCTCACGATGTGAAGGAGGGGTCTGCCGTACCCGAAGCATTTCACGTACAAAGGAAGGCTGGAAGGATAACGGTTACTTCGATCTGCTACAACCCTGTGCTCCTGATTCCGTTAATCACACCCATCCTGCATATCATCCCGGGAGCGAACGGCTTTATTTTTCATCCGATCTCCCGGGAGGGATCGGTGGATACGATATCTGGTACATCCAGTACGATACGACGACCGGACGTTGGACCGATCCGGTCAATGCAGGTACTGCAGTGAACACCGAGCGGGACGAGATATTTCCTTCTGTCCGGAAGGACGGACGTCTTTACTTCTCATCGGATGGACATGCTGGAATGGGAGGAATGGATATCTTTCGGTCGGAAAGGGATGGAAAAGGAGGGCACGAGCATGTCAAGAACATGGGATACCCGATCAATTCCGAGGCGAACGATACACGTATCATATTCCAGGGGAAGTTGATGCGCGGGTTTTTTTCCAGCGATCGGGAACGGGAAGGCACCCGTGCGAAAGATGATATCTTCAGATTTTTCAAGAAAACTTGAACTTGGATCCATAAGCTTTTATTTTCGGGGAAACTTAATCGGCATCCTTATGGCCAAAGAGGCATTCGAACAAAGGCTTCAAGAGTTCTTCGAGACCTACGATGAAAGGAAGCTAAATCTCGTCCCTAAGATCGCCAAGAAGCTTCATCGGCACGAGGAGTTGATCATGAACCATCTTCATAAAAAATACCAAACGGGCAAAGCTCGGAACGTGAGTGAGGAAGAGCTTCGGGAAGAGGACCGGATACGTCGGGAGAAAGAAAGCGGTGTTTCTGAGGAACAAGAAAAGGCAAGCGAAGAGGAAGAAAGCAGCGAGCAGGAAGATACCAGCGGAGAAGAGGCGAGTGAAGAAAAAGGCGGTGAAGCGGAAAAAGAAGAGGACGAGGAGAAAAAGGAATGATCCTTTAACAAAGGACGCAGGAAATGAAAAGGGTGCATCAAAGGATGCACCCTTTTTTTAGGTCTTACGTTCGAGGACTACTTCATCCGTCCGATAATTCCCTTCCTCAAGGTTGGCCTTCACCTTTTTGAAACTCTCGATGGTGTGTTCGACATCCTCGTGGGTGTGAACGGCGGTCGGGATCAGCCTCAACATGATCTCTCCTTTGGGTATCACCGGATACACCACCAGGGAAGTGAAGATCCTGTGATTTTCCCGAAGGTCACTGATGATGCTCGTCGCTTCATAAAGGTTCCCTTTAAGGAAGACCGGGGTTACAGCGGAATTGGTCCGTCCGATATCGAATCCGGAATCCCGGAGGCCTTTCTGAAGACTCGTTGCGATCTCCCAAAGGTTGTCCCGTAGTTCGGGCCGCTCCTGCAGAAGTTCAAGGCGTTTGAGCGCTCCGATCACCATCGGCATCGGGAGGGATTTGGCAAAGGTCTGGGAGCGCATATTGTAGCGCAGGTATTCGACCACATCCTTGTCCCCCGAAATAAAGGCACCGATACCGGCCATCGATTTGGCAAAAGTGCCGAAATAAAGGTCGATCTCATCCTGGACCCCCTGCGCTTTGCCTGTTCCTTTCCCTTTTTCCCCGAGGGTCCCGAATCCGTGCGCATCGTCCACGAGAAATCGGAAACCATAGGCTTCCTTGAGGTTCACGATCTCTTTGAGCTTCCCTTGATCCCCCGCCATTCCAAAAACCCCTTCGGATACCACGAGGATACCGCCGTCCTGCTGGTCAGCGATCTTTTTGGCCCGCTTCAGTTTTTTCTCCAGATCCTCGATCTCGTTGTGTTTAAAGATGAAGCGTTTGCCTTGATGAAGGCGGGCACCATCGACGATGCAAGCGTGGGATTCCGAATCGTAGACGAGAACATCCTTCCGGTCCAGCACCGCATCGATCGCGGACTGGCATCCCTGATACCCATAATTCAGGAGGAAGGTGTCCTCCTTTTCCATGTGCTTGGAAAGCTCCTCTTCGAGCTGTTCGTGGTATTGCGTTTGCCCGGACATCATCCGGGCTCCCATCGGATAGGCCAATCCCCATTCCCCGGCCGCTTCGGCATCGACCTTTCGAACTTCCGGATCGTTCGCCAGACCGAGGTAATTGTTGATGCTCCAGACCAGACATTCCTTCCCCTGGAAGGTCATTTTGTTGGAAATGGGGCCTTCGAGCTTTGGAAAAGTGAAATACCCATGGGAACGCTCAGCATGCTGACCGATGGGCCCTTTGTTATCACGAAGCTTTGAAAAAAGATCCAAATTCCCTACTAGTTTGGTCTATTTGCGAAAATAAGGTTTCCCGCTCGCATTTGGGGGTTCAGGTCCGATCGTTTTGCACGATCCATCGTGCACGAAAAAGCATTCCATATGGGCATGAAGAACAGGGAGCTGATCGCAGTTCGTATATTCGCAGATCATGCGAACGAAGTGGGCCATCCTTGTCCTTTTCCTCTTCCCGCTCCTCATCGGATGCAATCAGCATGAGAAACTGCTGAAGAGCAACGATGACGAACGAAAGTTGAAGAAGGCCAAGCAGCATTACAATAATGGGGATTACATGAAGGCCTCTGAGCTTCTTAAAGAGCTCGTGACGCTCTACAGGGGTTCCCGAAAAGGGAAGGATGTTCGCTATTATCACGCTTATTGCTACTACGGAATGGAAGACTACGTAATGGCCTCGTATTATTTCGACCGTTTCCGTAAGACCTTTCCCAATACCGAAAGGGGAAAGGAAGCTTTTTTCATGAGCGCTTATTGCGACTACAAGAACTCTCCGGAATGGTCGCTGGATCAGAGTGAAACGCGGAAGGCCATCAACAAACTCCAATTGTATATCGATCGCTATCCGGACAGCGAGATGGTGGATTCCTGTTCATCCCTGATCACGGAGTTACGCGGAAAACTCGAGAAAAAGGCCTTTGAGAAATCGAAGCTCTATCTCAGGACCATGCATTACAGGGCTGCCGTAAAGTCCTTCGAGAACACGCTGAAAAAATTTCCGGATACCCGCTATCGAGAGGAGCTCTTCTTCTTGCGCTTTAAAGCCCACTACAAGCTTGCCGATAAGAGCGTCCGCTCGAAAAAGAAGGAACGGCTTGAAGAAGCGATCGCGTCATATCGTAAATTCGTGGAGGCATTCCCGAAAAGCGAGCATAAGGATGAAGCTCTACGGATGAAAGAAAAGAGTAAAGAGGCATTGAAGGAGTTGGAAGGAATGGCCTCCTCGGAAGGAAACCATACAGGAACAGGATCATGAGCTACAAAGACGTTAATGCTGCGCGCAATACGGTCACCCGGGATCTTCGGGCCATTGAGGCTCCCACGGGGAATCTATTCCAATCCATCGTGGTGCTCACCAAGCGGGCGGATCAGGTCAATCTCGAGATCAAGGAAGAACTCAACGATAAACTCTCTGAATTCGCTAGCGCTAGCGATAACCTCGAAGAGGTCTTTGAGAATCGCGAGCAGATCGAGATCTCGAAATTCTACGAAAGGCTTCCGAAGCCAGGGGCGATCGCGATCCAGGAATTGCTCGAGGACAAGCTTTACTTTTACAAGACCGAGGAGGATAAAGCCCACGAAGAAGAAAGGATCGAAGGGATCATTAGGGACGAAGAAGGCGTCCTTCGGGAAAAAGGATCCTGAATACCATGCAGCTCCGGGGATGCCGGATCCTCCTGGCTGTGACCGGTAGCATTGCTGCCTACAAGGCCGCTTTCCTGACCCGGGAACTTGTCAAAGCCGGTTCGGAGGTCCGGGTGCTACTCACTTCCGGGGCTTCCCATTTTATAAGTCCGCTCACTTTCAGTACACTTTCCCGTTCATCGGTCCTCTCCGAGAACCGTTATCTCGACAAGCATAAAGGGGAATGGGTCGATCACGTCCACTGGGGGCGATGGGCCGACCGGATCCTCATCGCCCCGGCCACCGCTGATACCATCGCACGCCTTGCTCACGGAAGGGCGGATGACCTGCTCGGGCTCATCTACCTTTCCGCCGAATGCCCCGTTCATTTCGCACCGGCCATGGACCTGGAAATGCATCGCCATCCCGCTGTTCAGACGAATATTAGGGTGCTCAGGGAGCGAGGCGCTAAACTGATCCCTGCCCAGAAGGGGGAGCTCGCAAGCGGATCGGAAGGATGGGGAAGGATGGAGGAACCGGCAACGATCCTTCGCTATATGGAGGATGCCTTGGTCACATCCCAAGGGTTGAAGGGCAAAAGGGTCCTCGTTACTGCAGGACCGACCCATGAGGCCATCGATCCGGTGCGCTTCATCGGGAACCGCTCTTCCGGGAAAATGGGGGTCGCTCTTGCTGAGACAGCAGCTGAAAGGGGAGCTACTGTGACCCTCGTGCTCGGCCCGGTCGATCTTCGTCCCCGGGATCCTTCCATCGAAGTGCTCAGGGTGGAGAGCGCTCGAGAGATGTACGATGCCTGTATCACACGCTTTCCAGGGTGTGATCTTGCTGTCATGGCGGCGGCCGTGGCCGACCACCGCCCCGCATCCATTAGCTCGGAAAAGATCAAGAAAGAAGAAAAGGGACTCGGTGAGCTCGCTTTGGAACCGACGGAGGATATCCTTGAAGCATTGGGAGAACAGAAACAAGAGGGGCAATACCTGGTCGGTTTCGCCCTCGAGAGCCAGGAAGGTGGAGCAGAAGCCGAGCGGAAGCTCGAGAAGAAGAACGCCGATATGATCGTTCTGAACAGCCTTGCGGAGGAAGGGGCTGGTTTTGAACAGGATACCAATAGCGTTACCCTTTATGTGCGTGACAATGATCCCGAACGGATCCCGTTAGCCCTTAAATCTGAGATCGCTGAACGCATCTTCGATCGAATAGAAGCATGCATCCGCTAGCTTTTAGATCCCTAACATTCCCCGCTCTGATCCTCAGCTTGCTGCTCCTCGGGAGAGTATCCTCCTCGAGTGGGCAGGAGCTTAATGTGGAAGTGTCCGTGATGCATCAACAGGTCCGGAATGCGCAGACAGGGATCTTCAAGGAATTGGAGAAAGCTGCCCGGGATTTTCTCAATAACACCCAGTGGACCGATGTTGACTACAAGCCGCAAGAAAGGATCGATTGCAACATTCTGCTCCAAGTGAAAGAGCGGGCTTCCGCAGGGCGTTTTAAAGGAAGTATCCAGATCCAATCCGGTCGTAGCGTTTACAATTCCAGCTACAATACGACCGTGATGAATTACAACGACAAGAACTTCGAGTTCGAATACGTCCCCAATACAACCCTTCGTTTTTCGAAGGACCGCTACCGAAGTGAGCTTACCTCAGTGCTCGCTTTCTATGCTTATATGATCATCGGAATGGACTACGACACCTTTGAGAAGAAAGGAGGTACCCCCTATTACGAGACGGCCCAGACCATCGTCAGCAATGCCCAGAATTCCGGTATATCTGGATGGGATCCCCAAAAGGGCAATCGGAATCGGTATTGGTTGGTCGAGAACATGCTCAATGAAGCCTATTCTCCCCTGCGGGAATGCCTTTATATCTACCATCGGAAAGGGCTCGACCGGATGTACGAGGAGCCCAAGAAGGCCAGAAAGAGCATCACGAAAGCGTTGACCAAGCTCGAGGCCCTTCATCAGCGGAGACCGGGGAACATTCATCTTCAACTTTTCTTTACTGCAAAAGCGAATGAGATCGTTAAGATCTATCAAAAAGGAGATGCGCGCATGCGCAAGAAGATCTCGAACCTCCTCCAACGGATCGATCCCTCGAACTCCTCCAAGTACAAGGGGATCGCGAATACCCGGTGATCCCGTCCGGTCCCCCTCCACGGGCTTTCCGTAAATTCGTCGTGTGCTGCGCGAACTCACCATC
>CAZIDL010000052.1:0-10619 GCA_964537825.1 uncultured Weeksellaceae bacterium
TAGCTCTCCTTATCGTAGAGCTTGTCGGCCTCTGTGATCAGCTTGTCGTACTTCTCTTTTTGCTGCAGGATCTTATCGATCTCTTTGATGCGCTTATTGGGGTGCTCTTTTCCAGAGATCAGATTGAGTGCCTCGTTATACTTTGTTTTGGCCTTTTCGTATTTCTCGTTGTCATAAAGATCGTCGGCCTCTGATATCAGCTCCTCATATTCCTTCTTTTTGCTGTTCTTCTTTTTAAGCTCTTTGGCTTTCTTAAGCTTCTTTTGAGCTTCTTCACGCTCAGGGAAAATATCCTTGGCTTTCTCAAAAGAACGGATGGCCTCTTCGTAATCTTCATCACTAAGGGCATCCTTCCCTTCTTCCATGGCTTCTTTATAATTTTCCTTCTTTTCCTGGATCTTCTCTCTTTTCCGGGCCACACGTTTCTCCAGCCGCTTCATTTTTTGCATGTGCTGGCTGGTGTACTGGTTCTTGAAATCAACGCTTCCCCGATCTTTATTGAAGGTGGCTTTTCCGACGGGTTCCTCCAGAGACGAATAATCGATCCCCTCTACTTTTTTGAAAAGGGTCATCCCTACCTGCATTTCGAAGCCGCCGATCTCCCGGTCCTGTTTGGGGATGTTCTTGGTGTTGATGTTCAGCTTTTTCGTCGCATAACCGTTTTTGCTGAAATGGACGATGTAGTCTTTTCCGAAATCGAGGCCGATCTCGTATTCCCCATCCCCTGATGTGGTCTGGGTACTGACAGTGCTACCCCCGGACGTCACTTTGACCGTGACGCCTTTCATATCATCACCGGATGACTTCTCCGTGACGGTCCCGTAAAGGATCACGTCTCCTTTTTGGGCAAAAGCCCCTCCTGAAAAGAAAAGGAAGATGAACAGGAACAGGACCTTCAGGTCCCAGCGATATATATACTTGCCCTTCATATGGGCTCTCATAACACAAATATGGCCAAAAAGCTCAACGAACGGTCTTCGCGTTCCGTACCTTCATACGGTGGCAATGGCATTTAGTTTTTGGGAAAACCATTTTTATAAGAACAGTTGGGACCTCTTGATCGTTGGGGCGGGCTTTGGAGGTCTTGGCCTCGCCATCGAGATGGCCCAACGCTCGCCGCCGCTTAAAGTGGGCATCCTGGAGGCAGGTAGCTTGAGTTTCGGAGCCAGTACCAGGAATGCGGGGTTTTGCTGTTACGGCAGTCCCTCCGAGCTTCTTAGGGACATCAGGGACAAAGGTGAGGACACTGCTTTAGCTACTGTTGCGCAGCGATGGACGGGAATAGAACGTATCCGGTCCCATTTCGCTCCTTCCAGCATTGGGCTCGAAGAAAAGAATGGGCACGAGCTCTTTATAGATCCTTCCTCATTCACAGATGCAAAGGCGAACATAGAACGGCTCAACGATCTCTTGAAACCCTACCTTGGCTTCTCCCCCTATGAGGAATTGTCCGCAGAAGAGATCAATAGCATGGGGTTGCGGGGCATTTTGGGTGGATATCGGATCCATGGTGAGGGGATGCTCGATCCCTTTCAACTTCACCGTTCCCTATGTGAAGAAGTAAGGAATGAGGGAGCTGACCTTTTTTTTGGAACGAAGGTGTGGGGTTATGAAGAGAAGAATGGAGGAGTCGAACTAATGGTCGATGACCAAGGAACTCGCCTAAGGACTAAAAAGCTCGTTCTAGCTTGCAATGGCTTTACTGAAGATCTCGTAAAGTATACAAGCATTAAGCCTGGCAGAGGGCAAGTTCTTATTACCGAAGCCTTGGACCATCTAGCTTTGCGCGGAACTTTTCATTTGGACAAGGGTAACTATTACCTCCGGAACGTGGGGAATCGGTTGCTGTTGGGTGGAGGTCGAGAGAACGCTCCTGAAGAAGAATCTACTACAACGACCGGCCTGACCGATCGGATCCAGGATGACCTGGAAAGGCTCTTGATGGAGCATTTCTTACCGGACCGATCTTATAGGATCGAAGAGCGGTGGAGCGGCATTATGGGCTTCACGGAAAAAGGATATCCGGAGCTACGTTCCATTGGAGACCATAGTTTCCTTATGGCCGGTTTTTCCGGAATGGGTGTTGCACTGAGCTTTGCGACCCGTGAGAAGATGGCCGATCTGGTGTTCGAAGCTTTGCATTGATCAGGCCTTTCCTTCCCATTCCTGATGGAAACGTTCCAGGTAAGCCTCCATGAAGCGATGCCTTTCCACTGCTATGCCCCGGGCGGTTTCGGTTTTCATCCGATCTTTCAAGTGGAATAGCTTTTCGTGAAAATGTTGCACCGTAGGACTTTTTGAGGCAAGGTATCGATCGTAGCTGCTGTGAGCTTCCGCTTCCGTACCTGGGATGTGGATCGGACGCCCCCTGTTCCCACCGAAAGCAAAAGCTCTCGCGATTCCGATGGCTCCCATAGCATCCAGGCGATCGGCATCCTGAACGATTTTTGTTTCCACATCCGGTGCTTCGTCTTTGACATTGCTTCCCTTAAAGGAAATGTTCCGGACGATCTTCAGGATCCGTGCCCGATCCTCTGGTAAGATCTCCAATTCATCCAGCCATTCTTTCAGCCTGGTCTCTCCTTTTTCAATGTCGCCATCAAAGAATTTCGGATCCCCAACATCGTGTAGCAAAGCTCCTAATCGGACGAAGTAAGGATCCCCGCTCCTTTCCTGCTCCATGATCCATAAGGCATTGTCCCTTACCCGAAAAATGTGGTAGTGGTCATGAGCTCCTTCTTCCTGGCCGAAAGCGGCCATCACTTTCCGCTCAGCGGCATCGAGGGTCTTCTTGCGATGTTCGTCCATATCAATGGGAAGGGCTCTTCTCAAGTTTTTGTCCCCATTCTTCCAAGAGGGTCACGAACTCTTTCTGAAGGGTCTGGCCTTTGTCTTCAGTATACCACTTGTGCATCCGTTTGTGAAGAGCCTCAACCATCTCCTTTTTGGGGCGGTCGGCATACTCCTTCTTGATACGTTGGATCTCCTCCTGTACGGGTTCGGGTCTTGGTCCCCAGGTACCGAGTTCCTCGAGATCGGATGCCCGCAAAGCGATGAGCTTCGGAATGGACCGTCCTCCGTTGGTAAGGTACCGATCCATCACATCCAGGTGTTCGTCCCTCCAAAGAAGCTTAAGCTCTACCTTTTCGCTAGCCTCCGCCAATTGAGAAAGGATGGGAAGGTTCTGCGCAACATCTCCACACCACCCTTCGACCAAGACGACCCAATAGATCTTTTCGGGGAGGATGAGAAGTTTCTCAAGAAGGGTATGATCGAGCTCTACCTGTTTGGGGATGCGCTCCATCCGCTTCAGGTTGAGCTTGGTGAACTCCAACAGTTCGGGCATTTCCTCAGCATCCCCACTTGTGGCCTTCCCTTGCTCGAGCAGTTCAGAGGTCCTTCGCTTAAATTCCTCAAAGGAGATCGCTTCTTTTTCGAGGAACGTTTCGGTCAGAATATCGTGGGCCATGGTGAGCGCTTTTCCTTTTCTACAAGTTCATTCGTTCACTGTTCGATCCCGGGGTTCCTGCCCGAATTCGATCTCGAGTTCTCGCTTTCCCTGGGTGATCGTCTTTTGGCATTGCTCCATCAGCTCGGGAATATCCTCTTCCCTCCATTCCTCTACTTCGATCGGGGGATGGATCCGCAATCCTGCCGGTCCGGGTCGCAGTTGAAGGGTATCCGGGGGTTGGATACGGTCGGTGCCGGCTACGGAGATAGGTAGGATGGGCATTCCGGTTTGAAAAGCAAGGCGAAAAGCACCTTTCCGGAAATCGTGGACCTTTCCATCCCTGCTTCGGGTCCCCTCTGGAAATATAATAACGCTTTCTCCTTTTTCCAGGTTGTTAACGGAATTGTTAAGGGATTCGATGGCCCTTTGCCGATCGGAACGGTCTACGAAGACATGGCCTTTGGCAGCCACCCCTTGGCCTAAAAAGGGCACGCGTTTGAGCTCCTTTTTCATGACGAATTTCAGGTCGATGCCTGTCCATCCGTACAGGACCGGTATATCGTGATAGCTCTGATGATTGGCGATCACCACGTAGGAACGCCCTTTTTCCACATGCTCTTTTCCTTTAGCCCGGACCCATACGGGGGTGATCGATGCGATGGTGACCGCCCATGCCTTGGCCACGTAATAGCTGTAACGCCGGAATGGAAAAGGGGCCATGAGAATGACCAAAGTACTTCCCAGAATGGTCGAAACGGCGAGGATGGGTACGTAAATCCCCCACTGATAGATAGGATATAAGAAACGGAGAAAGAAGGTCTTCATCCTTCATTCAGCCATGGAACGATCGCTGCTCAACATGCGAGCGTGCCAACTTTCCCGGAGGGGAACTTCCCATGCCTCATCGAATTCCTTCTTCGTGCGGACAAGATTGTTGAAAACGATACTGTCAAGGTTCAAGTGGCCTTTCTCCAAGGCCTCGTCAAGTTGATCGAAAGGGATGGTCGAGGTTCTTTCACCGTCCTTATAGGCCACGAGTCTTCGATCCATCAACTCCAGGTTGAAGCTGCTCTCCAATCCTTTTATGAAGTGGACCGAACGATCGATGGAGCAGCCGGTCGCCGCTTGCTCTTGCTCATCCACAAAGAAAACGAGGAAGCGATCATAAAAGATGGCGAACCGTGCTTTGAGGGAAGCTCCATGCGCACTCCAGTCGGCAGCAAACCGCTCCCCCATTTCGCGGATCCGTTCATGCTCTTCTGGTGCTAATTCCCGATCTGCCTGATAGATCCAAACCTTGGCTTCCGGTGATAGTTGATGCAGTTCGTTCATTCCGGGTCTTCTTTAAAGGTCTTGGGCTTGTGCGATCATCTCGGCGATGTCCATGACCTGGACATCCTCCGATCGTTCTTTATTCTTGACACCGTCCGTCATCATGGTGTTACAAAAAGGACATCCTGTAGCGATATAATCCGAATTCGTTCCAAGTGCTTCTTCGGTGCGCTCGATGTTAACTTCTTTATTTCCCGGCTCAGCGTCCTTGAACATTTGTCCACCCCCTGCTCCGCAACAAAACCCCTTGCTCTTGCAACGCTTCATCTCGACCAATTCGGCATCCAATTTTTCCAGAACCCGGCGTGGAGCTTCGTAGACTTCATTCCCACGTCCCAGGTAGCAGGGATCATGGAACGTAATGCGTTTACCGTTGAAAGCCTTTCCGTCCTGAATACGAAGGCGTCCCTCATCGATCAGCTGTTGGAGGAACTGAGAATGATGCAACACCTCGTAATTTCCTCCCAATGCGGGGTATTCGTTCCGAATGGTATTGAAGCAATGCGGACAGGCCGTAATGATCCGTTCCACTCCATAAGCATCAAGGGTCTCGATGTTGGTCATGGCCTGCATCTGGAAAAGGAATTCGTTCCCGGTCCGTTTGGCCGGATCTCCGGTACAGGTCTCCTCAGTTCCCAGGACGGCGAAGTCGATACCTGCTTGGTCAAGAATGCGTACGAGCGCTTTAGTGATCTTCTTGGCGCGATCATCGAAGCTGCCGGCACAGCCAACCCAAAAGAGGACCTCAGGTTTTTCTCCTTTTGACGCCTTTTCGGCCATCGTCGGAACGTGCGGGAGTTTGCTCATAAGGCTTTTGATCGGTGCGCTTTAACTGTTATCCTCATCTTCTTGGGCCCAATTGAATCGATCGGCGGGACTGAATTGCCAAGGAGCCCCGTTGTTCTCCATGTTGGTGGCCATGGTGGCGATCGCCTCGGGAACCTCTGACTTCTCCATAACGAGGAAGCGACGAAGGTCCACGATGATGGATAGGGGATCGATGTTCACCGGACAGGCTTCAACGCAGGCATTGCAGGTCGTGCATGCCCATAGTTCCTCTTGGGTGATGTGATCGCCGAGGAGGGCTTTCCCGTCATCATGATCTTTTCCGTTCTTATCGATGCCTTGTCCGATCTCCTCGATACGGTCTCGCGTGTCCATCATGATCTTGCGCGGGCTGAGTAATTTACCGGTCTCGTTCGCCGGACAAACCGAAGAGCAGCGTCCGCATTCTGTGCAGGAATAGGCGTCGAGCAGGTTCTTCCATGTCAGGTCGGTCGCATCCTTGGCTCCGAACCGATCCGGTTCCCCGCCTTCTTCAGAAGCTCCTTCTTCCCCACCCCCAGCAAAAGGATCAGCGTTCGGGTCCATCATCAACTTAACCTCTTGGGTGATGGAAGCCATATTCTCGAAGCGCCCCTTTTCATCGAGATCGGAGTAGTAGGTGTTCGGGAAAGCGAGGAAAATGTGAAAGTGCTTGGAATAAGGGATGTAATTGAGGAAAGCAAAGATCCCCACGATATGGCCCCACCAGCAAAAACGCTCGATAAAGGCGAGCGTGTGGGGGTCGGTGCCATCTCCGATCAAAGGAGCGAACATGCTGCTTATGAGCATCGCATCCAAGCCCATGCTGGGGACCTTGTAATGATGAAGGCCTTCTGGGAGGTGGTTCCCCTGAGCCATCAGCAACCCATCAGCAGCGTTCATGGTCAGGAATAGGCCCATCAACACGATCTCCCAGACCAAGATGATGTTGGCGTCCGATTTGGGCCAAAGGGTCATCTCGCGAAGATGAAAGCGCTTGATGTTCAGAATGTTCCTCCTGATAAGAAAAACGATGCAGGCCAAGAGGACCAGAAGAGCCAGCACTTCAAAAGCGGCGATAAGAAAAGAATAAGCTCCTCCCAGTGGGGCGAAAAGTCGGTGCGTACCGAGGACACCGTCCAATACGATCTCGAGCACCTCGAGGTTGATGATGACGAAGCCCACGTAGATCAGGATGTGGAAAAAACCAGCGATGGGACGGGTCACCATCTTTGACTGCCCGATGGCCACGCGCAACATGGTGCGCCACCGCTCCCCTTTTCGGTCGTTCCGTTCCTCATCCCTTCCCAGAAGGATGTTCCTTCTGATCTTCCGGATCCGGAGGGCAAAGGGAATGATGCTCAAAAGCAGGACAGCTATGAAAACGATCTGCTCCGTCATCTCGATGCTTATTCAGCGGACTTTTCCTCCTTTTCCTTCTCTTTTTTCAAAAGTTCGCGCAAAAGTTCCATTTCCTGTTTGCTCAGCTTCACTCCTTCCTTCTTTCTCCCGATCAGACTGAAGTGAACGTAACGGTCCGGGTGATAGCGGAGGTCCTTCAAGAGCTTATCGAGGTTTTCGGAGGCAGTAAGGAGTTTTTCATGAAGGGTGTCCTCCTGGACCAGTTTTCCGAGGGATCCCTCCCCCGAATCGATCCGCTCGGTAATGGCTGATACATCCTTCATGGCCTTTTTCGCATTCTTTACAGTGGAGGGTATCTCCGCCCTTTTCAGGCTGTCGCTCACGACCTTCAGGTTATCGATGACGTTGGCGAACTTCTCCTTTTTACCAGAGAGAGTACCGGAGAATTCCCGAAGATCCCTGGTAATATCAGCGATCTTCTTCTTCTCGACCTTTACCAGGTCGTTCAAGCCCTGGGCCGTGTTCTCAAGGCTGTTCATCGTCTTCTCGAAACTCTGAAAACTGCTCGATATGTTCGTTTGAGCCTCTTTATTAAGGATCGTCTGGACAACACCGACCAAGCTGTCGATCGAGGAGATCAATTCCTCGGCCTTGGCTTTGACCGGTTGCACCTGACGGTTAACGGATTCCTTTAAGGTCGCTTCTGTCGACGCTATCAATGTATCCCCCTGAGCAAGGTGCTCTTTTTCATCGCTCAGCTTGATGCGAATAGCTTTCGAGCCAAGAAGGTCTGAACTGTAGATCTCGGCCTGAGAATTCTCAGGGATCTTTAGTTCCTTCTCAAAAATGGTCATCACTACCTTGATCTGGCCGGATCCATCCCCGACCAATTCGATCTTGCGGATCTGACCGACCTTGTAACCGTTCACTGTGACCGGATTGGATTCAGAAAGGCCATTGATGTTCTTGTAGATGGCCACGTAATCCTTCTGCTCCTCAAAGACCTTAAAGCCCTTCAGGAAATTCACGCCCGTAATGAGCAGGACGATGCCGATAACAACGAGAACGCCGATCTTGAATTCGGTCGATATCCGTTTCATCACTCTTTGGTTCGATCGGCCAAGTCCACGGCCTTCTTCAGTTCGATGCGCTCACCGTCCTTGAATGCCACGATGAATGCACCTGGATACCCCGAATCTTTCACTTTGGATTTCACCTTTTTGATCCGCTCGTAAGAGCCGGTATTGCCGACGGTATATTTATGGATCCCGTCGTTGCTAATATACTCATCAACTTTTGATAAGCCTTTGAAGTTCTCAGGTTTTAACTCTTTCGATCGCTCGGAAGCAGCGATCTGAACCCTGAACCGCACCCCATTAGCTCCCGCAGTTCCGTTCTTGGATCTGTTCCCGTTTTGCGTATCGCTTTTCACTTCTTCCCCTTGCTTCTTGGCTCCGTTCTTTTCGGAGGCCACTAGTGAATCTTTTGGGGTACTGAAGCTGTTCCGCTGATCGATGTGCTTTTTGTAACCTTTAAAAGCACGGAACAAGCCGTTCGCCATCTTCTTTTTTCCTTTTTCTGAGGCGAGGAAAGCTTCTTCGTCAGGGTTGGAGATAAACCCGAGTTCCGTAAGAACGCTCGGCATGGTGGTACGATAGAGGACGAGAAAACCGGCTTGCTTCACCCCTCTGTCGGTCCTACCGACCTTTTCCCCGAACTGCTTTTGAGCTTTCGCAGCGAACTCCACGCTCTGTTGGAGAAACTCGCTCTGCATCAGTTCAAGTGCAATATAGGAATCAGGATCCCGCGGATCGAAATCGCCATAATGGCGTTCGTGGTTCTCCTCCATAAGGATCGCAGAGTTCTCCTTTTTGGCGACCTCAAGGTTGGCCTTGGTCCGATGAAGTCCCAACACGAAAGTCTCGCACCCCTTCACATTAGAATTTCCAACAACGTTAGCATGAAGCGAAATGAAAAGGTCCGCATCGTTTTCGTTGGCGATCCTCCCACGCTCGTGCAGCTCCACGAACTTATCCTTCTTCCGGGTGTAGATCACTTCCACTTTATCCCCATAATGATCTTTGATCCGTTCACCCAACTTGAGGGCGATATCCAGCACGATCTCTTTTTCCTGGATGTCGCTGTGTCCTATTGCACCGGGATCCTTTCCGCCGTGGCCAGGGTCGATGACCACCGTACTAAGGCTGAGATCATTTTCCTCTTTCTGCTCTTGACCGTTCACTGGCACGAAAAATGTCAGAAGCAGCGCGGTCATTAGAATGAAAGGAATGGAAAAGTTGCATTCCTTTGCCTTACGCTGGTAGCTAAGAGGAAAAAAGGGTGTGCGGCTGTTCATCGTTATCGGTCCTGAATTGCGCAAAGAACGCAACATCAACAAATGTAGTGCGAGGAACCCCCCTTTCCCACGATCCAAGGGGCTATTTCTCCTCATTTCCCTGTTGATAAATCCATTCCATGCCCTTTTCGCTCAGAATGATACCACCCTCACTGAAGACAGCCTGACCACGGATACCGTTCGAACGGATACGGCTAAAAAGGAGGGATCAGGCGATGGGGGGCTCGATGCGAAAGTGGAGTATTCAGCAAAGGATTCCATGCGCTTCGACCGGAAGGAAGGGATGATATATCTCTTCGGGAAGGCTCAGGTAAGCTATAAGAACATGCAACTCGATGCCGCCCGGATCCGCTTCAGTTTCGAGGACCGGACCGTCATTGCACATGGTGTGGAGGACAGTACCGGGAAGATGGTCGGACAACCGGTCATGCAGGAAGGTGGAAAGGAGTTCGACGCTGCCCATATCCGTTACAACTTCAAAACGAAGAAAGGTGTGATCAAAGACGTCCACACGCAGGAAGGGAAAGGGGATCTGTACAGCCAGCGCACCAAAAAGCATGCGAATGGTGAGATCCACGTCAAAAAGGGCAAATACACGACCTGTACCCTTCAGGATTATTACATCCGATTTAACAAAGCTGTGGTGATCCCGGATGACAAGATCGTTTCCGGACCTGCGAACCTTGTTGTCGGCGGCATCCCCACCCCTCTCCTTTTACCCTTTGGTTACTATCCCCAGACCAAAGGGGGAAGTTCCGGTGTGATCCTTCCTGAGTATGGTGAAACCAGGGACCTTGGGTTTTCTCTTGAGAAAGGAGGGTATTATTGGCGCTTCGAACCCTATTTGGACACCCGGATCCTTGCCGACATTTATTCCAAAGGGAGTTGGGGGTTGCATAATGTTACCCGTTACAACAAGCGCTACCGCTATAACGGGAACCTCAAGGTCGATTATAAGAATATCAAAAGAGGCGATCGAGCTCTCACCAATTTCGAGCAAACTGAAGAGTTCTTCATCCGCTGGCGGCACAGACAAGATCCAAAAGCCCGTCCCAATTCCAATTTCTCGGCGAATGTGAACATCGGGACCCAAGACAACTTCCGCAATAGTATGAACAGTAACAGCCGGGATTATGTGAGCAATTCCTTCCAGTCCAACATCGATTATTCGAAAAACTGGCCGACCAATCCCTTCAGCATCAATGCGAGCCTTCGGCACAACCAGAACACCCAAAGCGGCAATATCCGCTTCTCCCTCCCGGATATAGGCATCAACATGAACCGGGTCTATCCCTTCGAAGGCCTTGGGAACAG
>CAZIDL010000052.1:10629-18225 GCA_964537825.1 uncultured Weeksellaceae bacterium
GCTTCGGGCCGTAAATGGTATGAGAAGATCGGTGTGAATTACAGCGGCAACCTAAGGAACCGTATCAATACCAAAAGCAGAAAGTTGCGGATCGATCGGCTGGACCGCTTGGTGAACGAGAAAATGCGCTATGGGATGCAGCACGATATCAATGCCACCACCTCCCTCAAGCCCGGTTTCATCAGCATCACTCCCCGGATCGGTATCACGGACCGATGGTACCTGGAAACGATCCAGGAAAGTTACGATCCATCCACTGACACGAGGGACACGAGTAGAGTTCAGGGTTTCCGGAACGCCCCTGCTGGAAATGCGAGCCTGGACCTGACCACGAAGCTTTACGGGATGTACCAATTCTTCGGCGAACGCAAAACCACCATTCGCCATGTCCTTACACCCAATGTCGGCTTTACTTACCGGCCGTCCACCTATACCCAACCGAAGGTAGACCTCGATTCGGTCAAAGAGGCTTACGATCCCTTTCGAAATACGGTCTTCGGAGGCCCGAACACCCGTTCAAGCGGGAATATTCGTCTGGGGCTCATCAACAACTTCGAAGGCAAGTACCGGGCGATTCAGGACAGCAGCACCGAGAGCAAGAAGTTCAAGCTCTTGGACAACCTCTCCATCAACAGTTCCTACGATATCATGGCGGACTCGCTGAATTGGTCTCCCGTCCGAATAAGTGCCCGCACCACCCTCCTGGAGAATTTCAACCTCCGCTTTCAAAGCAGTTTTGACCCCTATGCGGTGAACGCTGCAGGCAGAAGGGTCGACCGGAGCCAATACCGAGCAAAGGGGGACCTGTTGCGGTGGGAAAGTGCGAACCTTACGATCGGCGGGGACCTTAGGAGCAAAAAAGAGAAAAGCGGAAGAAGTGCGAACGGTCCAGGACCTACGATGGAGTACATCCGGAACAATCCGGATGCGTACGTCGACTTTAGTATTCCCTGGAACCTCGGTTTTAATTACAACCTAAGAGCACAGAAGGACTACCGAGAGAGAACCGATAAAAACGTCCGCATCGATGAAACGATCGACCTGAACGGGAACTTTCGGGTCACAGAGAACTGGAAAGTAGAGTTCAGAAGCGGTTACGATCCGGACGAAGGTGAGCTCACTTACACGAATATCAATATCTATCGGGACCTGAACTGTTGGGAGATGAGCTTTAATTGGGTCCCCTTCGGGAACAGGCGGCGCTATTCCTTCCAGATCAACCTGAGCTCACCCTTGCTCGATGACCTTAAGCTTCAAAAACGGGAGCAGTGGGTCGACCGGGATGTACGCCTCGAATGATAAAGGGTGAGCATCGGTAGCCCCTTTTATGATCCAGGAAGGGCATCCCTTTATAATTTCGAAGAAAAAGCCCATGCAAGAACGAAGGACCATATCCACAAATAAAGCCCCTGCACCGATCGGCCCTTATGAACAGGCGGTCGGAGTTGCCGGGACCTATTACATCAGCGGACAGGTAGCGCTCGATGCTACTAGTGGGGAAATGCAGAACGAGAACGTTGAGGCCGAAACGCATCAGGTCATGAAGAACGTAGGGGCCATCCTTAAAGAAGCCGGTCTCGATCACGATCATCTGGTGAAATGCACCATCTTTTTGACCGACCTGAACAGTTTTTCCCGGGTGAACGAGGTCTACGGAACTTATTTCAACGAAATGACGCCTGCCCGTGAGTGCATTGAGGTCAGCAAGCTCCCGAAAGGGGCTACCGTGGAGGTCGCGGCGATCGCAATGGAATGAGCTTCTTAAGAAGCCGTACTATCAGAAGCAGCCGTTTCATCGATCCGATCCTTCACTTTCTTCCAATCCATTTCGAAAGGGCGAGCCTCGAAGGAAGAGCCGGCTTCGTATTCAAAGGCCTTTTTGATACGTGAGTTCATATCGGGATGGCTCTTGAGGATCGTCGGAACGCCTCTCCCGCTATACTTTTCCTCCCGCATGCGCTTGAAGAGTTCTCCCAAATGGTCCGGATCGATCCTGCTTGCTTCCATGAGCCGAAGGGCATATTCATCGGCTTCTCGTTCCTGACTTCTATTGAAGGTTGCGGAAACGGTGCTCGAAGCGATATCACGGATCAGGGCACCTCCGCCAGAGCCTCCACCAAGGATGGAAAAGAGCACGGATTTTCCGAATTCCCGCTTCAAACGTTCCATGACGTGCCGCTTTTCAACGTGCCCCATTTCATGGGCCACTACCGCTGCTACTTCCTCAGGATCCTCCGAGAATTCGATCAGTCCTGAACAAACGAGGATATGGCCTCCCGGGAGGGTGAAAGCGTTCACCCTATCACTCTTGACCACCCGTACGTCATGCTCGAACTCGGTCATTCCAACCTCTTCCACCAAACGCCCTTCGATCTTCAGCATGGCGTCCTCTACCACGCTATCCTTTACCTCTTTATAGGTCCCGCTCTCGAAAAGTTTCTCCACGATCGCATCCCCGAGCTTTTCTTCCTGCTCAACCGAAATGGAAATGCCTAAACCACCCTTGAGAACCGGATAATACGTGAATACCCCCCAAATGAGTACAAAGGCGGTAAGGACCTTCAGAAAGTCGATGAACAGTTTAGAACGCATAGTTGTGATACTGAACGCTTCAGGAAGGTGGACGGTTCACTTCACCCTTCTCTTTGTCCCTATCCTGGCGGATCCGATAAATAACCTCAAAGGCGATGCGACCGAAGAACACAAAATAATAGAAACGTCCTTTTCGCGCTTTAACGGCAGCCACGATGCTGAAGATCGCATAAAGGAGATTGGCAAGAACGACGGTCCATAGGTATCCGAAGAAAAAGTCCGTGAACGGGTTCCCATAGACCAGGTTCTTGATGGTCCAGAAGATAAGACCTGCGTTCAGCAGGGTCACCGGGATCTGGGCTAGCAGGGAATGAAGGGTGTGATAACGGACGAAACGGGGTTTGTCCTGATGAACGAAATAATAAATGATGGCAGCCACTAGGTTCAGGATAGGCAATGGAAGCCCTGCCCCCATTGCAGCGAACATCATCAGGTAAGCACCCATCGCGTCCTCGCGTTCTTTGACGGGAATATCCTCAGGTTGCGGGAGAGGGTGATAGCGGGGAGCTGCAGCCTTTTCTTCCATGGCGGAGCTTGCTTTTCTTCGTGTAAATGAAAGGAAGCTCGTAGAGCTGAGAGCAAAAAAAAGGGGATAAAGGAAGCCCTTATCCCCTTTTTCCGATCGATGACCGTAGCTTATTCATCGTCGTCTTTTCCGGCATCATCCGAAGAAGGCGCGTCATCGGAGGATGATGTGCTGCCGGATCCTACACTCGCATTCGGATTCTCGGTAATGATACCGAGTTCCTCGTCGCTCTTTCCGGAGAAGGGCGGGTAAGTATCGACCATAAACCCCATGTAAAGCGAAACCCTTTCGCTCCAACGGAAGGTCCCCACATTGAAGCGATGCCATCCCTCGGGATAGCGGCCGGTAAAGAGGACCGCCCACCAAGCGAGGAAGGACAAGACCATCGTAGCAATGAACCTAAAGAAAAGGCAGAAATAGTGCGGGATCACCACATAGATGCCTCCGAATAAAGCCCGGAGGATCGCCGAACCCCGACTGATGTATTCGGGGTATTCGATCTGGTAATCTGTCCGGTCATCATCCGCGATCCCAAAGGCCGGATATCCGTCCGAAAGGTCCCACATGCGCGCAGTTACCCGGAGGTTCCAACGACGGAACATGACCTGGAAATCGTACATCCCTTTTGGATAACGTCCCGTAAAGAGGATCGCCCAAAAAGCGAGAAAGTTCATAAAGGCCGAAACTTGGGACAGGAAAAACAACATGAACAGATGGGGGAAAAGGATGTAGATCGGTCCAAAAAAGGCCCGAGCAAGCAATTGCCCTCTGGAATAAGTTTCCTGGTGTTCGATGTGAAATTTCATGGAGAAGGAGCTTTTGAGTTAAACATTTTGACAGAACGGATCAGTACGTGTCATTCATTCTCGGAGGCTGCATCATCGCTGCTTGAAGCATCTGAAGAAGATGAAGCAGCTTGAGCCGAGACCAATCCGAGTTCCTCATCAGATTTGCCTGAGAAAGGCGGATAGATGTCGGACATATGGAGCATGTAAAGATTCACCCGAGCTCCCCAACGGAGGGTACCGACCACGAATTCGTGCATCCCCTGAGGATATCTTCCCGTGATCAGGATCGCAAAGAACGCGATGATGGTCACGAACTGAACGCCGATCATGCGGAAGAAAAGGACGAACATGTGCGGGATCACCACATAGATCACTCCAAAGAGCTGCCGGAGGATGGTCAGTCCTCTGCTGATCTGCTCGGGGTATTCGAGTTCGAACGTTGTCTTGTCATCCTCCGCATTCAAACCAAATGCGGGATATCCATCACAAAGATGCAGCATGCGTGCCTGGACCCTTAGCTGCCACCGCATGAACTTTTCCTGGAAGCGGTACATTCCCTCTGGATAGCGCCCCGTAATGAGGACCGCAAAGAAAGCGATGACGCTAACGACTTGGGACGCAATACCTACGAAAAAGAGGAGGAATGCATGAGGGATCATGATATAAATGACCCCAAAGAGTTGACGAAGGAGTACTTCACCCCTGGAATAACTTTCCTGGTGTTCTACATGGAACTTCATGATGGATCCTTTTTTGATTTCGATACCAAAAAAAAACAGGCTTTAAGAGAAATCCAAATTCATCGAAAAAAGTTTGTATTTCGTTGGCCTTATAATGCTATTCGTGGAGATTTTGAGCTTTTCCAAGCTCTGAGGGATCCCATAGGGTCATCGTCCGTGCTCGAGGGAATTTGCAGGCGATGCTCTTGGAAAAGAGCTTCGTCAGCGGGCTGAACTTCCCGCTCGAGGATCCTACCATCCCTTACAAGGGTCATGGTCATCCTTGCGCCACCGAAATAGGCGGTCCAAGCCGCCAGGTTCTCTGCGTTCACTTCATAGCCGTTCACTCCGAGGATCCGATCCCCTAACTCCAAACCTGCTTTTTGAGCCGGGCTTCCCGGAAGGATCAAGGAAATGGAAGGGGAGCCTTTCTCACGTTTCGTACGGAACCCGAGCCAGGCCTCGTGAAAGCGTTCCTTGGGAAAAGCCTCCCACTCGATACCGAGGTGTTGAAGACATAAGCGAAGCTTTCGGCTATAGTCCACCGCACCATCCACATGGTCCCGGAAGAAATTCTGAAAAGAAGCCCCGGATACTTCCTCGACCAATTCGATCAGGTCTTCCTCTTCGAATCCTTCCCCTTTTAGAGCATATTCTTCATAAAGCCTCCGGATGACATCATCCAATGACCGTTCATCGTGCGTGTCCTTACGAATCAGGACATCGAGCATGAAAGCGATCAATGCCCCTTCATTGTAAATGGATACTTTACGGCCAGGCACATCACGGTCGTATCCGTCCAACCAGGTATCGAAGGAAGAATCGGCGACAGAAAGGTTGTGCCGTCCCGGGTCATCATAATGGCGTTGGACCAGAGCACCCAGCTTTTCCAGGTATCGCTCGGTGGAATAAAAGCCCGAACGTAGGAGCATCTGGTCACCCATATAGGTGGTCACCCCTTCGGCAACATACCCCAAACGGGTATAGTTCTCGCGGGTAAAGTCATAAGGCATCATGGCCGAAGGGCGGATCCGCTTCACATTCCAGGTATGGTAGAGTTCGTGGGATGATATCGCTACGAGGTCTTCGTATCCTTTTTCCTCCTGGAGCTCATACGAAGGCCCTAGCACGATCACGGTACTATTGCAATGCTCAACGCCATGACGTGTCTGATAAGGGAGGACCTGAAAGAGAAAATGGTATTCATCCACCGGAAATGTTCCGAAAGCGGCGATCTGTTCAGCGATAAAGCCCCTGAAGTCCCGTTCGAGGATGCCGAAGTCCGGTCTGCATTCACCCTGAAAGACCAGATGGAAACGTACGCCGTCCTGATCGAAGCTGTGCCATTTCATACCAGCACTTGCGATCAAGGAGCCGTCCATCAATTCTTGAAGGTCCCTGGCAGCCAAAGTCCGTTCGCTTTCCTTGCTCAGCCCCGTAGCAATTTTATAATTCTTCGGAAGCTCCAGTTCGATCCGATGCATTTCTTCCGCGCGGTCAGGAAGGTAGACCAAGGAGCTGACCGGGTTCAGATAGAGCTGTTCTTCGTCCACATAGGTCGATCCGGCGTTCATTTCGTGTGCATAATAGATGTAGCGGACGGTGACCGCAGTACTCCCTTCGCTCTTAACCCTCCACCGATCTTTTTCCGTTTTAAAGAGCTCGAGGGAGCCACCTTCTTCATCGAATGCCTCCATCCGCATAACGTTCCGGGCAAAATGCGCCATCTGATACCGCCCGGGTCGCCAAGCCGGCATTTGAAGGTCGAATTCGTTCGCTCGGACCTCCTCGATATGGAGTTCGATCCGGAGGAAATGTTGGTTCGGGTCTTTACAGGAGATCGTGTAATGCATCTTGTCAGATCTTAGAGACTTCGAATTTAGAGGGTTCTGACCATTCGTTCAGATACGTGTTCTGTATCCATCTGATCGTAGGTCCGGTATTTGGAACAGGGATGGCCCGGATCGATCCCTTATATTTGACACGCTTTGCGGATCGACATGCACAGCCATATCATCCCTGAACAGTTGCCGGATTTTGCTGGAAGGTTCGGTTACGATGGGTTCATTCATCTGGAGCACCACAAGGAAGGGGCAGCTTGGATGAAGAAAGGGGATGAATATTTCCGCGAGATCAAGGTGAATTGCTGGGATCCCCAAAAGCGTTTCGAGGACATGGAGCGCACAGGGATCGACATGCAGGTGGTCTGTACGATCCCCGTTCTTTTCAGCTATTGGGCTAAGCCGCAGGATGGGCTCGAAGTGGCCCGTTTCCTGAACGACGACCTGGCGAGGACCGTCCAAAAGCATCCCGACCGTTTCATCGGCTTGGGGACGCTTCCGATGCAGGACCCTGAACTGGCCTGCCGGGAACTCGAACGTTGTATCAAGGAGCTCGGGATTAAAGGGGTTCAGATCGGTTCGAATATCAATGGCACGAACCTGAACCATGCATCTCTTCAGCCGGTCTTCGAGGTCGCCGAGAAGCTTGGCGCTGCCATTCTCGTCCACCCTTGGGATATGATCGGGAGGTCTGAAATGCCCGATTATTGGCTTCCTTGGTTGGTCGGAATGCCGGCCGAGACCTCCCGAGCGATCTGCTCGATGATCTTCGGGGGGGTTTTTGAACGGTACCCCCAGCTCAGGGTCTGCTTCTCACACGGAGGGGGGTCCTTCCCCGGAACGATCGGACGCATCGAGCATGGCTTCAACGGCCGCCCGGACCTTGTGGCGGTGGATAACGACCGGAATCCCCGCGAGTACTGCGGGCACTTCTGGGTGGACAGCATCGTCTTCGACAGCAAGCAGATGGAATTGATCCTGGACCTCTTCGGGTCCGAGCGGATCTGCCTCGGATCGGACTATCCCTTTCCACTCGGGGAACTGAACACCGGCCAACTGATCGACAGCATGAAGCTCGATCAGGCCACCAAGAACGACCTCTTACAGAACGCGGCCATGCAATGGCTGGG
>CAZIDL010000053.1:0-18172 GCA_964537825.1 uncultured Weeksellaceae bacterium
TCCCGGTCCGTCTTTCCGGAGAAAAGAGCCAGCTCGTATTCGAAGCGTCCCATCGCGACCCGGGAGCAAAATTGCACTGGCATTTGGACGAACGTTACCTTGGAAGCACTGGGTCGCCCCACAGGATGGCCTTCAAGGTAAAGGCAGGGGATCACGTGATCACCGTAATGGACGGAAGCGGGAACAGTATCCGCCACCGCTTTGAAGTGATGACGCGAGAAAGTCGTTCCTAACCTATCAGATCAGTGACCTGATATCAGAACATCTGAAGCCTTAGCTCGATGGTGCCTCTCCTAAACGGAGCAAGAAAGGCTCACGACTCCCTTCTCCATCTCCTTTCAAACGGAGGGTAAGAAAGTACTCTTTATCTTTTTCCACCTCGAAATGCCCAGGAAGGGTCTGCCATTCGGTGACATTCCGGTTGGATATGGCCCCCTGGACCAATTGCACCTGTGGGGTCATTCCTTTCGCTCCTTTTACCGAGATCCTCAACGTTCGCGAACGTTCAGGGGTGAAGCGGAAAAGGTCGCGATCGCTTTGGGGGAATAAAGCGATCCTGACCGTATCGTTCGAAGCGATAGGATGGGCATCACGTCGACGCGCATTGGGCTCCGTACTGTCCATCTGAGCCACGAATTCAAGCTTCCAGTCCACGCTCTCCTTGCTCCAAGCGTCGTTGTGATCATCACCGACCTCGACGTAATAGCTTCCGGTCTCATTGACCGATGCACCAGCGGGCATTAAGCGATAACCACTGATCGGCAAAAGACCTCCATCATCTCCCTTCTTCAGAAAGCGGACCTCAGAATTAACGGAATCAAGGGTTTCCAAAGCACGAGCATAAAGATACCCGGTACTGTCCACTTCCACCTTGAACAGGTCGCGATCCCCCATCGGGATCACGTAAGAACTCAGCTTCTTCCCGGTCTCGAGCGATCCAACCTGCGGTAAGCTATCGTTGGGCTCGTGGGGGTCCATTTCCTCTAAATAGCGCGCCGTCAAAGAGAAAGACTTCTTTGATCGGATGGTCTCATCCGCATTGTGCACGCTGAAATATAGCGTATCCCCTTCCAAACGGTCTGCTGCAGGAAGTTTATGCACATCCCCTTCCCTGCCTTCGAAGCGTACCCTCGGGGAAAGCTCTTGAGGGACGTTCTTTGCATTCACTTCCACGTAGCCCTTTTCAGAAGGAGCTATGGCATACCAATCCTGATCGCCTGCGGAGTCGATCTTCATCTTGATAGCCTTACCGCTCTTCAGCATGCCAGCATTCGACTTGCTATCGTTGGGCTCACCAACCCCTGACCCCCCGCAAGCGGTTAGAAGCAGGAGCAGCAGAACGATGGCATCATTAATACGAAAGGGACGGATCATGATCGAAGCATTTTTTTCTACCGGGCGAAGATAGGTCAACCACAGGAGCTCAGAAAAAAGGAGGATCATCCGATCGTTCCACCTTCCATGCCGGGAAAACGGAAGGCCCGCTGCACCTTGTAGCTATTGCGTTCGCTGCTGTTCCGGGAGATCATTTCGGCGAGGAAGCCGGTGAGAAAGAGCTGGGTTCCGAGGATCATTGCCGTCAAAGCGATGTAAAAGGTGGGGCGGTCCGTCACGAGGCGTGCATCGATGCTATGGGAAAGGTAATAAAGCTTCATGCTACCGAGATAGACCGCACCCATAAAGCCGAGGATGAACATGAGGGTCCCCAGTCCCCCGAAAAAGTGCATCGGTTTCTTGGAGAAACGTCCCACGAAGGTGATCGTAGCGAGATCGAGGAATCCATTGATGAAGCGTTCCATGCCGAACTTGGTGCTCCCGTAACGGCGCGCATGATGCTGGACCACCTTCTCCCCGATCCTGGAAAAACCTTCGCGTTTCGCGATCACCGGGATGTAGCGGTGCATTTCCCCATAGACCTCGATGTTCCTCACCACTTGGCTTCGGTAGACCTTTAGACCGCAGTTGAAATCGTGCAGATGGACGCCGGACATTTTTCGGGTCGCCCAATTGAAAAGCTTCGTGGGAAGGGTTTTAGAAAGAGGATCATGGCGTTTCTTTTTCCAGCCGGATATCAGATCGTAAGCCCCCTCCTCGAGCATTCGCACCATCGGAGGAACCTCTTCCGGCGAATCCTGAAGGTCGGCATCCATGGTGACCACTACCGACCCGGAAGCCAGGAGAAAACCCGTGTTCAGCCCAGCCGATTTCCCATTGTTCCGACGGAAACGTACGGCGTGTATATGGGGATCCGCAGCCCCGGCGGATTCGATCCGCTCCCAGGAATCATCGTCGCTCCCATCATCCACGAACACGACCTCATAACTGAAGCCTTCGCGTTCCATGACCGAGCGGATCCATTCGGTGAGTTCCGGGATCGAATCCGCCTCGTTATAGAGCGGGATAACGAAAGAGATGTAAGGAGCTTCATTCCCTTCATTCATGAGCAGGGGAGCGTTTCAGTACTGCAGCGATGATCAGTGAGGCGATGAAATGAAGCAAGGTATATGAAAAGAAACTGCTGACCGCGAACCAAGCGGGTGTGAAAAAGGAACGGTAAAAGCTCATCATCGTTTCAAGTTGCTCTTCCTCCAGATCTTGTTCTTTGAGCATATCCTCGGTCTTTACGAGCATTTCACTGATCACATCCTCCCCGAACAACTTCAGATATACGTAGATATAGATCCCCATGATGACGGCCGCAAAGAGCCCGATCAAAGTTCCGGCACCAAGTCCCTGCCCGTAACTGAGCGTCCCGTCACGGTCCTCGTCGCGGTACATTCTCACAAAATAGCCCAAAAGCCCGATCCCCAGGAGGGTCACGATCCATCCACTGATCCCTCCGCTCTGAAAGCCTAAAAGGGCCGTACGAAGACCGCTGGCAACAGCCAGGATCAAACCGAGATAAGCCCCGTACTCGAGGCTTGGGTAGAGCGGGCCGCTCTTGTTGCTGTTCTCCATCCCAATAGCTTTTCAGCAAATATACAGAGTCCCGGGAACGGATCGGGGAGGAGATCTTTGAGCTCCCTCCTTGACGGTCTTCTCCGATCTTATACATTTGTGCCCAGGGCAAGTCTTATACGACCAGCTCCTGCTGAATCCCCCCAGGCCCGGAAGGGAGCAAGGGTAAGGCGGTTGAGCGGTGCGATATAAGTAGCTTGCCCTTTTTTTATCCCCCTCATTGGATGAAGGGGGCCTTCTTCGTTCCTCCGATCTTTTAGCTTTGACTCCTCTTCAAAGGACGCGATGGGAAAAGTGATCCTGATAACCGGGGCCTCTTCAGGCATTGGACGTTCCATTGCGGAACGGGCTCTTCAGAACGGTCATAGAGTTTATGGGGGAGGGCGGAGCTTCAGTGATGGAACAAAGGAAAGCTCCGGGCTTCTACAGCTCCAGATGGATGTCACGCGTGAGGATTCCGTTCAGGCGTCCATCCACAAGATCCTGGAACGCGAGGGACGGATCCATTGCCTTATCAACTGCGCTGGGATCGGCCTCACAGGGCCGCTCGAAGAAACGCCGATCGAAGAGGCCAGGTCCGTTTTTGAGACCAACTTCTTCGGAGCCCTTCGAACGATACAGGCTGTCTTGCCATCCATGCGTGCCAATGGCGAAGGCAAGATCATCAACATCGGCTCGATAGGGGGACAGATCCCCCTTCCTTTCCGCGGGATCTACGGGTCCAGTAAAGCCGCTCTAGAGGCCATGAGCTATTCGCTGAGCATGGAGGTACGCTCGTTCGGTATCGATATTTACAGCATCCACCCGGGAGATTTTTCCACCAACATCAACAAGAATCGCAAAGTCCTACCGCTCGGAGCGGACTCCCCATACCGATCCTTGAGCGATAAAGCCCAAAAGGTCATCGAAGATGAGGTCGATAAAGGGAGCGATCCCGCCATCATCGCTGAATTGGTCGAAAAGATCCTGGACGGGAAGAAAAAGCGCGGCCACTATCGAGCTGGGAAAGCCGTCCAGAAGATCATCCCTTTCCTCCGTAAGATCCTACCCGGAGGCTTCTTCGAGCGCCAAGTGATGCGTTTTTACGACATCTACGAAAGCTGATCGCCCTTACGCCATCCCCCACCCTTTATTGTCTAAATTTGTTCCACAAGAGAACGGTCAAGAACCGATAAAAAAAACCCCGCAAGCATGAACTTCTTCATCGATACAGCCGACCTCGACCAGATCAAGGAAGCCCACGAAATGGGCATCCTGGACGGAGTGACCACCAATCCCTCTTTGATGGCCAAGGTGGGTGTAACCGGAGAAAGCAATATTCATCAACGCTACATCGACATCTGTGAAACGGTGAACGGCGATGTGAGCGCTGAGGTGATCTCAACGGATCTGGACGGCATCATGAAAGAAGCAGAAGTACTCCACGAACTACACAAGAACATCGTGGTCAAAGTGCCGATGATCGAGGACGGGGTGAAAGCCCTTAAGCAACTATCAGCCAAAGGGATCCGAACGAACTGCACGCTCGTGTTCAGCCCCGGACAGGCCCTCCTGGCGGCTAAAGCAGGAGCGGATTATGTATCTCCTTTCATCGGGCGAGTGGACGACGTTTCGAACGACGGACTGGCCCTCATTCAGGAGATCCGCGACATCTTCGACAATTATATGTTCGAGACCCGGATCCTTGCGGCTTCCATCCGACATCCAATGCACATCGTGGAATGCGCAAAGATCGGGGCTGACGTGGTCACCTGTCCGCTGGAACCTATCAAGAAATTACTGGACCATCCCCTAACGGACAACGGCCTGGAGAAATTCCTCGCCGATCACCGGAAGGCCAATCAATAAGACCATGCTCCTCAACATCGATCCGCAGCATCCGAGCACAGCTAAGATGAAGAAAGTGGAGGATTGTTTGCGCGATGGTGGTATCGTGATCTACCCCACGGACACCGTCTATTCCATCGGATGCAACCTCTACGATCAGGAGGCCATGAAAAAAGTGGCCCGCATCAAAGGGATCAAGCCGGAGAAGTCCGAGTTCTCCATCATCTTCGATGATCTGAGCCGCCTTTCGGATCATACCAAACCGATCGACAATCCGAATTTTAAACTCCTGAAAAAAGCCCTTCCCGGCCCTTTCACCTTTATCTTGAAAGGGAACTCCAAGCTGCCGAAGCTCTTCTTCAACAAGCGACGTACGGTCGGTATCCGGATACCGGACCATGCTGTTCCCCGGCAGATGGTCAGCGACCTTGGCGGTCCCATCATCAGTAGCTCGGTGCATGACGAAGACGCCTTGATCGATCATAGCCCGGATCCTGAAGCCATCCACGAACGTTTCGGAAAAGAAGTGGATATCGTGATCAACGGGGGGCTTGGAAATACGACGGGTTCAACAGTAGTGGACCTGAGCGATGGAGAACCCCAGGTGATCCGGCAGGGAGGTGGGGACCTCGAACCCCTCCTATGAGCCTTTTCGCTCCATAAGCCCTGAATTCCGGAGGACCGAGACGATCCCCAAAAAGGCGATCAAAACACCCGCCAGGTAGATCCTAAGGTCGAAATCCTGCGGCACGTAGTCTCCACTAACCTCCATTAACTTCTCCTGAGAAAAGGTGAAGAGCGCCCCAAGGGAATGATCCTGTAACACGTATTGCGCATGGTCCAATACGAAAGAGAAAATGATGATAAGGGCACCGCCGATCATCATCCCCCACTCCTTGCCATTCACCCTGAACCAGGGGTCACGATCGCGCGCGAAGAGAATGATCAGAGCGAGCAGGATAAGGCCGAGGGACACTAAGACCGGTCCATAGACCGGACCGAACCAGGGAACCGGAAGAAGGAACAGAACATCCCAGGTAGCAAAAGAAGGAGGCCAATCGAGGATCAGCCAAAGACCGAGGTAATACACGAGATCCCAGATCCCGAAACAAAAGATGAACCATGCAAAGCGTTCGAGGGCAGTGCGAGCGAGCATGCCCCCCGCGCTCAAGAGCATGACGATGGTTGATAGTTCCCGTAACAATTCCGTGGCCACTACCTCTTCCCCCATGGGGACCATGGGGAAATCAAAGCCTTCCGGGTAATAAAGCTTACGCAGATAGATCACTACGGCAGCTTCAAGGAAACCCATGGCAATGCTGAACAGGCCGGCCCAATAAAAACGCGAGCGGACCGGAAGCATGGGCTCGAAACGGGGATCGCGGCTCATGAGCAAAGATCTTACTACTCGAATTTGCTGACCATAGGTTCTTTTTGACAGTACTTTATCAAGCGATCATGCCATTTTGACATCAACAACTTCCTGATGATGAAATTTTGGCACCGAAATGGGATCGGCATTTGGATTGCTCTTCATAGAGTGCCATTAAAAAGAATCGTCGAACCAAAAAAATCAATTCGTTATGGCACTCATGAAACGTAGAGAACAAGAACCGGTAAGGAATTTTCCCGATCTTCTAGAAGATTTCTTCGGCGGAAGCATGATGGACCGTTTGGGCGCATTTTCCAGTGGATCGAGCGTTCCCTCGGTGAACATCAAGGACAACAAAGAGGATTACACCATCGAACTAGCAGCTCCCGGCCTGAACAAGGAGGATTTCAACGTTGAGGTCGAGGACGGCACCCTCATCATTTCCTCGGAGAAAAAGGACGAAAAAGAGGACAAGGACGAGAATTACACCCGTCGGGAATTCAGTTATCATTCCTTCCAGCGGGCCTTTGACCTGCCGGATTCCGTGAAAGCTGAAGAGATATCGGCGGAATACAACGACGGCGTCCTTTCGATCCAAGTCCCCAAGAAAGAGGAAGCTAAAGAGCAAGGACGAAAGAAGATCGAGATCTCTTAATAAAACCTCTTTATGAGGATCGAAAAGGGGCGACCCTGGGGTCGCCCCTTTTTTTATCCCCCAATATTCCCGGGTGTTGGATTTTGGATCAGCTTTAAGATTCCTTTGTAAGGATGACCCGTATACCTGAGCTTCTCGAAGAGCATGCCTCTTCTTTCCACTCCATGTGCGACACTCTTTTAAGCGGTCCGGATATCGTGGTCCCGGATCTTTCCGGCAATGATCCGGAGTGGCAACGGATCGACCTGAATGATACCGAAGCCCTTTCATCCCTGATCCGGAAAAAACTGGGAAGCGGGAAAGTAGCGGTCGGAGGGTACGGGGAACACCGGATCTTTTACGAACGAAGCAGCCTTTTTCAAGGAACTGAACCGCGCTCCATTCATCTGGGAGTGGACGTTTGGATCGAAGCCGGAAGCCCCATTTATGCCCCATTGGAGGGATGGGTCCACAGTTTTGCCAACAACGATGCTTTCGGGGATTACGGGCCCACGATCATCCTTCAACACGAACTTCAGGGGCATCCGTTCCATACGCTCTACGGCCATTTGGATCCCAGCTCCCTGAAATGGCCGGAAGAAGGAAAAAATGTACAAGGAGGGGAATGGATAGGGAAAGTGGGCGATGAGAAGGTGAACGGGAATTGGCCACCCCATCTTCACTTCCAGGTCATCGTGGATATGGAAGGTATGAAAGGGGACTATCCCGGTGTCGCCCGCCCCTCGGAAAAAGCCCATTACCTGGAGAACTGTCCGGATCCTGCCCCTTTCCTTCGCTGATCAGAAGGGATCAACGTCGATGACCAGCCGGACGGCTTTGTGATCTTTTTCGGCGAACAGGGGGTCGACGACCTTCCTGATATGTTGCTTCACTTTAGAGGCTGAAGCTTCTCGTTCGAATTTGAGCAGGACGCGCTTGCGGTAGCGGTTACGGACCCGGGGGACCGGAGGATATTCCGGTCCCAACACCCTCCCTCCGAAGGGCTCCCGCAAACGCCGGACAAGTTCGTCAGCCGTACGATCGACCCGCTCAGATTCACGATGCTGGACGCGCAGTTCGATCAAGCGCCAAAAAGGGGGATAATGAAAGTCGCGACGCTGGATCAACTCCTCTTCGAAAAGCTGCTCGTAATCCTGAGCCAGGACTTTTTGGATCACTCGATGCTCCGGATCGTAGGTCTGGACGATGACGCTCCCCTGTTTCTTTCGCCGGCCGGCCCTCCCGGCGACCTGCATCATCATCTGGAAAGCCCGCTCGTGTGCACGAAAGTCAGGGAAGCGTAGCATCGTATCGGCATTGAGGATCCCGACCGTACCGACGTTCCCGAAATCGAGGCCTTTGGTGACCATCTGAGTCCCCACGAGCAGATCGATACGATGCTCGCTCATATCACTGATGATCCGCTGATGAGCATATTTTGAGCGCGTTGTATCCAGATCCATCCGGGCAACCCTTGCTTGTGGGAACGCCTCCTCAAGCTCCTCTTCCACTGTCTCTGTCCCGAAACCGAGCATTTTAAGCCGTGCACTCCCACAATGCCCACAAGCGGACGGCGGCTCTTCCTCGTGACCACAATAATGACAAGAGAGGCGATAGCGCGACTTATGAAAGGTCAAACTGATATCGCACTGCGAACATCCGGGACTCCAGCCACAGGTCTCACAAATGAAAAGGGGAGCAAAACCGCGCCGGTTCTGGAACAGGATGACCTGTTCCCCTTCCTTGAGGGTGGCTTCGATCCGTTCCATAAGGATCGAGCTGAAATGCCCCTTCATGCTGTTGCGCTTCAGCTCCTTCCGTAGATCGGCACATCGTATCTCCGGCGGCTGAACCCCTCCGTAACGTTCGTTCAGTTCGCTGAGCAAGATCTCACCCGAACGGGCCTTATGGTAGACCTCCAGGGAAGGGGTGGCCGATCCCATTACCAGCCCGGCCCCATGAGAACGAGCAAGGACAAAAGCTACATCGCGTCCGTTGTAGCGGGGTGCAGGATCGAACTGCTTGTAGGAAGCTTCGTGCTCCTCATCAACGATGACGAGCCCGAGCTTTTGGAAGGGGAGGAAGACGGAAGAGCGAGCTCCGAGCAATAGCCCGTATCCCGCTTCCGGTCCCTGGGCGGTCTTCTTCCAGACCTCGGCCCGTTCCTGATCGTTCTGCTTCGAGTGATAAACGGCAACCCGATCCCCGAAGAAGTTCCGGATCCGACCCACGAGCTGGGTAGTGAGCGCGATCTCTGGAACGAGATAGAGCACTTGTTCCCCCCGATCCAATGCTTCACGCACGGCCTGCACGTAAACTTCTGTTTTGCCGCTGGAGGTCACTCCATGGAGAAGGACCGGCCTTTCTTGCTCCAACCCTTCCCGGACCCGTTCCGCCGCAGCTTCTTGTTCCTCGGTCAATGAAGGCATCCCTCCCTCCGGTCCTGCATCGGTCTGCAGACGGTCAACTTCGCGGTTCCGTTCCAGGAGGATCCCTTTTTCGACCAAGGCATCGAGCACTGAGGGACTGACCCCTGCTTTCTCCCGGACCGATGCTTTCCGCACCTCCCGCAACTCCCCTTCTCCTCCTCCGGCGATCTGCAGGTAGGCCAACAAAACCTGCATCTGTTTGGGTGCCCGCTTTTCAAGCTCTTCAAAGATCCCCTCCATAGCCCCATCCTCCCGAAGGCTGTCATCAAGCCGAAGGGTCTTTTCCGTGCGAGGACGGTAGCCATCCTTCAGCTCCTCTTCCACCACTGCCAACCCCTTTTCCAACAGTGAACCGAGCAAGGGTCGTACGGTCGATCTGTTCAGGATATCCTGAAGGTCATCGATACGAAGGACCTCTTGGGCTTCCAAAGCCTCGACGACCAAGTGCTCTTCATCGTCGAGTTCGAACGCTTCCGGATCGCCATCAGGATGAAGGACGATCCGCGTTTCGCTGGCTAACTTAAGGCTTGAAGGCAAAGCAGCGTTCATCACTTCGCCCAAGGTACACATGTAGTGTTGTGCGATCCATTCCCATAGCTGGAATTGCTCAGGTAGAACGAGTGCCTCACGATCAAGGACCGCCTCGAGGTATTTGGCCTGGTAGGCTTTTGGAGGGTCTTGATGAACCTGCCGGATAATCCCGGCGTATTTCTTCCGCTTACCGAAAGGAACAACAGCACGGACCCCTTCTCCCACCTCCTCTTTCATGCTCCGGGGAACACGGTATGTGAAAAGGTTCGGTACAGCCAGGGGGAGGATGACATCGACAAAATAAGTGTCCATGAGCTCAGATGGAGAGCGTTTCCGCCAATCGAACCAAGTCCTCGCGGATCTTTTGATGATGTTTGACAGCTTTCTCAAGCGGGGTATGGGCGAGCTCCTTGTTCACGACCCCGATCATTAGGTCCGATGCCCCCTTATCCAACGCTTCGACGGCGCCGTTCCCCATCCGGGATGCGATGACCCGGTCCATGGCCGAAGGATTACCACCCCGCTGTATATGCCCGAGCACGGACACCCGCGTATCGAACTCCGGAAAACGAGGACCGATCCGTTCTGCAACCTGGTAAGCCCCTCCCAACTCGTCCCCTTCAGCGACAACGATAATACTGCTGGCATGGTGTTGCTCCCAATTCTTGCGCAGCTTCGTGGCCAAAGCTTCCAGGTCCGTCTCTGCTTCCGGTATCATTATGGCATCAGCCCCTACCGCGATACCACTACGAAGCGCGATGAACCCTGCATCCCGCCCCATCACCTCCACGAAGAAAAGGCGGTCATGAGAAGCAGCCGTATCCCGGATCTTATCCACTGCTTCAACGGCCGTGTTCAAAGCTGTATCATAACCGATGGTACGGTCGGTACCGTAAAGATCATTGTCGATGGTCCCCGGCACACCAACGACCCGAAGGTCAGGATGCTCTTCCTGGAGAACCTGAGCACCCCGGAATGTCCCGTTGCCTCCCACCACGATCAATCCGTCGATCCCTTCTTCGTGAAGGGTCCGGTAAGCGGCATCCCTTCCCTTTTTTTCCATGAAACGGTCGCTGCGTGAGCTTTTCAGGATAGTACCTCCCCGTTGCATGATTTGGCTGACGTCCGCAGCCTGGAGCTCCTTCATATCGCCATCGATCAACCCCTCGTAGCCGCGCATGATGCCGTAAGTACGGACACCTTTCTGGCGTGCGGAGCGGACAACGGCACGGATACAAGCGTTCATTCCGGGCGCATCCCCTCCGGAAGTGAGAATAGCAAGGGCATTCATAAGCGGAAACTCAAGGAGAAGGTCAAAGATAAGGAGGGGGAGGGAGGGGAATTGATCACATTTGCAGCAAAGCGAACGCGATCGAATGACCCTTCCCTGGACCGACCTCATCATCGTCATCGCCTTTCTCCTGCTCACACTAATTATCGGCTATGCTCTGAAAGGGAAGGCAGAGGGTGGTCTACGGGAATTCTTCCTGGGCGGACGCAACTTACCGTGGTACGTGGCAGGGATGTCGATGGTGGCCACCACCTTCGCTGCGGACACCCCGCTCGCGGTCTCCGAGATGGTCGCTGAAGGAGGGATCGCTCAGAACTGGCTCTGGTGGTCCTTCCTGAGTGGCGGACTCCTGACAACCTTCTTCTTCGCTGATCTATGGCGCCGCGCCGACATTCTGACCGAGCTGGAGTTCCTGCGCATCCGTTACAGCGGGAAGGGAGCCTCCTTCCTTCGGGGCTTCAAGGCCATATACCTCGGCATTTTCATGAACATCATGATCCTGGGCTGGGTGAACCTCGCCTTTCAGACCTTTTTGGAACTCTTTTTCGATCTTTCCCCATTCTGGACCTCAATAGTTACGGCCGCAGCCATGCTCTTTGCAGCCTTTTATTCCTCGATCGCAGGTTTGTTGGGGATCGCTGTGACCGATGCCGTTCAGTTCGTGATCGCCATGATCGGAACGATCGTGCTCGCCGTTCTGGTCGTGAACAACCCGGAGGTGGGAGGTATCGAAGGATTACGGAAAAAGCTCCCCGAAGAGCGTTTCGATTTCTTCCCCTCGGTGGGAACGGGATCCGGAGGATTTGCTGGTACGCTCAAACTGACCCTAGGAGCTTTTCTCGCTTACATCGGAGTGCAATGGTGGGCAAGTTGGTATCCGGGATCGGAACCGGGTGGAGGGGGCTATATGGCGCAGCGGATGATGGCCACCCGCAGTGAAAAGGATGCGGTGCAGGCCAGCCTCTTCTTTCAGATCGCCCACTTCTGCATACGCCCCTGGCCATGGATCCTGGTCGGACTTTCCGCCATGGTCCTTTACGGAACTCCCGGTGAAGGGAACGAGGGGAGGCATGAAGCAGAGATCCGGGAACTGAAGAAGGAAGGCGTAGCCTTCGAAGATCTGCCAGAAAAGATCCCGGAGCTCAAAAAGGCCATGAAGGATCCTGAAAGACGTGCCGAACTCCAATACCGCTATAGCAAACGCAGCGGCTACGTAATGACCATGCGCGACCATCTTCCTACAGGGCTGCGGGGGCTTTTACTCGTTGCTTTTATCGCTGCCTATTTAAGCACGGTGAGCACCCAGTTGAATTGGGGGGCGAGCTACCTTGTGAACGACCTTTACCTCCCTTACTTGGCAGGGAATGACCCGCCGGATGAGAAAAAGGTGCGGAGCGGACGCCTAGCAACCCTCTTCTTGATGCTCCTATCGATCGTGAGTACCCGCTTCATGACCTCGATATCAGGTGTCTGGGAATTCGTCCTGGAATGTGGGGCAGGCCTCGGGGGAGTCCTCATCCTTCGTTGGTATTGGTGGCGGATCAATGCCTGGAGCGAACTCAGCGCCACTCTTGCTCCATTTGCGGGCTATGCCATCGGGCATTTGTGGTTAGCGCCCATGTTCGGAGAAAGCTTTCAAGCCCATAAAGGCCCTTTCTTCTTTACGGTTGCCTTCAGCACCATCGTCTGGATCACGGTCACCTTCCTGACACCGGCCACAGAGCATTCCAAATTACGAGCTTTTTACCAACGAGTGCGCCCGGGTCTCGGATGGCGTCCGTTCCGTAAGGAAGGAGAGGAGCGGGGAAAGCACCCGGGATGGCTTTTCCTCTGTTGGATAAGTGCTCTCGTCATGACCTATTCCCTTCTTTTCTGCATCGGTCGGACCATCCTTGCCTTCACCCAAGAAGCACTGCTATGGGGAGGAGCAGCGGTCACCTCTTTTCTGATCTTCCGATATGCACTGAAAAAGAGCGGAATCATCGCCAAAGCACGGATATGAGCTCGGGAAAAGAAAAAAGAGCGTATTCTTTCACCTAAAAGCGCCTCCCCGATCCATCTTAGGGATTATATTTGATCCTCGTTCCGGTCCGAGCAAAGATCAAGGATGCTTGCAGGATCGGCGTTTTTTTGCTTAATTGCGCTAACACCAAAGATCGAGCACCATGAAGCTTCGTCGTGCTTTAATCGCTTATACGTCAGCCATCGTGATGATCGGCTTCATGCTCTTCATCACCTCCTGTGGAGGAGGAAAGAAGAAGGATGGTGAAGGGGACGATATCAAAGATGAAATGAGCAAGACAGATAGCTCGAAGGACAGTCGGGTGATGAACGTGGGCGGCAAGCTCTTCAGCATCCCCTCCCCGATCCAGACGGCCTATCTGATCGAGCGATCCGGAGCAAGTTTCAATGAAGAGCTTTTGAACGATCCTTCCCGTGCACCGAAATATGCGACCAAATTCGAAAAGGCCGTCAATCTCGGGATCTATGGTGCTGATATGGGCTATGTCACCATCTACGACAATACCCAGAACGCCTTCAATTATTTGAACGCCGTCCAGTCGCTGGCACGGGACATCGGTCTCGGCAGTGCTTTCGACAAGGACCTGATCAAGCGTTTCAAAAAGAACCTTGGCAAAAAGGATTCCATGCTCACCTTGGTCTCCGACGCGTACCGTGCAGCTGACAACTACCTGAAGAAGAACGACCGTACCGATGTGGCAGGGCTTGTGCTAGCGGGGGGATGGATCGAAGCCCTCTATTTTGCCACCGACGTTGCTAAGAAAGGACACAAAAAGGTCAAGGAGCGGGTCGCCATGCAGCGGACCTCTTTGAACAACCTGATCCGGTTGTTAAGCCGTAAGCGGGGGAATGAGAAGATCAACGATCTGGTCGAGGACCTGGAGGACCTTTACCAGGTCTTCGAGAACGTCAAGATCAGCTATGAGCACCAAGAGCCCGAAACGAAGCCGAAAGAGAAGATGACCATCCTCAAGAGCAAGACCACTGTCGAGATCAGCGATGCACAGGTGGATTCCATCCACAAGCAGATCAACGATATCCGGAATCAAATCATCGAGTAATGGCACGTATGCGCTCCTTTTTAGCCGTTCTCCCTTTTCTGGCCTTTTTCCCTTTTGCAGGCGCGGAAGCTCAGTGCGGACTGATCGCCAACGCCTGTGATCCCCATTTAAAGGGTTTCATATCGGACGGGCAGACCTATCGGGCCCTCCTGCGAGGAAAGCAAGTCGCGGAATTCCGGACGACCCTTTTTGAAGGGACCACTTACCGGATCGCGGCTTGCAGCGATACGAGCGCATCGGGGAACCTGATCTTTACGGTCCGGGACGAAGAGCGTAACAAGTTGTTCTCCAATGCGGACCATGGCGTTTCCCCGTACTGGAACTTCAAGGTCCCCCACACCATGGACGTTATCATCGAGGCAAAGCTAGCCCCCTCTGCCAACCGGGCTTCTGGATGTGCCGTCCTATTGATAGGGTTTAAAGAGTAAAAGCTTAACAAGCCGCCGGAACTCTCCCCTGAGCGATGAGTGAACGGATCCTCCGTGCATTGATGCAGCTCTTCGCGATCATCGCGAAGGTCGAACTCGTGTCCGAAGAAAGTGGAGAAGATGACGAGGAGGAGGATGTCAAGATCGGAGGAGGCGGACGGAACATCGTCGAACTCTTCCTCAAGCAACGGCTGAACCAAGCCCTCGTCGAAGAATACCTGGAGGTCTTCGACGAATACCTGGAGAAGCACCAAAAGATCTCGAAGCGGAAGTACGGGGAGCAAAAGCGTACTTCAGTCAATTCGGTAAAGGTCCTCCGCATCTGCACGGACATCAATGCAGAGCTCACCCAGAAACAAAAGCTGATCGTACTCCTCCGGCTGATCGAATTCATCAAGGCCGAAGAGGAGATCACCGACCAGGAGATCGAATTCGTCACCACCGTCGCTGAGACCTTTAACATCCAGAAGGACGAGTTCGAACGGCTCTACTCCTTCGTTTTCAACGAAGCTGAAACCCAGGAGGATTCCCCCTACCTCCTTTACATCGACCCAAAGGAGGATCACGATCTCCAGCAGACCAAGCACATGCGTTCGGAAGGACTGGTCGGACAGGTCCGCGTGCAGCGGATCCCGAGCGTTAACATGTACATCTTCCGCTACTTCGGGAACAACGAACTCTACCTGAACGGTCAGATCATCAACAACCGGACGAACTACGTCCTGACCCACGGGGCATCGATCCGGAGCTCGCTGGTGCAGCCGATCTACTACAGCGACATCATCAATTCCTTTCTGACCGACACCGCTTCGGAACACATCGTCTTCAAAGCGGACCACATCTCTTATTCCTTTCCCAATGGGGCGATCGGCCTTCATGATCTTTCCCTGACCGAAGAATCCGGGAAATTGTGCGGCATTATGGGAGGAAGCGGGGCCGGTAAATCCACCCTCCTGAACGTCCTGAACGGAAAGCACACACCGACTACCGGCAGCATCACCATCAACGGCATCGACCTTCATCGGGAGACCGATGAGATCGAGGGGGTGGTAGGCTTTATATCCCAAGACGACCTCCTGATCGAAGAGCTTACTGTATTTCAGAACCTCTTCTACAACACCAAACTCTGCTTCAGCGATCGGACCGATCCACAGATCGCGAAGATGGTCATGGAGCTATTGCAGGACCTCGGCCTCTACGAGATCCGCGACCTGAAGGTGGGGAGCCCGCTCGAGAAAACGATCAGCGGTGGACAACGGAAACGTTTGAACATCGCCCTCGAACTGATCCGTGAACCATCGGTGCTCTTCGTGGACGAGCCAACCTCAGGTCTATCCTCCAGGGACTCGGAGAACATCATGGACCTCCTCAAAGAATTGGCTCTGAAAGGGAAGCTCGTCTTCGTGGTGATACACCAACCCTCTTCGGACCTCTTTAAGATGTTCGATAAGTTGCTGCTCTTGGATCAAGGAGGATATCCGATCTACAACGGCAATCCGGTGGACAGCATCGTCTACTTCAAGCGGCAGATCGACCACATCAACAGCGAGGAGAGCGAATGCCCCACCTGTGGGAACGTCAATCCCGAGCAGATCTTCAACATCATCGAGTCGAAGGTGGTGGATGAATTCGGGAACCTCACCTCCAAGCGAAAGGTCGAACCGGAAGAGTGGTATTCAGCCTATAAAGAACACATCGGGAACGAGATCGACGAGAAGGTCGAGGACCCGAAGGACCGGCCGGAGAGCACCTTCAAAGTGCCGAACCTGATCAAGCAATTCCGCATCTTCTCAGTACGGGACATGCTTGCCAAATTCACCAACAAACAGTACCTGGGGATCAATTTCCTGGAGGCACCGGTGCTTGCAGCCATCCTCTCCTTTTTCGTGAAGTTCTATGCGATGGACGAGAGCGGGACGCTGGAATACGTTTTCAGAGAGAACGTCAATATCCCCCCTTATCTCTTCATCGCTGTGATCGTGGCCCTCTTTTTAGGGTTAACGGTCAGTGCGGAGGAGATCATCCGCGACCGAAAGATATTGGAACGCGAGAGCTTTCTGAACCTGAGCAAAGGGAGTTACCTGTTCTCCAAGATAGGGATCATGTTCATTATCTCCGCCGTACAGACCTTCCTATACGCGGTGGTCGGGAACCTGATCCTGGAGATAGAAGGAATGACCATCTCTTATTTCTTGCTCCTTTTCTCCACCTCTTGCTTCGCTAATTTGTTGGGCCTCAACATATCAGCGAGTTTCAATTCAGCAAAGGTCATCTACATCCTCATCCCCTTGCTGATCATCCCTCAGTTGCTCTTCGCCGGCGTGATCGTGAAATTCGACAAACTCCATCCCGCTTTTTCCGAGCAAGCAGAGGTCCCTTGGATCGGGAACATCATGGCCTCGAGATGGGCTTTTGAGGCATTATCCGTGACCCAGTTCAAGGACAACGATTTCGAAAAAGAGCTTTATCCCTACGACAAGCAGCTTCGTTCCATCAATTGGGAAAAGGATTATTGGATCCGCGAAATGCGGAACATCCTCGGTAAAGTTCGTGACAAGCTCGACGCAAAAGAAAAGGGGAAGGATTATGAAAAGGACCTGGCCCTCCTCCGTCACGAATTCGAACAGAAAGAAAAGGAGATCGGCGTAAGCATGTCATCCACTGCCTCGCTCACACCGGGTAAGGTCACCGAGAAAACTTTGGACCAAGCGGAAAATTACCTGAGTCGCCTTTTCGAAACTTACCGTAAAGAGTACAACGAAGTTCAGAACGAGAAGGAGGAACGCATCAATAAGTGGATCGAGGAGAAGTCGAGAAAGGCCTTTCAGCAAGTCAAGAACAATTGCACCAACGACAAGCTAAGAAGCTTTGTGACCAATCGGAACGATCTTGATAAGATCGTCAGGCACAAGGGGGAATTGATCCAGAAGAGCAACCCGATCTACAAAGACCCCGTCCATTCATCTTTCTTCGAGGCGCACTTTTATGCCCCTAACAAGAACTTGGGCGGTAAGATGGTCGATACGTTCTGGGCGAACCTGATGGTCATTTGGGGAATGACCGTTTTCCTTATCGTTACGCTCTACTTCGATGCGCTCAGGAAGTTGATCGAGGGAGCTGAGAAACTTGGGAAGCTCTTCCGCTAGAAGGGATCGATCGGAATAAGCACGTAGGCTAAGGAAAAAATCTTTAAAAGGCCGGGATCAGATCTCCTCGACCTCGATCATCTTGAAGGGGATATCGATAATGGCTTGGTAATCCTCACCGGCCTCGAGCATATCCTCGTCGTCCTCTTCGTAATACCAGTTCACCGTAATGTCCTTGCCGTTCTTTTTAGCCTCTTCTAGCTTCTTGAACACGTCGAGAATACATTTGGAAGAACTAGTGTTGAAATACTCCAATTGCATGTTCACCTCGGTGGCCTGATCAGGCCCTTCGTTGGAGTACTGTTCGATCCAATCGATCAGCGGCTTGTAGAATTCGATGGAGTTCTCGGGGATCGAACGCCCCTTGATCTTCATTTTACCCTCTTCGGCTTTGAAATCAACCTCAGGGGTCTTAGCGGTTCCCTCGATCTGGATATCTTCCATGGCGCTTGTTTTTATTGAGCGACTTTCAC
>CAZIDL010000054.1:0-17475 GCA_964537825.1 uncultured Weeksellaceae bacterium
GCACTGCTGGATTCGAACCAGCGACCTCTTGCTTGTGGGGCAAGCGCTCTGAACCGACTGAGCTAAGTGCCCTTTTCAGGCGCAAAGATATAAGGAAAGACGAGGGATCAAAAAATAGGAAAGCAGGGATGAAAAGAACGAAAAAGCAATAACGGAAAAGATCCGGACCATTTTGGTTTTCTTAGCCTTGGACGGGATAAAGATAGTGCCTCACTATACTTCCATGCCTCTAAGGATCAATCCATTCTCTATATTTATCGCTTATGCACCCCCGATCCCCCGAACATCCACTTCTTACCCTCCTCCTGAGCATCTGCTGTTCCCTGTCCCCCCTCTCTTCTCATGCTCAGACCCTTCTTCCGGAGATGACCACCTTCCCTCCCTCCACCTACAACGCCCACAACCAGGCCCTCTGCGTCCAAACTCTACACGATGGGAGAACCGCCTTTGGGACCGTTCGGGATGTTTTTATCCATGACGGGGAGACCTTTCGCCATATTCCCTTAGAAGGAGGAAAAGTGGTCTTTTCCATGGACCGAGCTCCAGGTGATCGGCTATTCGTCGGGGGACAGAACCTCATGGGGGTGATCGAACCGGATAGTAGCGGGTTTCTCAACTACCGTTCCCTCCAACACCTCCTACCTGATTCCCTTAAGGACTTCGGGATCATTTGGAACACCTTACGTACCGAAAAGGGAGCGGTCTACTTCAATTCCCACGACCATATTTTCCTTTACCAGAACGACACCTTGAAGGTGATCCATCCGGAGAACCAGTTCTATCGTTTATACCACCCCGATTCCCGACCGATCACCCTTGACGTTGACAACGGCCTTTTCCGTCTTCGGGGGACCGAGAAAGAGTATCTGAAAGGTTCCCGGGACCTGCCTCCGGAAAGAGAGATCCACTCTATTCTCCGAACGCCGAAAGATAGTGGGAAATGGACCGTCTTTATAGGGAAGCACGGCCTTTTTCATTACGACCCGGGGCAAGGGAAGATAAAGTCCTATCCCGACGATCCCGAATACGTCCCCGAAGGAGGTTGGGCTGGGGCAAAGATCTACACGGCTTGCCGTCTGAACCCGAAAAAGAATCCCTACGGAGCGGCTTTCGCGGTCGGAACGGATCATCAAGGCATCTTTCTCCTCAACGAGAAAGGGAAGATCGCCCTTCAATTGGGGGAAGAGGAAGGGATCCCGGCCGAGCAGGTCTGGAGCGTTGCCCAGGAAGAGGGTGGGGACCTGTGGGCGGCCACCGATAACGGCATCGCCCTGGTCCACACTGGCGTTCCCTTCACCGTTGCCCCGGAAGAGCTGCTTTTCAGTAGAAATGTTGGGGACATCTCCCGCCCCACCCCCGATTCTCCCTTGTTTCTGGCCACGAACCAAGGCATCTATAGGTGGGAAGAGAAGTCCGAGGGGTTCACCCTGGTCGAGGGAACGAAAGCGCGATGTACTGACTTTCTCCCTTTTCCAGAAAATATCGCCCCATCTGCACCCAACGAGAACAAAACGAAGCACGAAGGCCCCTCCAGCTTGCTGGTTACGGGAACGCATGCCGGCATCCTTTCCATCGACCTTACCTCTGGAAAGGAGGGTCCACCACAGAAGGCTGAGGAGATCCTTTCTGTGTATTGCCGATCCCTCACTCAGCTTCCCTTCCAGGCAAATGATGGAGAAACTCCTCTTGTCCTCGCGGGCGGGCGAGACGGACTGTTCGTTTTCAGTCCGGGCGTCCTGAGCGAAAAAGGAAAAACGGAGCCCCGCCTCGCCATAAAGAAGATCCCCGAAGGGATCAACACTGTTGGGGCGGACCGGATGGGGGGCGGTCCTGACTCCCTTCGCTTATGGGCGTCCATGCGGACGAAAGGTGTTCTGGAGGTGACCGTCGACACGAGCTTCAGCGGATATCGGACCACCCATTACGACACAACTGATGGACTACCGAAAGGACCGATCAGGGTCTTCCCGGACAGCTCTGGCAAAGGGGTGGTCTTCGGAAGTGACAAAGGACTTTACGCCTTTCAAAACGATCGCTTTGTTCCCTATTGCCACTACGGCAAGATCTTCTGCGACGGAAGCCGCCAGATCTTCCGATTGAAAAAAGGCCTGAACGGGGAGCTATGGATCAATGACTGGAAAGGAGGTAGGATCAAACACCTCCTCCCGGGAAAAGAAACTTTCCATATCGACAGCATCCTTTTCCGAGGGCTGGACATTGGAGGGATCAAGGCCATTCATCCGGAAAAGGAGCAGGTCTGGCTCGGTGGACCAGAAGGGCTGGCCTCTTACCACCCTGGAGTGGAGGACGACCATGACCGACCCTGGGACTGCCTGATACGGAAGGTGAGCGGAAGCGGGGATAGCCTGCTATTCGGGGGGAACCTACCTGCGGAGGATACCAGCATAGAAGGCGTCCTCGAACTCCCCTATTCCATGAACCGCCTGGAGTTCCATTACGCCGCTCCCTTTACCGATGAGCAGGAAAAAGTGACCTACAGCCACCGCCTTGTCGGCTTTGATACTGCCTGGAGCAAGTGGAGCGATCAGACCAGAAAAGAGTACACCAACATTCCAGAAGGGAACTACACCTTCAAGGTGAAGGCGAAGAACGTCTACGGAGTGGAGAGTTCCACAAGCAAGTACCGCTTCACCGTTCGCCCCCCCTGGTACCGGACGTGGACAGCCTATGGCTGCTATTCCCTTACTGGGTTCGGCCTTATCTGGCTCCTCATACGACTGAACAGTCGACGGCTGGCAGCACAGAAACAGCGCCTCGAACGGATCGTAGAAGAACGGACCCAGGAGATCCGAGAACAGAAGGAACAGATCGAAAAGCAGAAGGAAAAGGTTGAGGAACAACAAAAAGAGACCGAGAAACAAAAACAAGAGGTAGAAAAACAAAAGGATGAGGTGGAACGGGCGCACCAAAAACTCGAAGAGACCCACAAGTCCCTCGAGGAGTCCCACCGGGAGATCACCGCGAGCATCGACTACGCCCAGAAGATCCAGAACGCCCTTCTGCGATCCGAGGAATACGCCTCCGATCATCTGCCCGAACACTTCATTCTCTTTAAGCCGCAGGCAACGGTCAGTGGTGATTTTTACTGGGCAAAGGAGCAGGGAGGGTACCTCTACTTAGCCGCGATCGACTGTACAGGTCATGGCGTCCCGGGCGCCTTCATGTCCATGCTCGGGATCAACCAACTCAACGAGATCATGGCCGCCAAGGAATTGCCGACGCCTGGGGAAGTGCTTACGGACCTTAGAGAAAGGGTTGTCTCCGAACTACGCAGCAGCGACCCGGAAGGCGGTGCCAAGGACGGAATGGACGCAGCCATGGTCAAGATCCCATTGGTCGAAGACCAGAATTCCAAAAGGGTGGAATTCGCAGGAGCGAACAACCCGCTCTATGTGGTGAAGGAGGCGGCGGCAGAAGCAATTCCGGAGGTCGCCTTCTACCGCCAGGGTGAGCGGATCGAAGCCGATGAAGGGACCGTCAGGCCCTTCAAAAAGAGCCCCGACGGCTTCGAGATCAAGGGTGATAAAATGGCCGTAGGCTACGAGCCGGACACGGCCGAAGCGTTCACAACAGCCGTCCTGGAGGTGCCTCCCGGGGGGATGCTCTACATGTTCTCCGACGGATATGCTGATCAATTCGGTGGTCCCAAAGGGAAAAAGTTCCGATACGGACCTTTCAAGGAGCTATTGGCACGCATTCACACAATGTCCTCCGAGGAGCAGAAATGGGAGCTCGACCGCATCTTCGAGGACTGGAAGGAGGGCCAGGAGCAGGTGGACGACGTATGCGTCGTCGGCGTAAGGGTTTGAATGAAGGTTCAAAAGACCAACACCCTAAAAGCACAAGATCGTTCGATCAGGTCAAAAACCTAGCGAACCGCTCCCCATGAAACCCAAGGGCGAGCTAACTCAACTTTGGCGATACCTTATCATTGGGATGGACCCAGCCTCTTTTTAAGGGTATGAATCCTTTGAACCTTGGGGATTGCTGCCGAAGGCAGGTAGTGGGCACTGCTGGACTCGAACCAGCGACCTCTTGCGTGTCGGGCAAGCGCTCTGAACCGACTGAGCTAAGTGCCCCTTTTATCCAACGATGGCAAAACTATCAAGATCCTTCGGATCGACGCGCTCTTTTTGGAGATCTTTCACAGTAGCGGCTGATGGGCCTTTCCAACACCATTCCTCAAAAGCCTCGATCGCATCCGCTTCTCCTTCAGCTTCGATCAGAACGGACCCGTCGGGCTCGTTCCGGACCCATCCTTTGATACCCAGCTCGTCAGCCTTCTCTTTCGTACTGGCGCGAAAGAAGACCCCCTGCACTTTGCCTTTCACCCTGATCCGTTCTGCAATACGTGCCATACGCAATGCCTAGGTGAACGAATTTAAGAAAGCATCTGCGAAGGGAAAGATGCAGAGGTCCACCCTTCCCCGTTTCTTTTTTAAATTGCCGAGTTATATGATCCGAACCCGGGACATATACTGGCTCATTCCATTCGTTACGGTCCTCTTCCTGATATCCGGATGTACCAAGGACAAAGCCGACCCTCCACCCCATCTGCTGAACGATAACAACGGGAATGGTGCCACTAATAAAAACGCTTGCGACACCCTCTTCAATAGCTTTTCCCAGGACATCGAACCTATCTTCGCCCAAGAATGCGCTACGTCGGGTTGCCATGACCAAAGCTCCCAGATCGCCGGGATCGTCCTCGAAACACACGCTCAGATCCGGTCCGAAACGAAGAACGGACAAGTTCTTTGCGCCATCCGCCATGAAGCCAGCTGCACGAACATGCCTTACCAGGAAGCACAGCTTTCCCAGGATAAGATCAAGGCCATCGAGTGCTGGGCTGATGCCGGCTATCCGAACGATTGAGGGATGAAACGAGACCTGTCGAGCATAACCCCATCGAAATGGACCCCCGTCCTTCTTTTGGTCGCTGTTCTGCTGCTCCGTTCAGGACTCCAGCAAGAAGAACAGACGAAGGAATACCAATGGGGACCAGAAAGCAAGGTCGCTGAGGTCCTTTTCGCCCTGGGAGCGGAAAGACCGCTTCACGCCCTCGATAGCATCGATCCCGAAAAGGCTGAACGAGGTAAAGAGCTCATCAGAAAAGGGAAGACCACCTGGCCTGATGGTTCTTCCAGCGGACGCATCTCCAAGTTCTATACCTGCGATGACTGCCATAACGTAAAACGGGAGGATCCCGACCTGACGGTCAGCGATCCGGAAGCAAGGCTCGACCACGCCATGGAGCGGGGACTCCCTTTTTTACAGGGAACGACCTTCTATGGCGTGGTCAACCGTGGATCCTGGTACAATGGGGATTACGTGGAGAAATACGGTGACCTTGCAAGGGATGCACGCGATACCCTGCGGAATGCCATCCAACTCTGTGCAACTGAATGTTCTCAGGGAAGGCTCCTCAACGACCGTGAGATGAACGCCATCCTCCATTATTTCTGGAGCATCAGCTACACCCTGAACGACATCGGTATCGGTATCAAGCGCATCGAAAAGCTGGAAAAGGCCGCTGCATCGGACGAAAAGCACGAAAAGATCATCGAGGACCTGAAGAGCCGCTATAGCTCGGGATCTCCAGCCACCTTTCTCGACCCCCTGCCTAAAAAAGAACGCCTCATGGGGAAAAAAGGTGATCCCAAAAGGGGACGCTACATTTACGAGAAAAGTTGTCAACACTGTCATATGCCTGGAAAAGGCATTACCCGTTTCACGCTCGACAAGTCCATCCTCACCTTTCGGAAATTGAAGAAGCATTTCGACGACTTCAGCAAGTATTCCATTTATCAAACCCTTCGTTACGGGACCTCTCCCAAAAAAGGATACCGTCCTTACATGCCGCATTACACCAAGCAACGGATGTCCGACGGCCAGATCGAGGACCTGGCCGCCTATATCCGGAAAAAAGCTAAAGGCAAATGAAAAGCTACTGCAGCTCCCTACGCTACCTCCTGCTTGTCAGCCTCATCTCGGTCATAAGCATCCAGGGGAAAGCCGGAAAAGGCGACCAAGAGGAAGGTTCTTCTGATCCGGACAAGGAAAGAGCGAGCTCTTTGCTCACCCCATCTCCTTCCCCGCTCCCTGCCTTTCGCTTCAACTCCGCTGACACAACACGCCCCTTCACTACGTTCAAGACCACACGGCTCCTGAACGCGCATTCTGTGGAGACCCTGCTCGCAGGTGATCTGGATTTCAGGATCACCCACCGCTTCGGGGATATGGCCGGCGACAACGGAGGCATCCACACCCTCTTCGGGATCGACGAAGCGCGGGATATCCGCTTCGGATTCGAGTACGGGATCACGAACGACCTCTCGATCGGGATCGGGCGAAGCAAGGGATCAGGCCCCCTTAAGGAACTTTACGACGGCTACGTTAAATATCGCTTCCTCAAACAGACCAAGAAGATCCCCTTCACCATTACTGCCCTCCTATCGGCGAACGGAACGATCATGCGAAAGAGCGAGGATCCGACCTCCCCTACGCACTTCGAAAAGTTCGCCCATCGGCTCAGCTATTTCCACCAGCTCATGATCGCTTCACGCATATCGGACCGCTTGTCCCTGCAACTCATGCCCTCTTATTCACACCGCAACCTGGTGGGATATGAAGACCATAACAGCGTGTTCGGTATCGGACTCGGCGGCGTGCTCAAGGTCAGCAAAAAGCTGGGCATCATCGGTGAATATCACTACCTGCTCCGAAAGGACCGAAAGGTCGGAAAGGCAGGATCGGACACCTACGACCCTTATGCCCTCGGCTTTGAACTGGAGACCGGTGGCCATGTCTTCCACGTTACGGTCAGCAATTCCGGGGGGATCGGCGGAGGCCAATACCTTCCTCATACCGTATCCGACGCCTTCGACGGAGAGTTCCGGCTGGGATTCACCATCTCCAGGCTGTTTCAACTCTAGAGAAGGAACCCGGCGTCCGGCAAAAATTCCTTAATATTGCACTCCATTTCGAACCCCCTTTAAGCGCGAGAGCCATGGATGCCATCAAAGAGGTCGAGAACGAACTCGTCGGGAATAACGATCACCCTCATTTCCAGAGCGGGGATACGATCAGCGTGGACTACAAGATCCGCGAAGGGAACAAGGAACGCGTCCAGCGCTTTCAGGGAACCGTGATCCAGCGGAAAGGCGAAGGATCGAGCGAGACCTTCACGGTCCGTAAGCTCTCCGGTGGCATCGGTGTAGAGCGGGTCTTCCCCATCAACTCCCCTTTCATCCAGAAGATCAAGGTGGACAAGAAAGGGAAAGTGCGGCAGGCACGCATCAATTACATCCGTAACAAGGTCGGTAAAGCGGCCCGCGTCAAGGAGCGGCGGGGTGCCAACGATAGCAAGAACGGGAAAGGAAAGGATCAGAAGGGAAGCTGATCCTTATTCGCTCCCTTTATTTTCCTCTTTGAGTACGACGCCCGATGCCTTGAAGGCCAATCGGACCTTCGGTTCCTTTATGCTGTCGATCGCAGCCTTGCTCTTGCCTTTGTCCTTGGCATAATGGCGAAGCTCCTTCACGCTCACCGTGTCCATATAGGCCCATCCTTTCATCGTGGCCTTGCTCCCTGCAGCATCCTTCGGTACGAAGAACTCATAGTCCTTGAAGCGCACCATCATCTTCGGTCTCTCTTCTCCCATATCGAGTTCCATCCAGCATCCTTTCTTTTGACAGACTTGCGTCACTTCTCCGTGGACCTTCACCTGGAGCGAATCCTTGCCCTTCATTTTTCCGGGAAGCTTCGATGCAGCAAGGGCCCCTTCGCTGTCGAACTCCGCCCCGCGTTGGGTGACGCCTGAAGTATCGGCTTTTTCCTTCCTTTCTGCCTTTCCTTTTTCCCCGTTCTCCGAGCCGTTCTTGCTCTCTTCTTTCTTTCCATCCCCACAGGCCACTAGAAAGAGGGAGGCAGCAAGGAATAGCGATGCATGCTTGATCTTCATCTTCGGTCCTTTTTTTGTGATCATCTCGCGAATTTAACGCTTCCCCCATTTCGCCCTGCCCCTTTCTCCCGATCATCTTTCAACCGTTCAGCATCGGGGAGTTTTTGAAAGCATCGCTAAGCGACCATCGATGCATTTTTTACAGTTTTGGGACAATAAGAACATATCAACCCAAAACCTGCAGATGCGATGAACAACGATGAAAAAGAAAACAGGCAGGACCGTTTCGAAAGGTTCAAGAACGAAACGATGGACCAAGGCCTCCTTGAGCGCCTCGAAAAGCAGAAGGCCGAGCTAAAGAAGACGCAGGAGAACATCTATACCCATCCAACGGTCATCAAATATGTGGTGATAGCGGGTATCGTAGGGATCGGTGTGCTTTTTCTACCGATCCACAGTGCCTTTATCTACGGGTATTTCATCGTTGCCGGTGCGATCATCTTTATCGGGGTCCCCACGGGCATCATGGGTAAGCTCAAGGCAGGCTACCGAAAGTCCTTCAAAGAAGAGATGGTGGGCGGACTGATCCCATATTTCGACGAAAAGCTCGAATATGAACCCTTCGATGGCGTGGAGCAGGAAAAGGTCAACGATCCGCCGATCTTTCCGCTAGAGGCGAAGACTTTCCATGGAGAGGACCATATCACCGGCACTTACCAGGACGTAGAGATCGAACTTTCAGAGATCCTCTTCTCCCATGGTCAGACCCATGACATGGGATCGATCAGCTTTTCCCAGGAGCAAAAAGACCGGATGCCAGTGATGAAGAGATACGCCATGGACCGGCAAGTGGCCGAGAAGACCGCGGATTACATCGGGCTCTTTTTCATCGCGGATTTTCACAAGGAGTTCTCTTTCACTACCGTAATGCGGCCTAACGAGTTCGAATGGCGCTTACCGGAATGGGGAGGTGATAGAAGGGACCGTTTCATGGGAGGTGAAGAAAGGGTCCCGGAACAATACAATCCGACCGCACGCCTCGAGGACCCTGAGGGAGGTACCGAGCTTCAGGAAGTGAATCTGGACGATCCTGAACTGGAGAACAGTTACGACATCTACAGCAACGATCCCACAACGGCCTTTTACATCTTTTCCCCGAGCTTGATGGAACGGGTCAAAACGCTCCAGAAGGAATGGGATCAAAAGGTCTTCATGGGCTTCAAGGGCTCGAAGATGTACCTCAGTATCCCCTTCTACGATGGGGTCTTCGAGCCGCATGTTGGGGCTGAAGAAGGTGTGGAGGATCAGCTCCGGGAGATCTTTAACGACCTGGACGCGGTCTTCGGGATCGTCGATGACTTGAAGTTGAACGAGCGCATCTGGAAGAAAGAATAGAAAAGCGGTAAGGGCTTTAGTGAGCAGCTTTCTCTTCGATCATATCCTCGATCGATCGGCCATCGATCTTTACATCCTCGATAACCGCCCGGCCGTCCAGAACCTTAACCCGAGACCATACGGGTCTGCTACTATCGCGAATGGCATCCCGGTAGATCTCTTCGGCTTGTTCGGCCTTTTCAGCAGCCATGAAGTAACGCTCGAAGGGAAGCTTAAGCCGTAGATAGCTATCCTTACTGTACGAATCCGAATTATACACGTGCTCGATCCGGGCCTGGAAGTAAGGCCTATGCTTTTCGAAGGGATCCTGGGATACGCCCGACAGGCGGACGAAGCCTTGGGCGCTCGTATCAAAGGCCACGTACACACTCGCCCCGTCATTCCATGCAGATGGGGCCTCCACATGGACGGAGTCCGCTTCGTAACGTAAGGTCAGATAATTCCCCCTGAACGGATCCCGAGGATCCACCGGTTCCACGCGGAACTTGTATGGGGTGCCTTGGTCGAGGGTCCACTCCCATTTGAATATCATATTCCCGGGAACGGCGAGCTGAAGGAGCACCATCGCCCCGAAACCCATCAACAGAAACTTCTTCTTATCCATGGGTCCTTCGTTTTTGGCGCATCATCCAAAGGTTCAACAAGAAGAAGAGCAAGCCGGCCCCGATGAAGACAAGGCCTTTGGCCAGAAATGAAAGCTCTGTAGCAAAGAAGCGGGCCAGGATCCAAATGAAAAGGATGGAAGCCCCGAAGTTCATCATCCCCATCCCCCCCTCTTTTGCTCCACGATAGACCTTTGCTCCGGCGATGGCAACGACGAGCAGGTTCACTAGAACGAGCGAAGCGATCGTATAAAAGCCGAGAAGAAAGAAGATGAAATAAAGCGGAGGCACGAGCTCGATCGGGTCCACTCCCCAGAACCCCTTTCTCCGCCATCGGTCCTGCAAAAGCCATACGGCCGGGACCATCAAAGCAAGGCTCACCGCCCCTTCCATAGAATTGAAGAGCGATGCCGGGGCCATACCAGCCTCTTGGACCTCCCTCCAGAAATCGTTGAAGCTCATGGGCAATAAAAGGAGGATCGGAGCGATCCTTCCGATGGCCAGAAAACCGTTCTTCCAGCCTTGGGTACGCTGATGGAGATCCCACTGACCGAAAGAAAGGAAGATGCCGAATAGCGCGAAATAACCGATAAGGATCAACTCCGCATTCGCTTGGGTAAAAGTCCCCAGACCGACCATAAGGACGACCGGGAGCACCCAGTTGTGAAAGGCCGTGAAATTGCTATCGGGCTTATCCTTGTAGAGCTTGTAAATAAAAGGAAGGGAAAGAAGGAGAAGGAGGGCAAAATAAGCAGGGGCCTCAGCGGAAGCTTTGTAGCCATAACCATCAGCCAGAGTGTAATAGATAAGAGCCCCCAGGTAGAGCAAGGATCCCGTGGGGGAACGAAGCAAATAGAGGATCGGAAATGCCAGGATAGCCCAGGTGAACATAAAGCTCCCCAGATCCCCCTGCACCTGATAGGTCTGACTGATCAATGAGATGCAAGCACCGATGGCAAAGAAGAGGAACACGGCAGAAGCTTCCTGCCAAAGCCGTTGACCTGAACGCATCAGAATGACGTAAAGCGTAAGCCCTTGTGCGAGCAACAGGGGAAGGAAAGCGAAAACGCTCCGAAGGGTACGGGAGAGCTCGTTCCAGTTCTGCGCTACGATGAGGATCACGCCGAGGCCGGCGAGCAAAGCCCCAAGGATCCCGAACAGGATCGGGAGCCGATCCCTGGCGCTCTTTTTCTTCTGTCGATAATGCTCCCGTATCCGTTCTGCGGTCTCTTCCGAGAGGATGCCGGCATCGACGAGTTCAGGAAGCTCCTTTAATAATCCCATACCCGCAGTGAAGCTTAGCGAACAGATCGGGGAAAGCAATTAACAAAAGAATGAGGATCCAATACAAAACGGATCCATTTTCTTTGCAAGGGGAGGCCTTCCTCTTTGATCCGATCCTGATGACCAAGCTCTTAAGTCTCATTCCGCATCCGGATGTGCGCATTCTTTTCCTTCTGAGCCTCATTGCTCCCCTGGCGGTCCTGGCACAGGAACGGACCGACTCCCTCGAACGGGCACTCGAGAAAGCCTCCACCAAAAAAGAAAAGGCCCGCACCCTGAACGAGCTGAGCTCTGCCTGGAGCTCCAGGGACTATCAGAAAGCGCTCGATCTGGCACGCAAAGCCAAGAAGCTTGCCACCGAGGCTGGGTATCAGCACGGGATCGCGGAGGCCCATCACATGATGGGGGTCGCCAACGACAAAAAGGGTAACTACGATCGAGCGCTCGAACACTATTCCAAAGCACTACCCTTTTGGAAAGAGGTCGGAGATAGAGAAAAGATCGCGACCACCTACAACAACATGGGGGTGGTCCATTATTTCCAAGGGAACTATCCCAAGGCTATTCACAACTATAAAAAGGCGATCCGGATCAAGGAGGAGCTCGGGGACCAACAAGCTTTAGCGCGGACCTACAACAACATCGGTATCATCCACAAAGACCAAGGGCGCTATGACAAAGCCATCGAAAATTACCTTAAATGCCTCAGGATCGAAGAAAAAAGAGGGGACACGAGCGGTATCGCAGGGACCTACACCAACCTGGGAATGCTGTACCACCGGCAGGGAGACCAGCATAAAGCACTCGAACACCTCAGGAAAAGCCTCGAGTATATCAAGGATCTAGGGGATAAGGAGGGAATGGCGAACGTCCTCCACAACATTGGCCTTGCTCACGAGGAGCTTGAGAATTACCAAAAAGCACTGAACTATTTCAAGCGCTCCCTTCGGATCGAAAAGGAACTCAAGAACAAGAAGGGCATCGCCACCTCTTATGGCCACATCGCAGACCTGCTCCTCAAGATCCACAAGGAAGAAAAGGGGGAGTTCGAAGCGGTGGACGCCCATAAAGGCCCTTTAAGCGAAGAAAAGGGGAGTTTACTGGATTCGGCGGAGATGCTGCAGCGAAGATCGATGGCCGGGTACCGATCGATCGGGTACCGCGAGGGGTTGGCCCATTCCTACCGCTCCGTCGGGAAGATCGCTCACCATAAAAAGCGATACCGGACCGCGGTCGAGCGCTTCAAAAAAGCCTCCGGCATTGCTGACAGTCTGGGTATAAGACCCTTCTACTTCAAGGTCCAGAAGGATCTCGCCAAGAGCTATGCTGCATTGGGAGCTCATGATAAAGCCTATACCCATCACCAGGAATATGCCCGCGTCAAGGACAGCGTCATCAATGAAGAACGGCAGGAGAAGATCGCTCAACTAGAGGCCCGCTTCGAGGCCGAAAAGCAAAAGCGTCGGATCAAAGTCCTTCAAAAGGAGAAAGAAAAACAAAAAGCGCTTGCAAAGGCGGAGCGCCAGCAGGATCGGGCCATCATCTACTCCGTATCCGGCGGGCTCCTTTGCGTCCTGATCCTACTGGGAGTGCTATGGGGCCGTTTCCGGGTAATACGCCGGCAACGGGACCTCCTCGAAGAAAAGACCGCGGAACTGGACCGGGCCTATCAAAAGCTCGAAGGGGCCCACCAGAACCTCCAGGAAAAGAGCCAGGAGATCAACGACAGCATCAAGTATGCATCGTTCATTCAGGATGCGATCCTGCCCGAGGAAGAAAAGCTCAGCGAAGTGCTGGGCGAGCATTTCACCCTTTTGAAGCCTCAGGCGACCGTGAGCGGGGACCTTTACTGGTGCTATGGCAAAGAGGACCGAAGCCTTTGGGCGGCTGTCGATTGTACAGGGCATGGTGTTCCGGGTGCCTTCATGTCCATGATCGCGCATAGCCTGCTCGACGAGACCGTGATCGAAAAGGGGGAACGAGATCCCGGACGCATCCTCGAGCAGCTACGAGAAGGGCTTGCTCAGAAACTAGGGAAAAGCGAGCAAAAGGACGGAATGGACCTCGCCCTCTGCGAACTATCCTATGGAAAGGATGGCTCCCCCCTCCTTCGTTTCGCAGGAGCGAACAACCCGCTCTACATCATACGCGATGGCATCGGGGATGAGCCACCCGAATTCCTCACCTACCAGAACGGAGAAGCAAGCGAGCTCGAGGAAGAGCGGATCCTCCCCTTCAAGAACAGTTCCGACGGCCTCATCATCAGGGGCGACAAACGGTCCATTGGTTTTGAGGAACGGCAATCGATCGCCTTTACAACCTTCGAATTCGCTGTTAAGGAAGGAGACTTGCTCTACTGCTTCAGCGATGGGTTTCCCGATCAATTCGGAGGACCCAGTGGGAAAAAGTTCCGTTACAGCTCGTTCCAAGAGCTTCTATTGGAGATCCGCAAAAAGCCTCTGGGCGAACAGAAGCGGCTCCTCGAGGAACGCTTCGAAGAATGGAAGGGGGATCACGAACAGGTGGACGATGTGCTGGTGATCGGAACCAGGATCCCTGGGAACAGCACGGAAAAGGGAGACGCCTCCTCGTAAGGAAGAAAAACTTTTACGACCGAAAAGGAAAAGACCATGAAGACCGCTATTCTCTATGGCTCTGTTCGCGAACACCGCGAAGGCATCCGTGCCGCACGCTCCGTGGATAAAGCCTTGAACGATCGCGGGCACCAAGTGACGCTGATCGACCCGCTAGACAAAACCTATCAACTCCCCCTTTTGAACAAAATGTACAAGGAGTACGCGGAAAGAGAAGTGCCGGAAGAACTCGAACGCATCGCCGGGATCTTAAGGGAAGCAGACGGGTTCGTGATCGTAACGGGCGAATACAACCACAGCATCCCACCTGCGCTCAAGAACTTGCTCGATCACTTCCAGAAGGAATACCTCTTCAAACCGAGCGGGATCGTATGCTATTCGGCAGGCTCCTTCGGAGGCGTACGTGCGGCGGTGCACCTCCGTGTGATCCTCGCCGAACTAGGTACGCCCTCCATCTCCTCCATCCTCCCCGTCCCCAAGGTACAGGAAGCTCTCAAAACGGACGGGACGGCATTCGATGCCAAACATAATGAACGAACAGCCCGTTTCCTCGACGAGTTCGAATGGTACCTGCAAGCGCTTAAGGAAGGGCGATCCAACGGGACGCCCTTTTGAGACCTTTCACTCAACCGGCATCTCCAGGGGATCGGGATAGCGAAAACGGTAGCCGCTGCGTTCGATCAGATGGGAAGGGTCGACGATCTTGTAGGAAAGGGAGGCTTTAGGATCGAAGCTCAGTGAAGGGATACCAAGGACCTCAGCTGCTCGCACATAGAACGCCTCGCGCGTAGGGTGCTCAGGAGCACAAGCATTGAAACGATCGCCCCAGAGCCCTTTTTCGATGATGCACTGAAGGATCCCTACAGCATCGGCCTGATGGATCATGTTGACCGCTGCGTCCCCGCTTCGCGAACTTTGGCGACCGCTCAGATAACGGACCGGATGCCGATCCGGCCCGATCAGACCACCGAAGCGGACGATGGTGGCGGCATCGCTATAAGCCTCCCGGACAGCTTCTTCCGCTTCCCATAGGACCGGTCCGTTCCCCTTTTCAGAAGGATCGCTAAGTTCCTCATCCACCACCCCGTTCTTCTCCGGATAGACCGAGCTGGAACTCGTGAAGAGAAGCTTTTCGCCTCCTTGCTCCCGGACTTTCTCCAATACTGAGCGGATCCGTTCCGGGTAGGACGCAGCCCCTTCCGGATCCTTTTACAGCATATCCCATTTCCAGGAACTTCAAGGCAAGAGGCTTTCCCAGCCATCCGCATCCCAGGATGCTCACACTTTCCATTCCACTTTTCCCTTTTGCTCGATCGGTCATAACCGGATCCAAGTTATCCGATCCACGATAGGAACGTTCAGCAAAGGGCTTTCTATTATCTTCGCAGTTCAGCTTTCGGGGCGTAGCTTAGTCCGGCTAAAGCGCCACGTTTGGGACGTGGAGATCGCAGGTTCGAATCCTGCCGCCCCGACAAAACAAGCGACTAAAACCCTCATTTAGAGATTTTTGGTTTTTTGCTTGGACAAGATTCGGACAAAAATTTGATCCAAAGCCCCTTTTTGGGGCTTTTTTTGTCAAAGGTATGAAAGGGATATGGGTGACCTTATTTTCCATCCAATGGGAGGAATTGAACCCCGATCCAAAACGGACCTGCCACCTTTTTAGCTGAGCCAATGCTCTTCTGTTCGACCCCCTTCAAAAGCCCCCCTCTCGATCTCTCCGATCCCGACCATAAAAAGGTCGATCCAAAGAAATCACGAGCGCCTATTTGTGGATGAATGCCAACCGGTATACCGTGAGCCGCCATCCGATCGTCGCCGATCACATCAAAACCTACAAAGCAACGATCATCCTACTGCGGGCATTTTATGAGTGGATAGAGAAAGCTCCAGCACGATAAAGCCTCGATCCATTGGTTAAAAGCCTTTCTCACTCGCGCCATGGAAACCGCGATCTCAAAGGAATGGTTATCCCCTCTTGATCAAAGGCGGATTTCATTAAAAAAGCCTTAACTTAAGGAATGGACCCTATCTCTAGCGAACTCTATGAAAAGCTTTTTAACAACGCCGCCCAAGGGATGCTCGCCTCGGATCGATCAGGAGTGATCCGGATGGCGAACGATAAGGCGAACAGCCTTTTCGGGTATGAAAAAGAAGGGCTGGTCGGTTATCGGATCGCCGACCTCGTACCTGAAGATAAAAGACAAGCTCATGAAGCCCATCAGGAAAATTATTTTAAAGATCCTTCACCAAAAATGACGAATAGAGGGAGGGAATTGGAAGGCGTTCGAAAAGACGGGTCCACTTTTCCGATCGAGACCCGGTTGAACCATCTTTATGCAGAAGATGGGGAAATGTGGGTCGTAAGTTTATTGATGGATATTACGATGCGTTTGCAATCGCAAAAGGTAATTGAACTATCGATAATCGAAGCACAGGAAAAAGAGCGAGAAAGGATCGCTCGGGATCTACACGATGGGTGTCTTCAACAATTATCAGCCATATCCTTGAACCTCAAAGCTCTTCCGGATAACATCGACCCTGAGGTTATGAAAAATTTAGTGGACCTGACCGATCAAGGGATCCAAGAAGCACGATGCTTGACCGAGCAGTTAAAACCGCCTGAATTAGGAGAAAAGGGTCTTATCCAAACCATCCGAGAAATGTTGACACGAGTGGAGCGTCAGGGTGGACCATCTACCCGATTGGAGGCGCAAAACGGTTGGGGGGATCGCTCCCCTCAGTATGAGATCGCTCTTTATCGGATCTGTCAGGAGGGAGTGAACAATGCAGTTAAACACGCCGATTCCAATTCGATAACCGTCGAGCTCAAGAAGCATGAAGACCAAGGCATGTATTTCAAGATCATGGATGATGGTAAGGGATGCTCCAATATAGGCGGCTCCAAAGAAAAGAACGAAGAAAGAGGAAAGGGGCTCACAGGTATCCGCCAACGAACAAAAGCATTTGATGGTAATCTGAATATATGGTCTGTAGAGGGGAAAGGGACGGTCATTGAAGGTTTCCTTCCTTTTGAAAAAGAACTAGAGAATTGGGACTGATCGCCTACGAGCACAATGCCGACCAACCCATTATAATGCCCTATTCTTAAGGCCCCACTAGAACCTCAAAAGATAAGCGCTCGGATCATGATCCAGTTCATCAGTTGCTCGGTTGAAGAAAAGGATGGAGAATGGATGAAGCGAGCTTATGGGGCAGGATCTCGGGAAGAACGGACCTTGCTCCTTCATCTACCGAAAAGAATGGAGCATGCTGATGATCCTGATCAGCTCCAACGGCTAGAAAGCAAAGAGATCGATAGGATGACCGTTTTCCCGGATAAGTCTCGAGAAAAGAAACTCCATCCAAAGGGATGCGCTCAGAAAAGGGGGCTTTTTACCTTTGCTCAGCTTTCAAAGAGAACAAGGGATAAGCCTTTGAACGGCCATGTAGCTCAACCGGATAGAGCATCGGCCTTCTAAGCCGAGGGTTCCAGGTTCGAGTCCTGGCATGGTCACGAACATGGGTGTTCCAGAGTAACACCTTGCTTACTTAAAAATACGAAATGAAAGGGATTTTAGAAACAATAAGGAGGGTTAGGTATTACACAAGTGAGCGCTGAAATTGGTCCCTAATTTGGTCCCTCTTCGATAAAATGGTCCCTGATCTGGTCCCT
>CAZIDL010000055.1:0-17039 GCA_964537825.1 uncultured Weeksellaceae bacterium
TGGTAAGGATTACCCAGGCTTGCCCATTGGTTCTTGTAATTGAGGTTAGCTCTGATATCACCCTTAAAAGCACCTGCTGTGGAAGGGTTCAAGTATACGGGGGTCGTCCGGAATTGGGAGAAATGGACATCCTGTGCCATCCCCTTTTGCAAGGCAGTTATGAAAAGAAGGGAACCGATCAATATGGAAGAGAAGTGCTGCTTTCGCATCTTCATCTATTTCAGAAGGGTGATGTTGCCTTTTTCCTGGAATCGTTCGCCGTTCTCGAAGGTTCCGGTCACTTTGTAAACGAAGACCGCAGGGTCAAGGGGTTTTCCGTTGAAGGTTCCGGTCCAGCCTTTGTCCTTGGTAGTGGTGGTGAAGACCTTTTGTCCCCACCGATCGTAGATCACGAGCTTAAATTCGGCGATATCCTTTCCCTCCACGAAAAGGCGGTCGTTCGTTCCGTCCCCGTTGGGTGAGAAAGCATTGGGGATGAAGATATGGGGTCCGGCACAATGCCGGTCATCCATGAGAACCCTTACCGTATCATAGGCCACGCATCCGTTCGTGTCCGTTACAGCAAGGGGGTATAAGGTACTGTCATCGGTGGAGGAGATCGGGTTAGGGACCGAATCGCTCGACAAGGTGCTGTCATTCCCCCAAAAGTAGATGAAGGGTGGCCCTGCACCGCGGGCGGTAGGATCTCCTCCGAGGGTGGGTTGTTTTCGGGCACAACTCTTGATCGTTCCACCAGCGTTCAACTCAGGTTTTTCCCAAATATTGACCCGCGCTGTATCCCGGGCTTTGCAACCGTTCGTGTCCGTTACGGTCAACTCATAGGAAGTGGTGGTGCTCGGGGATGCTTTCGGATGCGAAGCGCTGCTATCGGTCAAGCTTCTGCCCGGTCGCCATCGGTATTTATAGGGTGCCGTTCCTCCGTTGGCGCTCGGTGAGCCTCCTAAGGTGGTGCTATCCCCTTCGCAGAATATCGTGTCATTGCCTGCATTCGCGGTGGGTCCGCCGATCTCCCCGATGAAGTAGGACCCTGCCGAATCCCTGCATCCGTTGGAATCCACGACCAATAAGGAATAGTTGCCGGTCTTCTGTTGGGTGAGATCCAGCGTTGTATCGACGACATTTCCGCTCGGGTCGCTCCACTCGTATGAATAAGGTTGGGTCCCGCCATCGATGGCCATGTTCTCGATCGATCCATTGCTCATGCCACAGGTCGCTTGGATGGTGATCAGGTTGTTGTCATCGAGTTCAGGGGCTTCATGAAGGACGACGGTCTGGGTGTCGATGACGAAGCAATTGTTGCTGTCGTCGAAGCGGTAATAGACCTCGTTGGTCCCTGGAGGAGCAGTATAAGGGTCGAAATATCCTTTTCCGTTGTTGAGGTCGGTCACGCCTTTGCCAAAGAAATAGCCCTCGGGCGCTTTACTCCCCGTTAGCGTATCCCCTTTTACATTTCCGCAATAGGGCCCGGCGAGACCGCTAAAAGAGGCTTTGGGATTATCGTTCACCGTTACTTTGAGCGAATCGCTATCGCTGCAACCATTGGCATCAGTGACCGTCACCGTAAAGATCGTCGTCGAGTCCGGAAAGGCATCCGGATTCAGGGTGTTCCCATTGCTCAGGTCGGTCGCGTTGCTCCAGGATATGGTGTAAGGTTTGGTTCCGCCGTTCACAGAAGGCCCTCCCAGGTGGATCGTGTCCCCCCTGCAGAACCATCGGTCGAAGCCTGCATCAACGTTCGGACTGGCTAGCACATTGACCGAGCTGCTCGCACATGCCGTGGTATCGCAATCGTCCTCCGCACGTACGTAATAGGTGGTATTGCTCGTCGGGGTCACATCGATCGTAGCCCCACTTCCAACATAGGAACCCCCACAGCTTCCTTTGTACCATTCCCATGAGCCGCCGACACCCAAGGAACCTCCGTTCTTGGTCAGGGTCGCCGTATCTCCGGCACAGATCGTTCCGGGTGATACCGAGGCGCTCGTAGCTGCGCTCGAAGTCGTGTTCATCGTCACGGTCACCGAAGCGCAGGATGTCGTATTGCAATTCCCCTCAGCTCGTACGAAATAATCCGTATCCGAACTGGGGGCTACTTTGAGGACACCCCCCGATCCTTCAGAAGTTCCGCCGCAAGTTCCGCTATACCATTCCCAGGTAGCTCCTGTTCCCAGAGAGCCGCCATTGATGGTCAATTTAGCGGAATCTCCGGGGCAGAGCGGGTTAGGGGTGGCTGTAATGCTCAAAGCCCCCGCAGAAGGCTGGTCTACATTAACGGTGGTGCTATCACAGGCCGTATTGCCGCATCCTCCCTCTGCCCGGATGTAATAGGTAGTGGTGTCGTTCGGGGTCACATCGATGCTTGCTCCTATCCCCTCCGGCGATCCACCGCAGCTGTCGGTGTACCAGATCCAATAGGCTCCTGAGCCCAGGGATCCTCCGCTTTTGCTCAAGGTGCTCGTATCCCCTTTACAAATGGTGCTCGGAGAGGCCGAGGCGCTAGTGACGGGGGAGGAAGAAGAGCTGACCACCAATTGAACGCTCGCACAATTCGTCGTGTCGCACGTCCCTTCAGCTCGTACGAAGTAGGTGGTCGTACTGCTCGGGTGAACGTCGATGCTCGAACCGCTTCCCTCTGCTGTTCCACCACAACTTCCGCTGTACCATTCCCATGAGGCACCGGATCCGAGGGAGCCACCGTTCTTGGTCAAAGTCGAAGTATCTCCGACGCAGATCGTGTCCGGGTTAGCAGTAGCTCCACTGGGGGCACTCGAGGGACTGGCCACATTAAGGGTGACGCTCGCGCAAGAGGTGATGTTGCAGGAGTTCTCAGCTCGCACGTAGTAGGTGGTGGTCGCGCCCGGGCTTACTGAAATACTGCTCCCTGAACCTACCGAAACCCCTCCACAACTACCCGAGTACCATTCCCAGTTGGCGCCTACACCGAGGCTGCCTCCGCTTACCGTAAGGGTGGTGTTACCCCCGCAATTGGGGTTCGGGGAAGCCGAGGCTCCCGTTGGAGCAGTGGATTCCGAACTCGTGACCCGCACGTGGTCGATGGAGGAATTCCCTAAATTATCACCGGTCCGTTGGTTCCATTGGACCTTGAAAGTGTGGGTCCCGGTATAGCCGCTCACATCCAGGTAACAGGTGTTGGTGTCCCCGTTATTGACGTACCCGCAATCCTTTACCTGGGTCCCATCGACGAAGAGATAATGGTCGGAACGCTGAGGGTTCCCACCGCTGGGGCCGATCTGGTCGATGGCGATCTCGCAGATACCGCTCAGGTCCACATTGCTTTGCCACAAATCCGCATAAACGGTGCAGCATCCGGTATTAGCGGTCCAATCCACGCCTACCCCATAGCTTCCGTCAGTGGATTGAGTTTGGCGGCATAGCTTTCCCTCAGAGTTGCAATCGTCGAACTGCCAATTGTCCGGAAATTGACAATTGGACCCACAGCTCTTGGCTACGCTGCTGGTGGTCTCGAAACTCGGGTTGGTGAAAGGGTTCTGTCCGAAGAGAACTCCTGTCAATAAGAGGAAGAAAGTGCTGTTAAGCAGCTTTTTCAAGGCCATGTTCGATGCCCTTTGCGGATGCAAGATACGATTCACATTACAGGACACAGTAAGGGCGGCCCTGAATCCCCCATGGGGAAGATACGCCCCGAAGCGAATGAGTGGCTTCTCTTCCGGTCATTCTTCTGAATCAGACGGGATTATGCTTTGATGGTTGCTCTGATCGGGACTTGGAGGAACCGCTCGTATCTTTGGAACGAATGGTTCATCAGGATCGAGTGAGCGAATAAATGGTCTGGGAACGGATCGAGGCTTTTTTCCACCGCTGGTTCAAAATGATGAACCCACCCGTGTTCTTTGGTGCCGGAGGGTTCGTTCTTGCCGTTATCCTATTTGGGGGTATATGGACCAGCACGGCAAAAGCGGTCTTTGAGACCACCCTCACCTTCATCACGCACTACTTTGGCTGGTATTACATCCTGATCGTCTTCTTTTTCCTTCTTTTCGTGGTCTGGCTTTATTTAAGTCCTTATGGGCGGATCAGGCTCGGGAAGGACCACGAGCGGCCTGAGTTCGGAAAATTCGCATGGTTCACCATGTTGTTCGCCGCCGGGATGGGAATGGGCCTGATCTTTTACGGGGTCGCTGAGCCTGTGCAGCATTACCACGATCCCCCGATCGCTGACCCCCGAACGCTGGAGGCCCTCCAACAGGCCATGCGCTTTTCCTTCATGCACTGGGGGTTCCACCCCTGGGCCATCTATATCATTTTCGGAGCAGCGATAGCCTATTTCCACTTTCGTATCGAGCTTCCTTTAGCTCCCAGATCTTTGCTTTATCCCCTTATCGGAGAAAGGATCCGTGGCCCTGTAGGTCACGTAACGGATGCTTTTTGCACGGTCGGAACGCTGTTAGGAGTGGCCACATCCCTTGGACTAGGGGCTATGCAGATCAACTCCGCTCTGAATTCCCTGATGGGAGTTGTTCAAAATACGAACGCTCAGATACTGATAACGACCATCATAACAGCAGTTGCGGTCACTTCGACGATATCCGGGATCGGTCGGGGTATCAAATACCTGAGCATGACGAATCTTTTCGTGATGTTCCTGCTTATGCTCTTCGTCTTTTTTGCAGGACCTACCCTCTATATCATCAAGCTCTTCGTCACCTCTTTAGGGGATTACATCCAAGAATTCATCTCCACGAGCCTTTGGCTGGACCCCCGGAAAGGGTCCGATTGGCAAACGCAGTGGACGCTTTTTTACTGGGGTTGGTGGATATCCTGGTGTCCCTTCGTCGGAGTTTTCGTGGCACGTATTTCCAGGGGGCGGACGATACGGGAATTCGTCTTTTACGTTTTCCTCGTTCCCACGCTGGTGACATTCTTGTGGTTCTCCATTTTCGGAGGGACCGCTCTTCACCTGGATATATACCAGGACGCCGGGATCCACTCGGTCGTGAATGAGAACCTCTCCATGTCCCTGAACGCTTTGTTGGACGAACTGCCCCTTGCCTTTATTACTAAATGGGTGGGGCTTTTGCTGGTCGTTATTTTCTTTATCACGTCGTCAGATTCCGGTTCACTTGTCGATGATATGGTCACTTCAGGAGGGCATCCGAACCCGCCTGTTCTTCAGCGTGCTTTTTGGGGCGTTTCGGAAGGAGCGGCAGCGGCTACGCTCCTTTTGGCGGGTGGATTGAGTGCCTTACAAACGGCAGCTATATCTTCCGGGCTCCCTCAAAGCCTACTGGTGATCGGGGCGATGATGGGAATGGTCAAAGCTTTGCGAATTGATCGAAGGATAGAAGGAGAGCCAAAGAAGGAAGACTTCCTGCAGCCCCATCGCCGGACGCCCTCCCCCGGGTTAGCCCATTTTTCGGAGCGAAAAAAGAAATGAGGCTATAACGGTTGTTCGAATGGTCCCCCTTCTTTTTGGACCGGATGCCCTACGAAGCGACGATCGGTCGGGGCCTTATCTTTGGCTTTTAGCCTTCCAGGGTGCTCGTTCAAAATTTTAAAGCATGAAGTTGGAGGGAGGGTGAATATGGGATCGGAACGATCTTTATATTGATCCAGCTTCATCAAAGCTTTCCAACATGAGGTCTTTTTTCTTCCTGGCCTTTATATGGGTTTCGTTCCCGGCTCTCAGTTCTGCTCAAGCGAACGGGTCTTATGAACTGACCGTCCTTGTGGACCAATTCCGTTCGGATTCGGGCCAGGTCATGGTCGAATTGAAGGATTCAGGGAAAAAACGGATCTCCGCGCAGAAAGCCTCTATCAACGATGGGATTAGCAGGATCGGGTTCGAAGGATTGGAAAAGGGAAAGTATGCCGTGCGGCTTTTTCACGATGCGAACCTGAACGAAGAATTGGATCGCAAGGGGGTCGTCCCGAAAGAAGGATACGGTTATTCCAACAATGTGAAGGGAAAGATGGGGCCTCCGAACTTTTCAGAACAGCTCTTCGATCTGGAAAAGGATACAACGCTTCGGATCCATGTGATCTATATGAGGGAATGAGCTCTTGAAGCGGATCTGTACCATGGGCCCCTGGCTCAGTAGCCGAAGATCGTCTCTTTGTCGATCTCCTTGGAAGTCCCGTATTCTTCGAGTTCGGAGGGGTTGAGTTTCTCCTTATCGGTGATGATGAGCAGGTCGTAGTCGCTCCCCTTGACATGCTTTTGGAAGAATTGCTTCATGTCCTTGATCGTCATGTTCTTCACCTCTCTATAGACCATCTTCCGGGGGTCCTTTTTAAAGCCCTTTTCCCTGATGCTTCGATAATTCCAGAACACGCTCGAGCCAGTGATACGGTTCGTACGTATCTTTTTGAGGATGTTCTGTTTTGCCGTACTGAATTGCTCCTTTGCCTTAGGCATTTCATGGAGAAGTTCTTTCATAGCATCGATGGCATCCTTCGTTTTGTCGTTCTGGGTGCTCAGGATGGCGTATGAAAAGTGATGTTTGCCCGTATCGGGCATGCTATAACTTGCCGAGGCACTATAGGCGAGGCCGCGCGATTCACGGATCTCTTGGAAAACGATGGAGGAGAGCCCGCCCCCATAGTACTCGTTGTAGACCCGCGAATAGGGCATCAGTTCTTTTGATTGTTCCTGGTCCCTCGATACGAGTGCGATCTGTGATTGCACCATGTCGTAGTCGACCATGAACACGCTATCACCGCTTGGATCTCGGCTTTCGAACTCCTTTTTGGGCGGGATGCTGTCCAGGTGGTCCGGGACCGAATGTTCTTCGGCCAGGATCTTTTTCACCTCCTTCGGGTCACGCTGCCCGTGGTAGTAAAGCTTGTGCTCGTGATCGAGAAAGGAATGGAGCCTTTCTATAAGGGCTTGAGGATCGGTATTGCGCAATTCTTTTTCGGACAACTTGTGGGTAAAGGAGGATCTTGGTCCGTACATGCCATAACGATAGAGGGCTAGAAGGTTATAGGTCTTGTTCTTCTTATTGTTGCGACGCTGCTGAAGGATGTTGTCGACCATCTTTTGGTAGACAGCCGTATCCGCTTCTACATTATGGATCAGGTGTTCGAGGAGCTGAACGCTTTCTTCGAAGGTCTCCGGAAGTCCTGATACCTGCACATAAGAAACATCGTTCCTGGAGCGAACAGCGAGATCCGTAGCCAGCTTATAGAATTCCTGGGAGACTTCTTCCGGGGAATAACGTTCTGTTCCCAGCTTTTCGAGGTAATCCATAGCCAGCGAAAGACGAGGGTCGTGGAGTTTCCCTTTTTCCACGATGTAGTAGAGCTTGAAGAGTTCGTTCGACTTGTTCCTGGTGTGTTTGAGGGGCACAGAAGAGGTGAGCGGAAGTTTTCCGATGCGTTCCTGGTAGTTCACATAGACGGGGTCGATGGGTTCCACCGAATCCTCCATGAACTTCTTCCGGTAATCGGACCTTTTCGACCGATTGATGTCGATCTCTGAGATCGGCGGTTTGGGCACGCTTATGCTGCTCGTGTCCTCACCGTGCCTCTTATAGACCACGACGCGGTTGCTGTCGAGGTTCTCCCGGGCAAAGTCGACCAGTTCCTTTTTGCCGATATCACTTAGCGCTTCGAGGTGCTTAACCTTCTCCACCCAAGGTTTTTCGGTGATGAACGCGTCGACGAAAGCAAAAGCTTTGTAGTTGCTGCTAGCTCGCTGGATGCGTTCCTTTTTGTAGTTCCGCATGGCGGCTTTGAGCATCCATGCGGGAAAGTTTCCAGCTTGGAGGCTATCCAATTGAGCAAGCATGAGGTCCTTCACTTCTTCAAGGGACTGATCCGCTTTGGGTTCTCCGTAGAAGGTCAGTTCTCCGTAATCCTTGTAGAAATTGGAATAAGAGTTGGATGCCAACACTTTTTGTTCTTTTTCCAGCTTGAGGTCGAAGAGACCCGCCTGCCCGTTGGAAAGCATTTCGCTGATGAGCTGTACATAGCGTTCGGTGCTGTCGTTGGCGGGGAAACGGTAGCCGACGTATACCCGTTCTTCCTCAGGACCCTGAACGCTCTTTTCGATCGTTCCTTTCAGGGGATCCGCCTTTTTCCCTTCGATCTCCTCGGGTTCTTTTTCACTCGCTTCCCAGTCGCTCCAGTGCTCCTTGATATGAGCAAAGGTCTCTGCCGGCTCCAAGTCGCCGGAAAGGCAGATGGCCATGTTGTTCGGTACGTAGTACTCTTCCTTGAAGGCATGCACGTTCTTCATGGAAGGGTTTTTGAGGTCTTCTGCCTTGCCGATCGTGGAGTATCGATAGGGATGCCCCGGATAGAGGGCTTTGTTCATCTTCTCTGAGGCCAGGCTGTAATCGCTGTCCTGGTTCTGATTGAACTCTTCGAAAACGGTCTCTAGTTCCGTATGGAAAAGGCGCAGGGCCATTTTCCGGAACCGTTCCCGTTCCAATTTCACCCAACGTTCGATCTGGTTCGAAGGGATGTTGTTCATATAGACCGTCCGGTCCTTGCTCGTGAAAGCGTTGGTCCTTTGACCACCCATCGCTGAAACGATCTTGTCGTATTCGTTGGGGACGGCATATTGAGCAGCTTTTTGAGACAGGCTGTCGATGCGCTCATAAAGCTCTTTTCTGCGGGAACTATCCTCGATCTTGCGCCTTTTTTCGTAAAGGGTTGATATAGAGTCTATAAGCGGCTTCTCCTCCTCCCAGTTCAGGGTCCCGATCCGGTCAGTCCCTTTGAAGAGCATGTGTTCGAGGTAATGGGCAAGCCCGGTGGTTTCCTTTTGCTCGTGGGCAGAACCTGCTCTTACGGCGATGAATGTCTGGACACGGGGTTCCTTCTCGTTCTTCGCAAGGTAAACCTTGAGGCCGTTATCGAGTTCGTAAATGCGGACCCCATAGGGGTCGTTGGTGACGGTTTTGTAAGGATTCCCGTTCTTATCCTTTTTCTCGAGGATTCGATGCCCCTTTTCCTCGCTCTCCTTTTTTCGTTGACCCTCGCCGCATGCGAGCAGGAAGAGGAAAGGGATCATGAAGAGGTAGCTGTTTCTCGGGTGGAAAGGTAGGGTCGATGGGAGCATAAATGAATAATGACTGTCAATGGCTTAAAAATAAGTGCATACCCTTGGGTAACAATGAAGGGGTACTTTGTTTTTCAGGGTAGCCATCAGCTATTTCTCGTAATTTTCATTGAAAACCGACCTCTTCATGCATATTCCTCCTCCTCGCGAATTCGGTTGGAAGCTAAGGTCTCTGGATTCCGCCCATAGCGAGGTGAAGACCCTCTCTACAGGACAGCTGGAGCTTCGGATCGAGCATGCACCACTCCCGGGGATCGAAGGCAAAATGCTCCATTGGTGGTTTCAGCATTTCACGGATCGATGGGTCGAAGTGGATGGAGCGCTCTATCCCGCATATCAGATCTGGCATCCCTTCGATCATATCCATGTGGAGGCAGTCCCGGAACCTCCTTTGAGAGCGGGGAAATTCCTTCGTATCGATGAAGCTTTTCAGCGGGATCCCGCCTATCGCGTGAAAGAGAGAGCCTATGTCCATCGGCTGGACGAAGAGGGCATCGAACTTCGGATCCATAAACTCGGACATCCGGTTATGTGCCTGCGGCATTCTTTTAAGGAGACCCGGGAGGGCGTTCTTTATCGGACCCGAATGGTATTGGGGTTGGAAATTGGGCTGCTCAAGCCTTTGGTGAACAGGGTGATCGTGCCCCGGAACATGGATAAGGCAAAGATCCATGCGTGGTTGCGGCACAATGTGGAGGAGGTGGGGTGTTTCGAATATTTTCTTAAAGCTTTGTACGAACAGCGTGGAAAAGGGAAGGAATTGGTCCTGCGGTAAATAAGGGCAGCCCCCTGAGAGGTCCGCCCTTTAATTTCCCTTTCTGGTCGGGGCTGCTTTGAAAGCTAGCGCTCGGTCGCCTGATTACCTTCGCGCTAAATCCGATCCCGATGCGTCCCCTGCTCTTTCTCCTCCTTTCGATCCCATTCTTCGCCCGATCTCAGAATACGGACCTTCTGAAAAAGCCCGCTCAGAACAAGACGGTCACCTATGAAGAGGCCATCGGCTTTTACGAGGACCTTGCTTCGAAATACGAGAATGCTGAACTGCTCGAATACGGGACCACCGATATCGGCAAGCCTCTGCACCTCTTCATCATTTCTCCGTCCAAGGCCTTCAAACCGGCCAAGCTCGAACGCGCTGGCCTTCCTTTCATCCTCGTCAACAACGGCATTCATCCGGGCGAACCTTGCGGGATCGATGCTTCGATGGCTTTTGCGAACGAATTACTGAGTGCGGAAAATACGTCTGAGCGAGTGGGGAAGGCTGCGATCGGTATCATCCCCATTTACAACGTGGGCGGAGCTCTTAACCGCAATTGCTGTACAAGGGTCAATCAGAACGGTCCCAAGATGTATGGCTTTCGGGGAAATGGCCGCAATCTGGACCTCAATCGAGATTTCATCAAGTGTGATTCGGACAATGCGTTGACCTTTTCCCGCATCTTCCAGCTCTTCGATCCCGCCCTCTTCATCGATACCCATTCTACAAACGGGGCCGACTATCAGCATACGATGACGCTCATACCCACCCAAAAGGACAAGCTGAGCCCCGGCCTTGCCGAGCACCTTCAGAATAAGATGCTCCCATCCCTTCGCAAGCGCATGAAGGAACGCGATTATCCCACGGCCCCTTATGTGATGACGATGGAGGAAACGCCGGCAAGCGGGCTCTTTGCTTATATGGAGACTGCTCGCTACTCCACCGGCTACGCTGCCCTCTTCAACACGATCGGGTTCGTTAGCGAAACGCATATGTTGAAACCGTATGAAGAGCGGGTCAAGAGTACCGAAGAATTCCTCTATAGCTGTCTCAATTATGTAAAGGAGAACGGACAGGAATTGATGGAGGATAAGCTGCGTGCTGATCAGCGGACAGCGGAACGTGACAGTTTTTCCCTCCGGTGGGAACTGGACAGTACGAAAGTGGATTCGATCCCTTTCAAGGGTTACCGAGCAGAACACCGGACCAGCGATGTGACCGGTCAAAAGACCCTGCATTACGATCAAAATAAGCCCTGGGAGCGCATGATCCCTTATTACGACGACTACAAGGCGACTTTGGTCCGGAGCAAGCCCGAATACTACGTGATCCCGCAAGCTTGGGATAAAGTCATCGAAAGGCTCGAGACCAACCAAGTGAAGCTGGAGCGCCTGGACCGGGATACGACGATCAAGGTCACCTCCTACTACCTCCGGGATCTGGAGACGATCGATCGTCCCTATGAAGGGCATTACCTCCATCAGGATGTCCGGATCGAAAGGAAGGAGCAGGAACGGGACTTTTACAAAGGGGACGTGTTGATCCCGACAGGTACGGCTAAGGATCGCTTCCTCGTGCGAACGCTCGAGCCCGATGCCAAAGACGCTTATTTCGCCTGGAACTTTTTCGACGAGGTCCTCATGCAGAAGGAGTATTTTTCGAGCTACCTCTTCGATCCCAAGGCCGAACGGATCCTGGAAGAGCGGCCTGAGCTGAAGAAGGCCTTTGAAGAACGGAAAGCGAAGGATTCGAGCTTTGCTTCAAGCCACCGCGCTCAGCTCCGCTTCATCTATAAGCGCTCGAAGCATTACGAGGATGCGCATCGGCGGTATCCGGTGGGGAGGGTTGAGTGAATTTCAAAGGCTCTCCAGACCAAAAGGCCAATGTCTTCCTTCAAGGGGTGGAGCCGATCGTTCAGCAGACCTGTCGATCCTTGGAATTGGGGTTTGAATTGAAATTAAAGTCCCACCTCCCTCGTCTCTCCGACCTTCATTAGGATCAACTCCTTTCCGGCATCGTTGAACTTCTTCCTGGCCTCTTCATGGTCGATCTCGAGGGGGGGGAAGGTATCGAAATGCATTCCGACGATACGGTCGCAACCGATGAAATCCGACGCGATCACGGCATCGTCGATGCCCATCGTAAAGTTATCCCCGATCGGAAGGAAGGCCAACTGCACCGGATAGAGCTCGCGGATCAGCTTCATGTCAGTGAACAAAGCTGTATCCCCTGCATGGTAGAAAGCTCCTTCTTGCGTGGTCACGATAAAGCTGTTCGGTTGCCCTCCGTAATCTCCGTCCGGCATGCTGCTGGAGTGCAAAGCGCCGAACATGCGGATCAGGACTTCTTCCAAATGGAATTGCCCTCCAGTGTTCATCGGATGGGCCTTTTTAATGCCTTTTTCGCTCCCGAACCAGTTCACGATCTCGTAATTGGCGATCAGGGTGGCGTCGTTCGCCTTGCAGATGCCTTCCACGTCACTGACATGGTCCTGGTGCCCATGCGTAACGAGCACATGGTCCGCTCCGACCTCTTGCGGGTCGACTTTTCGTTCTGCAAGGGGATTCCCGCTAATGAAAGGATCGATGACGAGCCTCGTAGTTCCGGTTTCGATCCCGAAGCCGGATTGTCCGTAGAACGTGATCTTCATGGTCGGAATGCTTTCTATAAAGGTAAAAAGGGGACCGATCCCCGTGCATTGCCTCTTAGCAACCCTTGCTAGGGGGTATGGTCTGGAATTATCCCCCCTTTCCAGAGGATCCGCTAACATGGAGGCGCTGAACGACTTTTTCAGAACGAGCAAAGGGCTCATGTTGTACCTTTAAGCTACGAGAACTGCAACCTATGAGCACTTCATCGACCCTGGAGGGCCAAACCCTCCTCGAACAATACCGGGAGGTCCGCAAGCGTACCGAAGAGATCTGTGCCCCGCTCAGCGTGGAGGATCACCTTATGCAGCCCATCGATGCCGTAAGTCCACCGAAATGGCATCTCGGGCACACCACATGGTTCTTCGAGACCTTCCTTCTGAAGCCCAACGACCGACGCTATCAGGAATTCCATCCCAACTATCCCTATATCTTCAACAGCTATTATGAGAACGCGGGCGAACGGCTGCCGAAGACCCAACGCTATACGCTGAACCGGCCTCTATTGGACGAGGTGCATGCTTACAGGGAATATGTGGATCGGGCTATCGAAGAGCTTGCGCAGGGAAATGATGGACTTTCCGAAGAGCAGGAACGGATCCTCCAGATAGGGATCCAACACGAACAGCAGCACCAGGAACTTCTCTTCTACGATATCAAGTACATCCTCGGGTCCGACCATTTCCAACCCCCTTATCTCGAAGGACCATCACCGGCATCCGGGAGCAATGGGAAAGAACATCCGCCGGAGGAATGGCTCGAGATCCCGGAAGGGATCTATACGATCGGTCACGATGGGGAAGGTTTTGCTTATGACAACGAGTACGGTCGGCACAACGTTTATCTGCATCGAGCTTGCTTGATGGACCGCCTGATCACGAACGGCGAATGGATCGAGTTCATGGAATCCGGGGGTTACGACAACCCCGATCTTTGGCTGGATGAAGGATGGAGCTGGATCCAGGAGAACCACGTCCGGGCTCCCCTCTACTGGTTCTTGCACGGTGGGAGCTTCTACACCTACACGCTACACGGAGTGGAAGAGGTCGATCCGGAGGAACCCGTAACGCATATCAATTATTACGAAGCCCAAGCCTTTGCGCATTGGAAAGGCAAGCGATTGCCCACCGAAGCTGAATGGGAGGTCCTTTGCGAGCGCCTTCACGATGAGCTGCCTGAAGAAGCGAACCTTCAGGAGAGCATGCAAGGGCGTCCTATGAAAAAGGAAGGGGAGCATTTCCAGTTCTTCGGTGATTGTTGGGAATGGACCCAGAGCGCTTATCTTCCCTATCCTTTCTACGAGCGGGAGCCCGGTGCGATGGGGGAATACAATGGTAAATTCATGTGCGGTCAAATGGTGCTCCGAGGGGGGTCCTGTGCCACACCCCGTTCCCACATCCGCTCCAGCTATCGCAATTTCTTTCCCCCACCCGAACGTTGGCTCTTTAGCGGCCTCCGCTTGGCCGAAACCCTTCAGGAATGAGTTCGAGCATGGAGGAAGTGGGGACTTTTGCTGCGGATGTGTACAGAGGGCTGAACAGCCCTATCAAGAAGCTTCCGAGCAAACACCTTTATGATGCCAAAGGGGATGCGCTTTTCCAGCGGATCATGGAGTTGGAGGAGTATTATCCGGCCCGTGCAGAGGGGCGGATCCTGAGGGACCGTTCCGGGGAATTGGCTGAAGCTTTGCGGCACCCTCAAGCCGGGGGGCTCAACCTGATCGAATTAGGGGCAGGGGATGCTTCAAAAACCCGTTATCTTTTGCGAGCGCTTTTCCAGGAAGCCGGGGATGGGCTCCGCTACATTCCCAACGACATTTCCAGGAACGTGCTCGATGAGCTGGAATGGGAATTGACCAAGGAAATGCCCGACCTACGGGTGGAGGCCTGGGCCGGCGATTATTTCCACCTATTGGAAGGTCTGAAAGTAGCCGTGCCCCCGCCGCGGGTCCTTGTCTTCATGGGTGGGAATATCGGGAACTACAGTACAGAAGAAGCCCAGCAGCTCCTTTCCACGATCGCCGGATCGCTTGATGAAGGCGATCGGCTTCTTATGGGCTTCGATCTGAAAAAGGATCCCCGGCGGATCCTGCGCGCCTATGATGACCGAGATGGGATCACGAAAGCCTTCAACTTGAACTTGCTGGAACGGATGAACCGGGAATTAGGAGGGGATTTCGACCCCGACCTCTTCATCCATCACCCCCTTTACGATCCCATGGATGGGGAGGTGCGTAGTTACCTCGTAAGCACAAAGGAGCAGGTGGTGAATTTGGAAGGTTTAAGCATGAAGGTGCATTTCAGGGCCTGGGAACCGATCTTCATGGAGCGTTCACAAAAGTATTCCTTCCAGGGGATCGATGAATTGGCGTCGGGAAGCGGGTTTCGCAGCGAGCGGCATTTCGAGGACCCGAACGGGGATTTTGTGGATTCCCTGTGGGTGAAGCCGTGAAAAGCGGGCCAACTCTTTACCCTTTCCCTAATTTTGACCTTCCAAAATCCCCAAGCCCATGATCTCCCGCGCGAACGATCCTTCCAAAAAGACCTGGCTCGACGTCCCGAGCAACAGCGATTTCTCCGTGCAGAACATCCCGTTCGGGATCTTCCATACTTCTGACAAGAGCGCTCGCTGCGCTACCCGCATTGGGGACACGATCGTGGACCTTTCCGTGCTGGCGGATAAAGGCTACCTCAAAGGCCTTTCGGTCGACCCTAAGGTCTGGAAGGAGAAGACCCTGAACCCGTTCATGAAAGCGGGTAAGCAAGGAACCCGGGAAGTTCGCGAACGGCTTTCGGATCTGTTCACCGGTGAGGACGATAGCTTGAAGAAAGACCAACAGACCCAGGAAAAGGCTTTCTTTCCGGTCGAGAAAGTTGAGATGGACCTTCCGGTCGATGTTGGGGATTACACCGACTTCTATTCCTCCAAAGAGCACGCGACCAACGTAGGAACGATGTTCCGGGGACCGGACAACGCATTGATGCCCAATTGGGTCCATCTTCCGGTCGCTTATCATGGGCGTGCCTCATCCATTATTCCCACAGGGGTCCCCATCCATCGCCCGAAAGGGCAGCAAAAGCCCAAAGACGATGAGCCGCCGGTCTTCGGACCTTGCAAGCTCCTCGATTTCGAATTGGAAATGGCTTTTGTGACCTACCAGGGCAAACCGTTAGGGGACGCTATCAGCACGGAAGAAGCGAGCGATCACATCTTCGGGCTCGTGCTCTTCAATGACTGGTCTGCTCGGGATATCCAGAAATGGGAATACGTACCGCTCGGCCCTTTCCTCGCCAAGAGCTTTGCCTCGTCCATTTCCCCATGGATCGTGACCTTGGACGCTCTCGAGCCGTTCAGGGTGCCCGGCCCGAAGCAGGATCCTGAGGTCTTTGATTACCTGAAGGTTGAAGGGGACAAGAACCTGGATATCGGGATCCAGGTATACGTCAAACCGGACCGGAGCGAACCCAAAATGATCTGCGATTCCAACCACAAGTACCTCTATTGGAACATGGAGCAGCAGTTGGCTCACCATACCATCAATGGGTGCAATATCCGGGCAGGGGACATGATGGCCTCCGGTACCATCAGCGGCCCCGAGAACAGCAGTTTCGGTTCCATGCTCGAGCAGACCTGGAAAGGTCAGTATCCGATCGAGATGCCGGACGAGAGCGAGCGAAAGTTCATCCAGGACGGGGATACGGTCATCATGACCGGAGCGGCCGAAAAGGAAGGAGTCCGCGTCGGTTTCGGGGAAGTGCGGACGAAGGTATTGCCAGCCAAGCAGTGAAGAGGTTCGGTCTCTGATCCTGAAAGTCCCCTTTTAGATAGTCGGAGTTGGGATCCGGCCCTTCTCACTCCCCTTCCCGGGAGCTTTCTTTGGCCGGTTCCAATCCTAGCTCCCTTCCTTTACGGAGCATATAGTTCCAGGCCTCTTCGCGGTCGTTGGAGATGCTTCCGTCGAGCACGGCGTCTTTTACCGCGTTCTTGATATCCCCGACCATTCTGGAGGGGCGGAGGTCGAAGGCTTTCATCACGTCTTCACCAGAGATGGGGGGTTCGAAGTTGCGTACGCGGTCCTTTTCCTCCACTTCCTGGACTTTCTCCTTCACCTTTTCGTAGTTCTTCAGGATCTGCTTGACCTTCTTCCGGTTCTTGGAGGTGATGTCGGCCTGGCAAAGCAAGAGGAGGTCCTCCAGGTCGTCACCGGCCTCATAGATGAGGCGCCGTACAGCTGAGTCAGTGACCTCTGCGGTCGCTAGAGCGATGGGTCGGAGGTGAAGGGCCACCAGCTTGCGTACGTACTTCATTCGATGATCGAGGGGGAGTTTGAGCTTCCGGAAGATCCGTTTCACCATCTTCGAGCCCACATGGTCGTGTCCATGGAAGGTCCAGCCTTCCTTCTCATCGAAGCGTTTGGTGGGTGGTTTCCCGATGTCGTGAAGGATGGCTGCCCAACGGAGCCAGAGGTCATCGCTCCACGCAGCCAGGTTGTCGAGTACCTGGAGCGTATGGTAGAAGTTGTCCTTATGAGTGATCCCGTTCCGTTCCTCAACCCCCTTCAAGTCGGTCATCTCCGGAAAGAAGC
>CAZIDL010000056.1:0-16989 GCA_964537825.1 uncultured Weeksellaceae bacterium
ACCGAATTGGCCTCGGATTCTTCAGCGCCGGTGCAGGTCATGTCCCCGATCGTCCTGAAACGGACCTTTCGTTTTTCAGGCACTTCGTCCTCTTTCTTATAGATGTATTCGGAATCGGCAAGGATGACGCCATCACGCACGATGGTATCCCGCTCGTGGGAGAAATAGAGCGAGGGGATCTCGATGTCCTCGTGCAGGATGTACTGCCACACATCCATTTCCGTCCAATTGCTGATCGGGAAGCAGCGAAAGTGCTCGCCCATGTTCTTGCGACCGTTGAAAAGGTTCCAGAGCTCCGGACGCTGCTTTTTCGGATCCCACTGGCCGAACTCATCGCGGTGAGAGAAGAAGCGTTCCTTAGCACGAGCTTTCTCTTCGTCCCGACGCGCTCCTCCTATCGCCGCATCGATCTTGTTAGCCTCTAGGGTATCGAGCAAGGTGGTCGTCTGAAGTTTGTTGCGGCTGGCATGGGGGCCCTTTTCCTCCACGATCTTCCCTTTATCGATGTCCTCCTGGACGGAACCCACGATCAGACGGGCACCCGTCCGCTCCATGAGACGGTCACGGAATTCGATCGTCTCCGGGAAATTGTGCCCCGTATCGATATGGATGAGGGGAAAGGGCAATTTGGCCGGATAAAAAGCTTTTCGCGCGAGATAGAAGGTCACGATGGAATCCTTTCCTCCGGAAAAGAGGAGGGCTGGATTCTCGAACTGAGAGGCGATCTCCCTTAGCACGAAGATCGATTCCGCTTCGAGCTCCTTCAGGTGGGTGAGTTTGTAGGATCGTTTTTCATCCATGGACTTGGATCGTTGGTAGTACTTTTTCGAGCGCTTCATCGACGCTCGCTTCCACTTCTTTATCCTTTGTGACAAGGCGGATATCCGGATCTTCCGGGGGCTCGAAGGGGGCATCGATACCGGTGAACCCTTCGATCTCCCCTTTTCGGGCCTTTTGATAGAGCCCTTTCGTATCGCGCTCTTCGCAGACCTCCAGCGGAGTGTCCACGAAAACCTCCATGAAATCCTCATCCCCGATGATCGACCGCGCCTTTTCCCGCATCCCGATCGTCGGGCTAACGAAACAGGCGATCGTGAAGACCCCGCAATCGCAAAAGAGCTTCGCTACTTCTGCGATCCGCCGGATGTTCTCCTGCCGGTCCTCCTCCGAAAAGCCGAGGTCGCTGTTGAGGCCCGTCCGCACGTTATCTCCATCGAGCATTTCCGTAAGGAACCCCTTTTGGTGGAGCTTCCGCTCCAAACCCAATGCGATCGTGCTCTTTCCGGACCCCGAAAGCCCTGTCATCCATATCACTTTGGAGCGCTGACCGAGCAGACGCTCCTTTTCTCCCCGCTGCAGGGCCTTATCGAAAAGGGGATAGATATGTTCCGGCCTTGTCATGGAATGAGTTGCAAAGGTAAAAAGAAATGGGGATCCAAGCTTGCGCTCAGCTTGCTCGTGGGGAGGAACTTTGCCTATATTTGACGAGGATAGCTAAGAACGATGAGCAGCACTGCCCGCCGCGAACAAAGTCCCTACCTGAGCCGGGTCCCGGCCATCGATCAGGTCGGGGTCCATGAACGGGCCTCCCGCTTTTCAAAACGGAGCATCAAGAAAAGCTCCAAGGTGGAAGGCCTTCGCACCGTGCTCTCCATGATCGATCTGACCACGCTCGAAGGGGCGGACACCCCTGGTAAAGTGCGGCAACTCTGTTACAAGGCAAAGCATCTCCACGAAGGAACGCTCGATCCACCCCCCGTGGCAGCAGTATGTGTTTATCCGAGCCTTGTCGGGGAAGCCAAGAAGGCGCTCAAAGGAAGCAAGACCTCCATCGCTTCCGTGGCGACCGCTTTCCCCTCAGGGCAAGCCCCGCTCGATCTGAAACGCCAGGAGGTTCATTATGCTGTTGAACAGGGAGCGGACGACATCGATATGGTAATCTCGCGCAGGGCTTTCCTTTCCGGTGCATACCAAGAGGTCTTCGACGAGATCGCTGCCGTGAAGGAGGCTTGCGGCAGTGCTCATCTTAAGGTGATCCTGGAGACCGGAGAACTGGGAACGCTCGACCGTGTCCGCAAGGCCAGTGAGATCGCGTTGCAGGCTGGAGCTGACTTCATCAAAACTTCCACAGGGAAGATAAAACCCGCAGCGACCCTGCCTGTGACGCTGGTGATGCTCGAAGCCATTCGGGACCATTATTACCGGACCGGGGAAAAAGTGGGGATGAAACCGGCCGGCGGGATCTCTGACCCGAAACTGGCCCTCCATTACCTCGTGATGCTCCGGGAAGTCCTGGGCGAGGATTGGGTCACCCCCGAACGTTTTCGCTTCGGAGCCAGCAGCCTCGCGAACAAGGTCCTCATGCAACTCGACAAGGAAGCGAGCGGTGCCTATTCCTCGTCGGTCTATTTCTCTAAGGACTAAGATCCTATGGCCTCGAACAGGAAAAACGAGCAGAAGCTACACTTCGACACCTCTTATCAAGAAGCTCCCGAAAGCAGGGAGCATGTGCATATTGCTGAACGTTACGGGCTTTTCATCGGAGGCAACTTCAAAAAACCGAGGAACACAAGCTCTTTCGAGACCAGGGACCCGGCCCGTGAAGAAAGGCTGGCCTCGATCACAGAGGCTGGCCAAAAAGAAGTGGACCAAGCCGTGAAGAGCGCTCGCAAAGCCTTTAACGAGGAATGGAGCCCCATGCCCCCGAAGGAACGGGCCAAGTACATCTTCCGGATCGCCCGGATGATCCAGGAGCGATCGCGCGAACTGGCGGTGATCGAGTCGATGGATAGTGGGAAACCGATCCGCGAATCGCGGGATCTGGATGTGCCGCTCGCGGCCTACCACTTCTTCTACTATGCGGGATGGGCGGACAAATTGGGCTACGCTTTCCCGGGTCGTAAAATGGAACCCATGGGGGTGGCCGGTCAGATCGTCCCCTGGAACTTCCCCCTCCTCATGGCGGCCTGGAAGATCGCACCAGCCCTAGCAACAGGTAATACCGTGGTACTGAAACCAGCGGAGAGCACCCCGCTCACCGCGCTCAAACTGGCCGAGATCGTTCAGGATGCTAAGCTGCCGGACGGCGTGGTGAACGTTTTGACCGGGGCAGGTGCAACGGGTGCTGCTTTGGTGGAACACCCTGATGTGGACAAGATCGCCTTTACCGGATCCACCGAGGTGGGAAAGGCCATCCGAAAAGCCACCGCCGGCACGGATAAGGGGCTCACCCTCGAGTTGGGAGGGAAAGCCGCGAACATCGTCTTCGAGGATGCGGCGATCGATCAGGCCGTCGAAGGGATCATCAACGGGATCTTTTTCAATCAAGGCCACGTTTGTTGTGCCGGATCCCGGCTTCTCGTCCAGGAATCGGTTCACGACGAGGTCGTGCGCAAATTAAAGGACCGGATCGAGACCCTGATCGTGGGGGACCCGCTCGATAAGAACACCGATATCGGAGCGATCAACTCGAGGGAGCAGCTCGATAAGATCGAGGAATACCTTTCGATCGGACAAAGGGAAGGGTTGGAAGTCCATCAGAGCAGTTGCGAGCTGCCCGAACGGGGCTATTGGTGCCGCCCCACCCTTTTCCTCGGTGCCTCTCAATCCCACCGCATTTCCCAAGAGGAGATCTTCGGGCCCGTCCTTGCCGTGCAGACCTTCAGGACCGACGATGAGGCGGTAGAAAAGGCCAACAACACCCCTTATGGGCTTTCCGCGGGGATATGGACCGACAAAGGGGCACGCATCCTCCGGATGACCCAAGAAGTGAAGGCCGGGGTCGTATGGGCCAACACCTTCAACCGCCTTGAAGCTCCTTCGCCTTTCGGCGGTTACAAGGAAAGCGGGTTTGGGCGTGAAGGTGGCCTACAGGGATTGGAACCCTATCTGAAAGAAGCGGGATAAGCCATGCAACGACAACGGATCTTGAAGACCTACAAGCTCTATATCGGCGGTAAGTTCCCCAGGACCGAGTCCGGTCGCTATTTCAGACCCACGGACGCAGAGGGACAGCAACTGGCCAACATCTGCCGTGCTTCGAGGAAAGACCTCCGAAATGCAGTGAGCGCCGCTCGCGAGGCTCAAGAAGGATGGGCCGCCCGCTCGGGTATGAACAAAGGTCAGGTGCTCTATCGGGTGGGTGAGATGCTCGAAGGAAGGAAGGCACAGTTCATCGAAGAATTGATGCAGACGAGCATTCCTAAGAAACAAGCAACGGATGAAGTCAATGCCAGCATCGATCTGATGGTCCATTACGCCGGATGGGCGGACAAATTCCGCACCCTTACCAGTTCCGTGAATCCCGTAAGCTCCCCTCATTTCAACTTCACGGTTCCCGAGCCGATGGGAGTGGTCGCTGTGGTCACCCCCGAGGAACGACCTTTGTTTGCCCTCTGCGATGCGATCGCATCCACGATCGTGGGAGGGAACAGCATCGTAGCGCTTTGTTCCGGAACGAACCCGCTCGCAGGAATGAGCTTTGCCGAGGTCCTGAACGATTCCGATGTCCCCGCTGGAGTGGTGAATCTTCTGAGCGGTCATAGGTCCGAGCTGCTCCCTCAAATGGCTTCCCACAAAGACATCAACGCCATCGTGTTACCCGAGGATCCGGAACTGGAGCTTGCCTCGGTCGAAGAAGCCTCCGCGGAGAACCTTAAGCGAAGTTTTACAAGAGCGACCCCACCCCTATCCGGCGAAGGATCGCTGGAACGGATCGCCGAGCTTCAGGAGATCAAAACGACTTGGCATCCGGTGGAGAGCGGACTTTAACCCGTAGCATCCATGACCCTTGAGATCGGGCTCGTTCTAGTCGTCATCCTTTTCCTGATCGTCTTCCTTTACACGGAGACCCTTCGGCCGACGGTGACGTTCATGGTCGGCATCGTCGTGCTCATGGTCTTCAGCATTCCGATGCCCGAAGGCAAGAAGGTCCTTTCCCCTGAAGAGGCTCTCCACGGATTCGCTAACGAGCAGCTCGCGGTGATCGTCCTCCTCCTGGTAATAAGCGGGATCTTTCAGCGGACCGGCGCATTGGACGGGATCTTTCGTAACATTTTCCGGAAGGACGACAAACCTTCTCTCTTCGGGATCAAGATGATGTCGAGCGTCGGTGTGAGCTCCGCGTTCCTCAACAACACGCCCATCGTGGCCATGCTGATCCCTTATGTCCACTCCTGGAGCAAAGAGCAAGGGGTTCCCCCTTCGCGTTTCATGATACCCCTCTCCTATGCAGCGATACTCGGAGGATGCATCACGCTGATCGGCACCTCCACGAACCTCGTGGTGAACGGTATGGCCATGGACCAGGTGAAAGGGGATTGGAACGGATTGGGGATCTTCGATTTCGCCTGGGTAGGCGCCCCGATGATGATCCTGGGCATCGCTTACCTCGTTCTCTTCTCCCGGAAGTTACTGCCCGGATCCACGGATGATCCCGTGGACGAGCTCCTGGAACCATCGCGGAGCTACCTGCTCGAAACCCACATCGAAGAAGGCTCCTCCCTCATCGGTCGTAGTGTGGAAGAAGGTGGGCTTCGGAACCTCAAGGATATCTACCTTGTGGAGATCGAACGGAACGGACGTTTCATCCGGCCGGTCTCTCCGGATATGATCCTGCATGAAGGGGATGTGCTCTTCTTCGCCGGGGCCACGGATTCCATCTCCGAGTTCTTCAAACCCTCCATGGGGCTATCCCTTCCCAAAGCCTGTGATATTCCGCTTCAGGAAAAGAACAACATCGTCGAAGTAGTGGTCTCACAGAATTCCAAGCTGGTGGGACGCCGCGTGAAGGACACCGAGTTCCGGGCCCGCTACGACGGGGCGATCCTTGCCGTCCACCGGAACGGGGAACAGCTGCGCGGAAGGATCGGCGAATTGGTCCTTCGCGCAGGGGATGTCCTGATGGTGCTCGCAGGAGAGGACTTCTTTACGCGCGTGGAGAACAACCCCGCTTTCTACGTGCTCACCATGGATAAGGAGATCAAGAAACCGACCCCCTGGAAGGTGGGGCTCCTTGTAACAGGCCTTGGCACCTCCATAGTTCTGGCCGTCACGCATACCGTACCCTTCTTCATATCCCTGACACTCCTCCTCTCCCTCACCCTCGTACTCGGGGTCGCCCGGCCGAGCGAGATCCGTAACAGCATCGACTTCAACCTGATCATGGTGATCGCCCTGGGGCTGGCCCTCGGTAAGGCCATGATCAATTCGGGAGCGGCCAGCCTGCTCGCCGGCTCCGTGATCAGCGTCGTGAAGTCCTCTCCCCTTGCCCTTCTTGCCGGTATATTCATCATTACCAATCTCCTCGCGTCTTTTATGACGAGCAAAGCAGCAGTGGCCATCATCCTTCCGATCGTGATCACTGCTTCCCAGAACTTCCAAATGCCCATCGAGCCTTTTGTCCTGGCCGTGGCTTATGGGGGTGCTGCCAACTTCATCACGCCGATCGGGTACCAAACGAACCTTATGGTCTACGGGCCCGGAGGTTACGCGTTCAAAGATTTCTTCAGGATCGGTTTACCTTTGACCCTGATCTATCTGATCGGTTGCATCCTGATACTCGGAACCATTTACGATCTCTAAGAAAATGAGCAACACCACTTACGAAGAATGGGCTGAAGAAGCCATCAAAGCAGCTTTCAAGGCAGGTGAAAAGGTCCTCGAGGTCTACGAAGGGGACCATGAAGTGGAGACCAAAGACGACAAGAGCCCGCTCACCCTGGCCGACCGAAAGGCCCACGAAGCGATCAAGAAACGCTTGGAAGCCACCGAACTTCCGGTCCTCAGCGAGGAAGGGAAGGACACCCCTTTTCACGAAAGGGCCGCCTGGAAACGTTTCTGGATGGTGGACCCCCTCGATGGGACGAAGGAGTTCATCAAGAAGAACGGGGAATTCACGATCAACATCGCGCTGATCGAGAACGGGAGTCCAGTACTCGGGGTCATTCTCGTGCCCGCAAAGGACGAGCTTTACTTCTCGTTGAACGGCCAAGGGGCCTACAAGACCACTGAAGCTTCTTCCCATCGAAGCTCCTCGTTGAGCGAACTGATGGAAAAAGCGGACCAACTCCCCTACGATCTGACCCGGGATAAATTCACGGCAGTGGCGAGCCGCTCTCATATGAACGAGGACACCGAGCAGTACATCGAAGAGCTCAAGAAGGAACACGGGGAAGTGGAACTCACTTCGATCGGCAGTTCGCTCAAGCTATGCCTCGTCGCCGAGGGGAAGGCTGACGTATATCCCCGTTTCGGGCCCACCATGGAATGGGACACAGCAGCCGGTCACGCCATTGCCAATGAAGCCGGCAAGGAGGTGATCGATCACAGCACGAGCGAGGAAATGGTCTACAACAAAGAGGACCTTCACAATCATTGGTTCATCGTCCGATGAGCGATCGCAAGCGGGCACTCATAACCGGCGCGACCGGACAGGACGGGGCTTACCTTTCCGAGTTTCTCCTCGAGAAAGGCTACGAGGTACACGGCATCAAACGAAGAGCATCCCTCTTCAACACGGATCGGGTGGACCATCTCTACAAAGACCCTCACGAACGTGACGTGAACTTCCGCCTCCACTACGGGGACATGACGGATTCCACCAATCTGATCCGCATCATCCAGGAAGTACGTCCCCTGGAGATCTACAACCTGGCCGCCCAGTCCCACGTCAAGGTCTCTTTCGAAACTCCGGAATACACAGCAAACGCCGATGCCCTCGGCACCCTCCGTATCCTGGAAGCACTACGCATCCTGGGGATGGAAAGGGAGACCCGCTTTTATCAAGCATCCACTTCGGAGATCTACGGAATGGCCCAGGAAGTGCCCCAGAACGAGGACACCCCCTTCTATCCCCGGAGCCCTTATGGCGTTGCTAAACTTTACGGCTATTGGATCACCAAGAACTATCGCGAGGCTTACGATATCTTCGCTTGCAACGGGATCCTCTTCAACCACGAAAGCCCCATCCGCGGCGAAACTTTCGTTACCCGCAAGATAACGCGGGCCGCGGCCATGATCAAGCTCGGACTTCAGGATAAGCTCTACATCGGAAACCTCGATGCCAAGCGGGATTGGGGCCATGCCCAGGATTACGTCAAGGGCATGTGGATGATGATGCAACAGGACACCTCGGACGATTACGTTCTGGCCACAGGTCAAACCCATTCGGTGCGGGAATTCGTGGAGATGACTTTTCGAAAGGTCGAGCTGGACCTGGAATGGAAGGGGGAAGGTGAGAACGAGGTCGGCGTGGATAAAGCTACTGGCCGAACCCTCGTAGAGATCGATCCTGATTATTTCCGTCCGGCTGAGGTGGACCTTTTGCAAGGGGACGCGAGCAAAGCAAGGAAGGAATTGGGCTGGGAACCCGAAAAGGGGCTGGAAGAGCTGGTACGTGAAATGGTCGAAAGCGACCTTGAGAAATGCCAGCAAAAGCAGGCCATGTTGAAGGCCAGTAGCGGTAAAATGAAGAACGGATGAGCATGGAGCCAGGCGACAAGATATACGTGGCAGGACACCGCGGAATGGTGGGTTCTGCGATCGAACGGGAACTGGAGCAAGCCGGCTATCGAAATCGCATAAGGCGCCGCTCCTCGGAGCTCGACCTCCGCGATCAAAGTGCCGTACGGGATCTCTTTGCCAGCGAACGCCCCGACCACGTCTTTTTAGCAGCGGCTAAAGTGGGGGGCATCAAAGCCAACGACACCTATCGGGCCGAGTTCATTCGCGACAACCTCACGATCCAGAACAACATCATTCATTCAGCCTACGAGCATGGTGTGAAGAAGCTCCTCTTCCTGGGATCCTCCTGTATCTATCCCAAGCATGCACCGCAGCCGATGAAGGAGGAACACCTGCTCACTGGAGAACTGGAACCGACCAACGAACCCTATGCGATCGCCAAGATCGCTGGGATCAAGATGTGCGAAGCGTACCGCGATCAGTACGGTTGCAACTTCATCTCGGCGATGCCAACGAACCTATACGGTCCCAACGACGACTACGACCTGAACAACAGCCACGTATTACCCGCCCTTCTTCGAAAATTCCATACGGCCAAAGTGGAAGGTCATGAGCGTGTTGAGGTCTGGGGATCGGGGAAGCCCCGGCGGGAATTCCTACATGTTGACGACCTTGCTCGAGCTTCCCGCTTCATGATGGAGACCTATGATGGGCGGCAATTCCTGAACGTGGGCACAGGTTCGGATATCTCGATCGCCGAATTGGCGGAACTTATCCAAGGGATCGTCGGCTTCGAAGGACGATTCGAACTCGACCCTTCCAAACCAGACGGAACCCCGCGCAAATTGCTCGATGTAAGCCGCCTTCACGATCTGGGATGGAGTCACAGCATCGGCCTTGAAGAAGGGATCCGCTCGGTCTATCAAGAATTGGACAGCAGCATCCTTGAAAGCTCATGAGACCTCTTCGGCGAGCCGCCTTCTTCCTGACCCTGGCGGGCTCGCTCCTCGCTCAGGGACTGGAAGCCCAACACGGGAAGCTTCTCCTCGACCAACGTTCGCGCTGGAACGATGCGCGAAAGCTGATGCAGGCGGACACCCTTCCGCCGATGGGGGTTAAACCCTGGGACGCTGGTACCCTCGGGGAAAAACGCCCCCGTTTTCGCGAGAGCGACACCGCCCGGACGCTCTTTCACCGGAAGCTCTTCCAAGAGCACCTTTTGAGAGTAGAAGAAGGTCCGTTGACCATGAGCGTCGATCCGCTCCTCCACCTGGAATGGGGAAGGGATCTGGCCGATCCGACCGCCTACGGGGATACGACCATGCTCTACCGGAATCAAAGAGGCTTTCAGGTTCAAGGAAGGATCGGCGAGCGGATCGCTTTCAGCTCCCGATTCCGGGAAAGCCAGGTCTTCCTCCCCCGTTACTTGCGGGACTACGTGGGGGAACGAGGGGTCGTTCCCGGCCAGGGTCGCTACAAGGTCTTCGAAGGGAATGGGTTCGATCACAGCATGGCCTCTGGACGCCTGAGCATATTCGTTGCGGACTGGCTTACCATTACGGGGGGACATGGGAAGCATTTCATCGGTGAGGGGTATCGGTCGCTTCTTCTATCGGACAATGCCTTCAACTATCCCTTTCTCGAGTTCCAGCATCAGTGGTGGGATGGCCGGATCGCTTACCGGAACATCTACACGGGCTTTATGAGCCTGGAACGGATGCCGAAAGGAGATGCTCCTGAAGCGCTTTTCAAGCCCAAGGCCGGAACATTCCATTATCTCGATATCCGTCTTTTCCCTTGGTTCAGGCTCGGGCTCTTCGAAGGAACGATCCGTTATCGTTATGACAGCACGGGTACGCGCAGTATCGATCCGAGCACCCTTAGCCCCCTGATCTTTACCAACACGCTCGTACAGGGTTTTGATGGAAAGCACAACGTGGTAACGGGCATAGATCTTCGAGCTCGGCTGAACGAGCATTTCCTCCTCTACGGGCAGTTCGTCCTCGACGATCCTGATCGGGGGCGACACGGCCAACAGATCGGAACCCGCATCTTCGACGCAGGTATCGAGAACCTGGACCTCCTCTTGGAATACAACCGCCTTATGCCGAGGACGTTCACCCATGAACAACGGCTCCAGCATTACGGCCATTATGGGCAACCCCTTGCACACCCGCTGGGTACGGACTTCCAGGAATTCGTTATCCGTACAGACCTAACCCTCGAGCCTTTCTTTTTGCGCCTTTCTTACAATTACGCCCTTCCGAAAGGAGAAAGGGCGAGCGAGGTCCTACCGGTCCCTTCAGGGAAGGATCCCGATCGCCTGGAAGTTCAGCATCAAAGAGCGTCGTTCGGGGTCATCGTGAACCCGCAGAACCGTTCCGAACTCTCGATCAGCATATGGCGGAGGACCCTTAAGGGAGCCGGGGAGGATGGGGTCAAGGAGACCCTCTACCTCGGCCTTTCGTTCAGAACATCCTTGTCGAACAGTTATTCGGACCTTTAACCTCCTTTAAAAAGTACTGGCTTTGGGAACCGTCGTACTAGGAACTCTGACCGCCTTCCTTATCGTCCTCTTCAGCACGCCGGTTCTGATCAAGGTGGCCCGGTTGAAGCATTTGGTGGACGAGCCGGGGGAGGATCGCAAATTGCATCACCGCTCCGTTCCGACCATCGGGGGCACGATCATTTTTGCGACCGTTCTCTTCAGCTATGCGCTGTGGTTCCCTTATGCAGGGGAAGGAGCTAATGCCGAGACCACAGCTCTCACCGCCCAGGCTTTGAAAGAGTTCAAGTTCATCGTCGCCTCGGTCCTATTGCTTTTCTTCATCGGGATCAAAGACGACATTATCGGCACAGCCCCCACCAAGAAGATGCTCGCCCAGATCGTAGTCGGCTTCATCCTGGTGATCGTGGCGGGTGTTCGGATCGAGGGCATGCACGGGCTTTTCGGCGTGGAGCGTATCCCTGAGTGGGCGAGCATCCTCCTCTCGCTTTTCACCTACCTTGTGATCACCAACGCTTTCAACCTGATCGACGGCGTGGATGGATTGGCAACTGGGGTCGGTTGCATAGCAGCGAGCTTCTTCGGGATATGGACCTACCTGGTGGGGGACACAGCCCTCGCCTTGCTCGCATTCACCCTTGCCGGAACCCTTCTCGCCTTCCTGATCTACAATTTCAGTCCGGCCAAGGTCTTCATGGGAGATTCCGGATCCCTGACCACGGGGATGCTCCTCTCCTATCTGGCCCTTCGCATCATCGGGCATCCGGGGGAAGGGACGGAATGGTTCACGAGCGTGCCCACGCCTCTTTTCAGCATGACCGTACTGGCCTATCCATTGATCGACACCTTGCGCGTCTTCACCATCCGGGCCCTGAAGGGTCGTTCTCCCTTCGAGGCCGATCAGAACCACGTGCATCACCGTCTTCTTCAACTTAATGGAAGCCATAAATGGACGGTCCTCCTGATCTATGGATACAGCCTCATCGTATCGGGGATCGTCCTCTTGGTCCGCCCGAGCTCCATTACGCTCGCCTTCGGGATCGACCTTATCCTCGCTGCTTTCCTGCTCGGTATTCCCTACTTTATCAAGCGCAAAGGGTCCGTTGTATGAAGGCGAAGCAACTTCATAAGGTCCTTGCCCTATTCATCGTGTTATTCCCGATGATCCTTCAAGCCCAGTGGGATCACGATGCGGTAGCGCCCATGCCGGCAGATAGCCTGAGCCCTGCACAACTGAAGAAGGCAGTCGCTGACAGTGGAGGACTTCACATCGAGGGCGGAAGTAAGGCGTTCAATTTCATGCTCCTTCCTTATCCCATGCTGATGGGGGGTATGGAGCAGATCAGCTCCAAGGGAAGCAAGCTCGCTCCCTTCCACGAGGTAGGGGGTGGGGCTGGTTTCCGGCTCGGTTACGATAGCCTGCTGCTGCTTTCGGTGGACGGCTTCGTCCTATCACAAACGTCCCCTGCCTATTGGGAAGAAGCTCTTGGCGCACCGGACATAAGCCCGGGTTATGGAGTGAGGAACGGTAAAAGGGTTCAGCGCTTCAGCGGTCAGATCCAGATGCGCCCTTCCACTCATTTCACACTACGTCTAGGGCGAGGCCAGCATTTCTTCGGGAACGGCCATCGCTCCTTACTGCTCTCCCACAATTCCGATGCGAACCCTTACCTAAGGCTCGATTCCGAATTCGGTCGTTTTCACTACGTCAACCTATACAGCAAGCTCCAGCACTTGCGGGGGCCCGCATCCGACCGCGACCGCGAACGCGAGAGCAAGTACGGAGCTTTCCATTACCTATCCTTCGAGGCTTCCGACCGCTGGTCCTTCGGTTTCTTCGAATCGGTAATATGGCAGGGAAAAGATAGCACGAACCCACGTGGCTTCGACGCGGATTATCTGAACCCGGTCATCTTCTACCGGCCTGTTGAGTACGCCCAAGGGTCCAGCGACCGGGTCTTAATGGGGCTTGATATCGAATACCGGGCTTTTTCGAGCCTGAAGCTCTATTTTCAAGGCATGCTGGATGAGTTCCTTCTCGACGAGATGCTGGCAGGACGAGGCTGGTGGGGGAACAAGTACGGCGTTCAGGGAGGATTCCACTGGGAAGAAGCCTTTGGCTCCCCGCATCTATCATGGCGGATGGAGTTCAACACGGTACGCCCCTACAGCTACAGCCACGGTAGTGCGGTCCAAAGCTACAGCCACCGTGGGCGTCCGCTGGCTCATCCCTTGGGGGCCAATTTCATGGAGGGGCTCAGCATTCTGCAGTGGCGGAACGGGCCGTGGGGGGTCCGTGCGGAGGGGCTATATGCCCGTTACGGCAACGATCCTTCCCGCAGGAGGAGTTTCGGGCGCGACCCGCTCAAACCCTACCAATGGCGCGTCCGGGATTATGGAAATCGGACCGGCCAGGGAAAAGGGCGCGAACTCCTTTTCGCCGAGCTTCAGGGAAGTTACCTGCTCGACGAGCAGAGCGGCCTACGGGGTGGATTAGCAGTGGCCGGAAGAGAAGTGCGGATGGAGAGGGGAAAGAAAGAGCGTTGGCTGATGGGCCGGGTCTTTTTGAGGAGCTCGCTCTTTCCGAGGTATCGGGACTTTTGATAAGAGCTCTCCTTCCTTGGTAAGGACAACCACTTTCTTTCCTAAATTCGCAAAAATTGTAAGGGACCCTTACGAATGAGCGGAACAACCCTCTTTCTTATCGCTCTTCTGATGCTCTGGGCGGGTGCTTTGATCGCCATCTCTTTTATGGAGGCCTGGGTGAAGTTCCGGGCACCCCTCCTCAGCCGCGAAGCCGGCCTGGACGTTGGTCGAAGGGTCTTCAGAGGGCTCTACTGGATCGAAGGAACGCTCGCTGTTGGTGTGATCGGACTTTGTCTCTGGGAGGTCCAGAGCTGGTACCTTTTCACGCTCACCTTGCTTCCTCCGGGGGTCCTCCTTTTTCAGATCCTCGTCCTTTTTCCGATCCTGGAACAACGGGCCTTAGAGCGGATCGAAGGAAGAAAAGTGACCGGGCCTGAGGTCCATCGGCTTTACGTCACCCTTGAAATGATCAAGCTCGTGAGCCTTTGTTCCGCGGGCATCCTATGGGTCCAATAGCCAGGCTGATGTTGAAGGGTACGAAAAAGGACATCGAAGACCGGGCGGACATCGAGTTCCTCGTGAACCGCTTTTACGAAAAGGTCGGAGAAGACCCTCTTCTCGGCCCCATTTTCAATGAAACCGCCCAGGTCGACTGGGAAGAACACCTTCCCAAGATGTACGCTTTTTGGAGCTCCATTCTTTTCGGGGAAGGAAGCTACAAAGGGGACCCGATGGCGAAGCACGTTCAGCTTGCTAAGAAGACCCCCTTGAAGGAGGAGCATTTCGAGCGCTGGCTAACCCTCTTTCAGGAGACCATCGAGCCCCATTTCGAAGGGCCTATGTGTGAGCATGTCCTTCAAAGGGCCCGGTCCATAGCTGGGATCATGCAGTACAAAGTGCAAGCTTCAGCAAATTGATCATGGGAACGGAAGGCCAAGCACTCGATCGCAAATTGCTCGATGCCCTCGAACGGCTTGGGGAAGCTTTCCGGGTATTGAAGAACGATATCGCCCGCGATCATGGATTGAGCGCATTGCAAATCCGGGTGATGACCCAACTCCTCAGAAACGGGAACGAGAACCCCAGCAGTAGCGAACTGGCCCGGGAGTTCGGGATCACTCGTGCCACCACGGGGGAAGTGATCAAAAAACTTCAAAACAAGGAGCTGCTCGTACGGCAGCGTTCCTCGGATGACCGGCGCCGCTATGGACTCCAGCTCACCCGAAAGGGAAAGGAGCTCGCAGAGGAGCTCTCAGGCTACATGGATATGCTTCAGGCACCTCTGGAGGAAATGGAAAGGAGCGAAAAAGAAACCCTTCTCCGGTCCAGCCTGAGCATCATCCACGGGTTGATCCGTAGAGGGGTGGTCAGCGTTCAGCGAATGTGTTACACCTGCCGTTTTTATCGGCAGGAAAAAGGGGAGGCTTATTGCGAGCTTTTGGACCTCGTCATGGACGAACCCCGGGTCGATTGCGAAACCCACGAAACCGCTAAAGCATGAGCAATAGCAAGGAAGAACTCCTCCGAAGGATCGAGGAAAGGGACCAGGAACGAGGTCAGAACCCGTTAACGAGCTTGGAAGGTGCCCTCCATCAAAAACCTGTCACCTATTGGGAATATATCGGAACCGATATCCTCCTCAACCTGCAGAACCCTCGGACGGAATTCCCGGACGAGAAGGTCTTCATCATGTACCATCAGGTGACCGAGCTTTTCTTCAAGATGATGCGGCACGAACTGGACCAGGTCCTGGAGATGGAGAAGCCATCGGGGAAGGCCATCGATGAACACATCCGGCGGGTGAACCGATATGCCGGGATCCTCACCACCTCCTTCGACATCATGCGCGACGGGATGGACCCTGAGCAGTACGACCAGTTCCGCTTGTCCCTGAGCCCGGCCAGCGGCTTCCAGAGCGCCCAGTACCGAATGCTCGAGCTCCAGTGTACGGACCTGGACCGATTGGTCCACAAGGATGAGCGGGAGCAAGTTCCGAAGGACGCCGACCCCGCAGAATGGTTCGACGAACTCTATTGGCAGGAGGCAGGGACTGACCCACGAACGGGCGAGAAGAGCCAGATGCTGAGCCTTTTCGAAGAACGATACCGGGATGAACTGATCCGACTGATGAGGACGTACCGCTCAAAGAACCTTCGCTCCCTATGGCATCAGCTCCCGAAAAAAGAGCGGCACGATGAATTGGAGCATAGTCTTCGGAACCTGGACCATACCCTGAACGTGGAATGGCCCCTCGTCCATCTGCGAACGGCCGAACATTACCTCGAGAGCGGGCAGGAACAGAAGACCGCTACCGGGGGGAGTCACTGGAAGAAATACCTCCATCCGGCCCATCAACGACGGATCTTTTTTCCGGAGCTTTGGAGCAAAAAGGAACTAGAAGAATGGGGGAAGGATGAGAGAGCATTTCAATAAGATGGAGAAGTTAAGAGGCGAGATCCCAAATCCCAAACTCAAAAGTCCAAAACCACGGTTCGAACGAAGGACCGATCGAGCAAGTCCATAACTTTGCAAAGAGCTCCGTTCGCATGCTGGCCGACCGTCCATACGCTTTATCGACCCTGAGCTTGACCAGCTTTTTCAAGGATCTGGCCCTTCTCTTCAAAGTCCGCCTCACCTTTTTGGTGGTCCTCACCTCGGTATTGGGTGCCCTCATCCCCATGAGCGGGCTTGCTTGGGGTATGCTTTCGATCCTCGCTCTCTCCGGGATATTGGTAACGGGAGCTTCGAACGCTTTCAACCAAGTGTTCGAACGGGAGCACGATGCTAAGATGAGCCGCACGGCGGAACGACCGGTGGCCACGGGGCGTTTTCCCGTTCCTTTGGCCTTGGTCATCGCCACGATCAGTGGATCGCTGGGTATTTTCCTTCTCGGTTTTTACACCAACATCCTGGCCAGCATCCTGGCCTTGATGGCGTTGCTCTCGTACGCCTTCGTCTACACTCCCCTCAAACGGATCACCCCATGGGCGGTGCTCGTGGGTGCATTTCCGGGCGCCATCCCTCCCATGCTCGGATGGGTGGCCGTGACCGGGGATTTCGGGCCAGGTCCCGGAGCTCTCTTCGCCGTCCAGTTCATGTGGCAGTTCCCCCATTTCTGGACCATCGCCTGGGTGGCGAACGAAGATTACCAAAAGGCCGGGTTCAGGCTCCTTCCCACGAAAGAGGGCCCCGGAAGAACGGACGCCTTTCTGATCCTTCTCTACTCCCTCTTTATGATCCCCACAGGATTGTTACCCTGGTCCTTTGGGATCAGCGGGGCGGGCAGTGCGATATTCGCAACGGTCCTGGGGGTTATTTGCCTGATACCAGCGTTCAAACTCTATCGAAGCTGGGAAAAGAAAGACGCGAAAAGGGTGATGTTCGCTTCCTTTGCATACTTACCGATGGTTCTGATCGCTTACGTGATCGATAAG
>CAZIDL010000057.1:0-16554 GCA_964537825.1 uncultured Weeksellaceae bacterium
CGTACTTCGGATCTCCAAGCCCTTCGTGCATCACCTTGAGGATGCTGTGGCAAACATCCAGTCCGATGAAGTCAGCAAGCTGAAGGGGACCCATGGGATGAGCCATGCCGAGCTTCATCACGGTATCGATCTCTTCAACGCCGGCCACCCCTTGGTGGAGAGTCTCGATGGCCTCGTTGATCATGGGCATTAAGATCCTGTTGGCGACGAAGCCCGGATAATCGTTCACTTCCACGGGGACCTTCCCGAGCTCTTTCGAAGTGTCCATGACGGTCTTCGTCACCTCGTCAGAGGTTGAGTATCCCCGTATCACTTCCACGAGTTTCATGATGGGGACGGGGTTCATGAAGTGCATTCCGATCACCTTTTCCGGCCTAGCTGTAGCGGAAGCGATCCGCGTTATCGAGATGGAAGAAGTGTTGCTGGCCAGAATACTCTCCTTGGGGGCATTGCTATCGATCTCTTCGAAGATCTTCAGCTTGAGTTCGATGGATTCAGTGGCCGCTTCAACGACAAGCTCAGCCTCTTTGACCCCGTCGGCGACCTGTTGCTGCGTACCGATCCGATCCAGCGTCGCCTTTTTGTCTTCCTCTTGGATCTTTTCTTTCTTCACCATCCGATCGAGGTTCTTATCGATGGTGGCAAGCCCTTTGTCGAGGGCCTCCTTCGATACGTCGGTAAGGGTGACTTCATAGCCGGCCTGAGCGAATACGTGGGCTATCCCGTTCCCCATGGTCCCGGCTCCGATGACTGCAATGCGCTTCATGAATGCTCGATCTTGTTAGAGGCCCAAAACTAATGGATCAGGAGATCCCTGGAGCGTTTCATTTCCCTTTCCCCTTGAGGACCGTGAGGATCGTATGGATCATGATCTTGAGGTCCACGGCCAATGACATGTTCTCGATGTAGAGCAGGTCGTACTTCGAGCGCTCGATCATCTCCTCGACGTTCTCAGCGTATCCGAACTTGACCATGCCCCAGGAAGTGATGCCTGGTTTCACCTTCAGAAGGGCTTTGTAATAGGGAGCCTTTTGCACGATCCGATCGATGAAATAGCGTCGCTCAGGCCTGGGACCCACCAGGGACATTTCTCCTTTCAGAACGTTGAAGAAGTTCGGTAGCTCATCCAAGCGGGTGCGCCTTAGGAAGCGACCAACACGGGTCACCCTTGGGTCGTGGTTGCTCGAAAGTCGGGGTCCGTCCTTTTCTGCTTCCTGAACCATCGTTCGGAACTTGTAAATGCGGAAGGGGCGGTCGTGCATACCAATTCTTTCCTGAGAATAGATCACAGGGCCTTTGGAGCTGAACCGTATCAATAAGGCGATGATCAAAAACAAAGGGGAGAGGAGGACCAGCGCAAGGAAGGAGATCAGGATATCCAGTCCCCGTTTGATGGATCGCTGCCATTCGGGCATAACCCCTGCATCGATCTCGATGAGAGGAGCTCCGAGGATACTGGACATCTTGACCGACCCGGAGAGGATGTCATAAAGGTCCGGGTTCACTTTTACGAGTACATCCCGGTATTCGAGTTTCCCGATGACCTTTTCGATCTCCCGATGTTGCGAGGAATCCAGGGCAAGGATCACTTCTTCCACGCCTTCTTCTTCGATCACTTGTCCGATATCATCTATATTTCCCAGATGAGGGAGTTCTTGCTCAAGCCCTTCTTCGCTGTTCCCGTTAAGGCTCAGAAAGCCAACGAACTGGTTTCCCTGGGATTGATCCAGGTTTTCCAGTTCGCGGTACAAGTGGAGTGCTTTCTTATCAGCCCCGACCAATAGCGTTTTGAATCCCAAGCGCCGGTCATGGACCTTTTTCACCGTGATGGAAGTGAGGATGAGGCGGGGAACGAGATTGAGCGTTGAGTGAAGAAGGAGCAGGACGGCGTAGGAGATGTAATAGTGATGATAGGAGCCGACCGGATCGTCCAACACGAAGAGGAAAAAGAGGACCGTTACGCCCACTAAAGAGAGGATAAGGGTTTTTCCAAGTTCTTGGGTCCGGTTCTTCCGGAAGATCTGTGTGTAATTCCCTCCGATGCCGTAGAATCCGATCCAGAAGAGTGGGATGAAGACCCAAGCCAGGTAGAGCTTCTCGGTTATCTCGAGGGGCACTTCATACCCGAATTTCTGTGGTTCGATATAAGCTTTGCGGAAAAAGAAGAAAAGGGTCCAGGCCGATGCGGAGCTCAGTATGTCCGCCAGAACGTATTTCGCGATCTGCAGTCCCTTCCGTTTCCGCTTCATCGATCCTGATACAGCACTTTGAAGTTGTCGATCAGAATATCGCTTTCTGTGCTCCCTCCCCTTAAACTGGATTGGATAAAGACTTCATGGCTGAGGGCGTTCTCTTCCTCACTGACGATAGGGGTCAGGTCCACGTAGATCTTGTTCCAGCGTAGCTTCCCGTTCGGCCCTTTGGTCGCGGTCAGGTTGAGGAGCGAGCGTTTATAGGTCTCTTTCGGGTATTCCGCGAGGAGGCCTACATTGATGGTGTCCCTGCTCTTATAATTGAGTTCCAGAAAGACCGGATCTCCAGCTTCGAAGCGGAACTCCCCTTCTGAGGCTCCAAGGAAGAATTCATCTTTTTGGTCCAATCGGATCTTACCAGAACCATTCCCTTCGAAGGTCTCGGTCTGGTCCTCTGTTATATCCAGGCTTGCATCGCTGCTCGACCGGGCGGTCACGTTCTGCTCTGTCGGGTCATCAAAATCTTCGTTCCATACCGTGATGAACTCCTGACCGTAGTATTCAAAACGGGGTTCGATCTCGACGCTATCTCCTGCACGAAGGTTCCTTTCGGTCTCATAGAACTGGTAAAAGGGATACCGGAGTTTTTCCCCGATCATCCCGTTCTTTTGGATCCCGGCGGCGATCTTGATGCTCCGCTCTCCGGTCTGGGGGGTGTATACGGTCGCTGGAAGTTCGTAGACCCCTTCGAGGCTGTCATCCACATAAACCCATGCATAGCGGATATCGTGGGATCCGCTCCCTTCGGTGATCGGGTCGGTCTTGACGCTCGGGTTCTCGATGCGGATGAAGGAAGGGGTCTTTTCCTTCGGATCGATCACATCGCAGGCGCTGGGCATGGAGAGCAAAAGAGGGACTAAAAAGCCTATCCTTTTCGTAGTCGCTCCAACACCTTGGAAAAAAAGGGTTCTCATTGCTCCCGGTCTTCGATAAGTCCGGATGTTGCCCGAACGCTTTCCGTCACCCGGTGCGCTACTTCGATGGCCTGATAACCGTCCTGGACATTGACATCGGGGGTGAGGTCTTTCTCGATGGCCTTGGCAAAAGCGATCAACTCTTCTTTGATCGGATTGTTGGCCTCCACTTCAGGCTTGTCGAAGAGCACTTCTTTTTGGCGCCCGCTCTTTTCATCCGCTAGGGTCATGCTGAAAGGGTCGGGATCACCCTCCGGGTCGCGGATCCGAACGAGCTCCATCGAGCGCTCCAACATGTCCACAGCAATGTAAGCGTCCTTTTGAAAGAAACGAGTTCTGCGCATCTCCTTCATGGATATTCTACTCGCCGTCAGATTGGCCACAGAACCGTTGGTGAACTCGATCCGGGCGTTGGCGATATCCGGAGAATCACTAATAACGGCCACTCCACTTGCATGCACGCGCTGGACGGTGGATCTGACCACACTAAGGACGATATCGATATCGTGGACCATCAAGTCGAATATGACCGGCACATCCGTGCCTCGTGGATTAAAAGGGGCCAATCGATGGGTCTCGATGAACATCGGTCGATCGAGGTAGGGTAACGCATGTTGGAAAGCAGGATTGTACCGTTCTACATGACCGACCTGCAATTTCATGTTGGATTCTTCGACAAGCCTTACGAGGGAGCGCGCTTGTTCCACGGTGTCGGTCAGAGGCTTTTCCACGAAAACGTGGCGGGCATGCTTCAAAGCATAGACCGCACAATCGTAATGGTCGAGGGTGGGGATTACGATGTCCACGACATCCACAGCCTCGACGAGCTCTTCCATGGAAGGAAAAGACCTGAAAGATCCAAGTTCCTTAGCTTCTTTCACCTTTTCCGGGTCCGGATCGTAGATACCGACCAAGCGGTAAGTCTGCTCCAGTTCCTTGATCAGGCGGATGTGGATCTTTCCCAGATGTCCGGCACCGAGTACACCGATCTTGAGCATGGGGGTGGTTTCAATAGAAGAGAAGCAAATTTAAATGATCCCTACAAGCAAGGAAGGGGAGCAGCGGACAAAAGGGCTTTTCCTATCTTTGGAGCAATGGGCTCCATGATGAATGACGGATATCGGCAACAGGGGCTGCGAAAGCGCTTGATCCAGGAACTCCGGGAAAAAGGGATCGATGATGAAGCGGTCTTGGATGCGATGGGGAAGGTGCAACGCCACCTCTTTCTCGACGATGCTTTTCTCGAATATGCCTATCAGGATCGGGCCTTTCCGATCGATGCAGGGCAGACCATTTCGCAGCCTTACACGGTTGCTCTTCAGACCTCGCTTTTAGGGGTTCAGAAAGGACATCGTGTTCTCGAGATCGGTACGGGGTCCGGTTATCAGGCCGCGGTCCTTGATCAGATGCGGGTGCGTTTGATCAGTGTGGAAAGGCAACGGAAACTTTACGATAAGGCCACTCGGATCCTTCGAAAACAGGGTGCAAAGGTCCGTTGCATCTACGGCGATGGCTATGAGGGAGCCCGGAACTTCGCTCCCTTCGATCGCATCCTCGTTACGTGTGGGGCTCCTTCTATACCGGAAAGCTTGTTGGAACAACTCGTTCCGGGGGGAATGATGGTCGTACCAGTGGGGGAGGAGGAGCAGCGATTGAAACGGGTCGTCAAGGATGAGAACGGAGGGCTTTCAGAGAGCGATCATGGGCCTGCGCGATTCGTGCCGATGCTTCAGCGGAAAGAAAAAAAGAGTGAACGGGGATGGAATAATTAACAGGGTTTTGTTCATAAACGGCAAATGCTATTTACATTCGCACTTAAATGACGATATATTTTCGACTTGTGAATGATCGTTTAACCTAAAATCTGTTGATCATGAAAACCTTGAAATACTTTGCTTTGAGCTTAATGGGAGGCCTTTTCCTCGGGACGCCTGCATTCTCCCAAGATGATGGGGGCGGGGATGATGGCCCGACCAAGTTCCAAAAAGCGCAATCCGGTGATATCAGTATCGGTTTCCATCCCAGCTTGAACCTTCTCGGAGGCGGCGGCCTCCTTGGTGGAGGGGGTGGCCCTACCGGGAACCAGTTCGAGAACGACCTGTTCGGCAACGCACAGATCCTGGGTCGTTACTACATGAATAAGGACATCGCTATTCGTGTGGGACTCGGTATCCATTCGAATCGTCGGAAATCCACGACCAAGGACAGCGCTAGCTGGACCGAAAGCGGGTTTGAAGATGCTGATGGTAATCCTGTTACGATCGATCCTGATTCGGCCAGTTATGTGGAGACCTCGGTCGAGGAAAGCCAGGCTACTTTCAGTATTACACCAGGTGTAGAATATCACCTCTCCACGAACAGCAATGTCGATCCTTATGTGGGGCTCGATATTCCGCTTTCCTTTGTAGGAAGTACATCCCTTGATTCCACCACAAAAGGTTCAGGGTATGAATATGATGTTGCTGACGGTGAGTACGATGAGGTCAGTTATGAGTCCCAGTGGACCGAAGAAAGCCCTGGTGGCTTCGGCATCGGTGTTCGGGGGATCGTCGGTTTCAACTATTACATCTCCGACAAGATCTCGATCGGAGCCGAATATCGCATTGGCTTCGTGAACACTAGTACCGGTGGTAAGTATACCGGTTCTGAAGACCGATCAGGAAAAGAAGCTGGAGTTTCCTACGATGACACTGGTAATGAAGCTTGGAGTCACGATCCGAGCGGAGATTGGGGATTTCAGGAAGAATTGTCTCAGGGAGGCTTTATAACTACCGCCCGCGGAGGCTTTAACCTCTCGATCTTCTTCTAAGAAGCACCACCACAGGAATAAAAAAAAAGCGGCATCCCTTTCGGGTGCCGCTTTTTTTATATCCATCCCCGATACCCCTTCCTATCGCTCCCGATCACGTTTCTTGGCCCGTTCCATTTCTCGCTTCAGGTCCTTTTCCTTCAGGTCCTTTCGCTTATCGTGAAGCTTTTTGCCTCGAACTACTCCTATTTCGAGCTTGGCGAACCCCCGATCGTTGATGAAAAGCCTTAATGGGACGATGGTGATGCCCGTGGTCTTTACTTTTTTCTGGATCTTCCGTAGTTCGTCCTTACGCAGCAAAAGTTTCCGTTCTCGGCGTTCTTCATGACCAAAAAAAGCTTCGCTCTTCTCGTAGGCCTGGATGTGCATCTGCTTGACATAGAGCTCCCCTTTGTGGAAATAACAGAAGGCTTCCTTAATGCTGGCCTTCCCTTGACGGATGGATTTGATCTCGGATCCCTGCAAGCGAATACCTGCCGTGTAAGGTTCCAGCACTTCATATTCGTGCCAGGCTTTTTTGTTCTTGATCTGGATCTTATCAGGAGGTAGGAAATCAGCCATGCGTCTTCATTTCAGTTCTTCTTCCACGTAGAGGTTCTGAGCGACCTGAAAAGAGACCGAGAAACGTTCCCCGTTCACAGGCTCGAGGATCCTTGAACCATCGAAATCGAAGCGCTCTACCACCTTGACACGGCTGCCAAGCCCAAGTCCCATCTTATCCAGATAACGGAGGAATTCGGAGGAAGAGTCCCTGACCCCTACGATCTTAGCTGGATCACCTTCTTGGATCCCGGAAAGGAGTTTCCCTTCCCGCCGTTCCATTTTTCCGTCCTTGTCCGGTATGGGATCGCCGTGGGGATCGTATCGCGGATGGTCCAGAAATTGGTCCAGGCGATCCGTCAGTTGAGGAGAACGGATATGCTCCAACTCTTCGGCCAATTCGTGGACCTCGTCCCAACCAAATCCTAGTTTGTCCACCAAAAAGGTCTCCCAAAGTCGATGCTTCCGCACGATGCGCATCGCTTCGGCCTCCCCTTTATCCGTAAGTTCAGGACGCTTGTACTTCTGATAATGGACCAACCCTTTCTCCGATAATTTTCGGAGCATATCGGTCACGGAGGAAGCCTGTGTTTCCAAAAGCTCCGCGATCGCCTTTGTGGAGGCTCCTTCCTCTCCCCGCTGATTCAGGCTATGAATGGCCTTTATATAGTTCTCTTCCGTCTGTGAGTACATGAGTGAACAAAGATAGTTCAGTATATGTTTTGCTTACCTTAAATGTTAAAATTAGATTTGTCTAAACTTTGCGCTTGCATGAAACGTACTTTCTTTTTCGTTCTTTCCTTTATGTTCCCTTTTTCCTTCCTCTTAGCCCAGAACACCGCAAAGGTGGAAGGAAAGGTGCTCGATCGAAGGAGTGGGGAGGGGATCTCTTATGTGAACGTGGCTCTTCTCGGGACCGGAAAAGGAAGTTCGACCGGTCCGAATGGTGCATTCCGGATCGAAGGCCTTAAACCGGGAAAATGTACGATAAGCGTTTCGACGGTTGGTTATACGGACCATAAAGAAAGGCTGGAATTGAAAAGCGGCGAAGTTCACGAATTGAAGCTCAGGCTTCATCGCCGGGCCTATGAACACGAAGAAGTGGTCGTTACTGGGAATATGGAACAGAATAGTCGGCTAAGCTCATCAGTGAACGTGGCGACCTTGGATGGTGCGGAGTTACGGACCGGGTCGGCCGATCCTGTTATCGAGGGTATCGAACAGATGAACGGGGTTAGCGAACAGGTCGCATGTGGGGTTTGCGGTACCAACGGGATCCGGATCAACGGCATGGCCACACCCTATACGTTGATGATGGTCGACGGAATGCCTTTCATGGGATCATTGGGGGCTGTTTATGGCCTTGATGGGATACCGAGTTCTTTAGTGGAACGCGTGGAGGTCACCAAAGGGCCATCATCCACTTTATACGGTCCCCGTGCAGTAGCGGGAGTGGTGAACGTGATCACCCGGGATCCTGGGAAAATGCCGCGCGCAAGCATTAAAGCTGATCATAATACCCACGGACAGACCAATGCGCAGCTCATCCTTCGTCCGAAGGTAGCCGGGGACAGCACGAACAGCTTCCTGAGCATCGATCATTCCCGAGCAGATACCCGGGTGGACGAGAACGGGGATGGATTTACGGACTTCCCGCTCACCGATCGCTTATCCCTTTTCAATAAATGGGCATGGACCGGCAGCAAAGGAGGTTCCGGGAACGTGGGGATGCGCATCTACCGAGAGGATCGGCATGGCGGCACTATGGAATGGCGCCCTGGCGATGAAGGAAGTGACGAAGTGTACGGGGAATCGATCACAACACGCCGGTACGAATTTCTGGGAAGTTATCGTCCACCTGTGGATGAGCGGATCCGTACCGGCATCTCTTTAAGCCATCATTTTCAGAACAGTTTCTATGGAACGGAACAATTCAAGGGAGAACAGGATAACGGTTTCGCTTACCTGACCTGGCGTGATGATCTGGGCGATCATGAGCTTTTGGCGGGCGGGAACCTTCGGTACGAAAGATACAGGGACAATACGCCAGCTTCCGCGGATCAGGAGCGTTCGATCCCGGCTTTCTTTCTTCAGGACGAGTGGGAACTGGACAGTGGTATGACCTTAACGGGCGGTTTAAGGGCGGACTTTCATGGAGCGCACGGCGTGATCTTGAGCCCCAAGCTCCTTTTTAAGAAGGAGTTAAGCGAAAAGAGCACCCTCCGGATCAACTCCGGGTCCGGGTTCCGGGAGGTCGATGTTTTCACCGAGGACCATGCAGCCCTTACCGGTTCCCGGGAGGTGGTTATCGAGGAGGAGCTGAAGCCGGAACGCTCCTGGAACGTGAGCGCGAACCTTTCTCGTAGTCATCACCTCTTGGGAGGAGTAGGGAACATGAACATCGATCTTTTTTACACCCGATTCAACAATAAGATCATCCCCGATCTGAACAGCGACCCGGATAAGATCGTCTACAGGAACCTGGATGGGTATTCCGTTTCAAGGGGTGCGGCCCTTTCCATAGCTCATAAATTCCACTTTCCGATCGAACTAGAGCTTGGCGGGACCTATCAACGGGTCGAGCAGTACCGCAAGAAAGAGGGCGGGATGAAGAAGGATGCTGAACTCTATTCCCCGATATTCACGGGAAATTTCAGTATCAAAGGCAAGATCCCGAAGCTGGGCCTTCAGCTTAGATGGAAAGGAAAAGTGACAGGTCCTCAGCGGCTTCCCCAATATCCTGAACCTTATTCACGACCGGCCTGGTCCCCATGGTTCAGCCTTCATCATCTGGACTTAAGGCGATCGATGGGGGAGCATTGGGGGGTCTATATCGGCGTAAAGAACCTTTTCGATCGCACGCAGCCTTCTGCACTCGTCAACCCGGAAGATCCCTTCAGTTCGAACTTCGACACGGAATATATATACGGTCCTCTCCAGGGAAGGCGTTTCTATTTCGGGATCGATTGGAAGCTTCCGGGAAAAGAGAAGTAACCGCTCATCCCTGCTCGAGCAGCATCGTCAACTCGCTCAGCATCATGGCCGTAGCTCCCCATATCGGATGACCTTGCCATTCGTAGGCCGGGACCGTTAGCCGAACACCTCCCTTTCCGGCCCTGACCTTCCGGGTCCCTATAGCCTCGGGGCCGATAAAACGTTCGATAGGAGCTTCCAGGATGGCTTTCACCTCGCTGGGCTCTGGAAGGAATGAAGGGCGATGAGCGATCCAGCCTACGTAAGGGGCTACGAGGTAACCGCTCGGGGGGATGAAGATCTCGGTAAGCGGTCCCAGGAGTTGGACCTGCCCGGGATCGACCCCTACTTCTTCTTTAGCTTCGCGGAGGGCAGTGCTTTGAAGGTCCGGGTCGTCATGATCTCGCTTTCCACCGGGAAAAGCGATCTGGGAACTGTGTACCTTCCGGCCTCCTGCACGCTGAATGAAAAGGGTGTGCAGGTTGCCGGGATCACTCGGGTAGAGAAGGAGCAGAACAGCGCTCTCCTTATAGATCCTGCTTTTTCGTGCTCGGTCCGCCTTGGGCCGCTCATAGGCGCTTAGGCGAAAATGGGCTTTTTCCCCTGGAAGTTCCCCTTCGTGAAGGCTGGAACGGATGATCGATAACCAGGGATGCTCCATGCAACCGAAGAGTGTTAAGGAGGTTTCAGCGTTCTTTCAGATCCAGTGCGGCTGAATTGATGCAATAACGCTTGCCGGTAGGTTCAGGGCCATCATCGAAAACGTGCCCCAAATGCCCTCCGCATTTAGCGCAAAGCACTTCGGTGCGGGTCGTTCCCAGACTGTTGTCCGGTCTTTTGATGACGTTCCCCTCCTCATAGGGTTTGAAAAAGCTTGGCCACCCCGTCCCGCTCTTGAACTTGGCCTCGGTGTCGAAAAGGGGATTGCCGCATCCGGCGCATCGAAAGATACCTTCGGCGTCCGTTTCAACGTGCTTTCCACTTCCTGGACGTTCGGTCCCTGCTTCCCGAAGGATATGGTATTCTTCCTTGCTGAGCTCAGCTTTCCACTCATCCTCGCTCTTTTGGACTTCGTAGTCTTGATCTCTCTTGGACATGGTCCTTTCTTTAGTTTGGCCGCAGGCTGTTATCGAGGCCTGTAACAATAGCAAGATGGTGATCGTTCCTAGGCACCGCATAGTTTCCGATCATATAACAGGGTTCAATTTGCTTTGTTCGCTACTTCTGCTTCCTTACCGATCGAGACGCCGAAACGGAGGTCGATGAGATCGGCGATGTGACGGTGAGCTTTAAGGTCCACCCCCATGAAGACCTTCGGGGTGAGGTGATAGGTCAGCCCCCAGCGGTGATAGATCCGATCGTCGAGACCGGATGGATCGTAGAGATAAACGCCGATCTGTTGGGAGAAGATAAAGCGCCCCATCAGGAACTCATGGCCGAGGGCGATCGATCCCCTTTGGTGGTCCGCTTGGATCCCCCTCCCCCGCATCCGCTTTTTTAGAGCTCCGTCCACGAGCCACTCTCCTCCAAGGGTGATGGCATGGAGGGATGAGAGGGGATAAGCGTACTTGATGGAATGGCCAGCGAAAGCATATAGAGTACTGTGGTCTGTCCCTACGCTCCTTCCTCCTCCCAAAAAGGTGAGGTCGAGCCGTGGGTCTTCCTTTTGTACGCCTTGAGAAGGCGGAGGCCGGTCCGGGAACTCGTTGGAACGAAGGGCATATTCGTAGCCCATCGAAAAACCGGGATGGTTGAGTCCTTTGTTGGGTTTGGCCACCCCGCCGTTCGAGGAATGATCGTAAACAGCGCTCAGTTTGATAGTGCTTTGCGGTCCTATACGGATGTGGCCGTGAAGGCCCACTTGTAGAAAGAAGGAAAGGTAAGTGCTGTAAGCTTGGTTCTCGGGGTTCTCCTTTGGGTGGTAGGGCGTATCCTGATAAGCTGCTCCGAAGACCCCCCGGATGGACAGGTCGATCCGGCGCCCGGTCCAGATAAAGGGTTCGACGAAACCCGATAGGAAAAAGGAATTTCCCAATGTCCCTGGATCGTCAAGGTGGAACCATCCACCAAGGACCCCTGTTCGTGGATAACACCCACAATGCTCCCAGGTGAGGCTGTCCAGGGATTGCTTTTGATAGGAAGCGGTCAAGCCGATAGGACGGCTGCCTTGAACTTCCCCGACCTCTGGCGTATGGACCAGGGCATAGGTATAAGAACCGGATAGCCCGAACGAACGGATCGCATTGCTGTCAGCTCCTTCCTTGGAATGCTGTGAAAGAAGGTGAAGCGGAAGCAAGAAAAAGGGGATCGTTATTCCGATCCCCTTGATGATGCAGCAGAAGGGTTGAGCGCCTTTCCACTGGGTCATTCCTGAAATTTAGCCAAAAACCTTTTTGAGGATGTCTTTTACCCGGGCGGCAGGGTCTTTCCGGATCTTGGCCTCTTCTTCAGCGATGAGGACGAAAAGTCCATCGATGGCCCGTTCAGTGACGTATTCGTCAAGGTCGGGGTTCACCTTTTCTTTACCCGTCATCATCGTGGACTTGTTATAGGCAGAAGCCAACGGGTTCCAGTAACGGGTGAGTTTCACCTCATCGTTGGCCTTTTCCACGATGGGCTTGAACTCCTTGAAGAGCTGATCGTGCGTATTGTCCCGAAGATATTGGGTCGCTGCGTCCTTCTCTCCTTCCAGGATGTTCCGTCCTTCCTGAACGCTCATATCCTTGATAGCTCCTACGAAGATATCAGCAGCTTTTTTGGAGGCTTTCTCGGCTGCCCGGTTCATCGTCTTTTCGAACTTCTCGACTTTCTGATCCATCCCCATTTCAAGGGCTTTTTCCTTCACTTCTTTCGCTTCGGGAGGAAAGGGGATACGGATGCGAGGGGTCTGGTTGAATCCGCCCTTTTTTGAAGCGAAGTCCACCGACTCCTTTGCACCGACCTCCAAGGCTTCTTTCAACCCTTTGACGATCTCCTCTTCGCTCAGCTTGTCGGAATCATCTCCGGTAACCTTATCCTGAGCTTTGTCAGAGGCTTCTTTCAGTTGATCGATCTGGCCGTGGCTGGTACCAGGCATGAGTAGGAGCATAAATACCAGGAGCGAAAGGCTGTTCTTGATCATCCTTTTTCCATTTTTGGGGGTGAAAGTTCGATCTGCAGGCACTGTGCCAAGATAATCATTCTCACTCATGGAAGGAGCGGTCGTACTAACGATCGGTGATGAATTGCTCGGAGGTCTTATCGAAGATCGGAACGCCTCCTTTCTCGCCCGCCGAATGAACGAGATCGGGGTCGAGGTGAAGGAGATACGGTCCCTCCCTGATCGAGCAGGACCTATTAAAAAAGCGATCGCGTATTGGGAAGGAAGGGTTGCACTCCTTTTGATCACGGGAGGGCTCGGACCAACGGACGACGATCGGACCAAGCAGGTCCTCATGGAGCATTTCGGGGTCAAAAGCCAGCGGAATGCGCAGATCGAAGCGGATCTGAGGGATTATCTGACCAAAAGAGGGCGTTCGGTCTTGCAGCGCGATCTGGAACAGGCGGATATGCCAGCGGGTGCTACGATCCTCCGCAATCCACGAGGGTCAGCACCGGCCATTCGGTTCGATCGACAGGGTACGCGGACGATAGCTATGCCTGGCGTCCCGAACGAGATGCAGGCTTTGGTCGACGAACAGCTGCTTCCTGGGATAAAGCAAGAAATGGGGAAAGGCCCGCTTCCGGAACGGAACATGATAACAGCCGGGATCGGGGAGTCCAGTCTTGTGTTTCGGATCGAGGACCTCGTCCGCAATTATGAAGAAAAAGGGGTGGCGTTCGCATATCTCGCTTCACCCGGGACGGTCCGTATCCGTATGATGGCTCCGAGCACAGCCGAAGAACCTGTGTTGGATGATGCGGTCGCCGCTATTAAGGAACGCGTTCCGGAACATGTGGTAGGGGTGGGAGCAGATAGCTTCGAAGGATTCATCGGAAAAGCGTTGAAGGAAAGCGGTCTGAAGGTGGCAACTGCAGAAAGTTGTACGGGCGGATACATTGCCCATCTCCTGACCGCTGTTCCCGGTTCCTCGGATTATTTTCCCGGTAGCGTGGTCGCTTACAGCGATCGCGTGAAGACGGATATGCTTGGGGTTTCCCCCGCATTGCTCGAAAAGCACGGGGCTGTGAGCGAAGCCGTGGTGAAACGGATGGCATCGGGGGTGCGGGAAGCGCTCAGAAGCGATGTGGGGTTGGCCACTTCGGGTATCATGGGGCCTTCCGGAGGCAGCGATGCTAAACCCGTCGGTACGGTATGGATGGCTGTTTCGAACGGAGAGGGAGAAATGGCTGAGCGATGGTATCTGGGACAACAGCGAGCGGTCAACATCGAGAAAGCTGCTCGCTTGGCCCTCAATTTCTTAAGAAGGAAAGCCCAGAAGGGCTAGCCAGTTCTCCCCGAGGGTGATCAGGAGCACGCCCAACAGCATGATCATCACACCGCCGAGTCGGTTCGCGAAGCCTTCTTCCTTAAAGAACGCTGCTCCCCAGATCACGCTGAGAACCGTGCTGACCCGCTTGATCGCGATCACGTGGACCACGAGGGTCATCGTGAGAGCGGCCATTTGACAGATCAAGGCCAAAGAGGTGACAAGTCCCAGCGGAAAGAGCACTCCGAACTTGCTTTTGAGGTCGTGAGTGCGGTGGGGTGAATAATGAAGCATAAAGGGGAGAAGGCCGATGGTAATTGCCGTATGGGTAAGGACGACCCAAAAAAAGGGGGAGGAGTGGGCGATACCGACCTTGTCCACATTGGCCGTGATGCTCCAGATCGCGGCATTGAGCAGCATCAGCCGAGGCCCTTTATCCCGGAACAAGGCTTTGAAAGGTCCCAGTGGATCGAGCCGGGCTTTCTGAACTTGCAGCATGTAGGAACCACCGACCACGAAGAGCACCCCCAGGATGCCGTAGATATCCGGGAATTCGCCGATCATGATGGGGGAGGTGATGAGCAGGAAGACCGGGGTGAAGCTCACCATCGGAACGGTAACTGAAAGATCCGAATCCTGAAGGGCACGCATGTAGAGGATGGTCGTGAGGACGTTAAGCCCGCTCCCCACGAGAAGGGCAAGCCAAAAGGTCGGATCCACCGTAGGGATATCGATGAAGAGAAGGACGGGGAGAAGGACCGGGAGGGAGAAGGCACGTATCGACCAACTGACCACGTAGAGGTCCGCCCGCTGCAGCCCAAGCTTGCTGAAAACGTCCGCCAGCGAACGGAAGATGGCCGTCAGAAAGGAGAGGAGCGCCCATCCCATAACGGGTGCAAAGGAAGGCCATGCCCTCGAACTTCCCAAATGTGTTCACCCCCCCAAGGACGCCGAGATCAGTGAAAGTTAACTACCCCCCTCGCGTTCTTCGCGTTCCTGGCGGTTAAGGCTTGGTCAGGAAAGGGCTAGGAGGTTGAAAAGAACTTAAGGGCTTGGCTTTTTAACCGCGAAGGACGCTAGGGACGCGAGGAGAGCTGAACGCCACCCGTAGCGGCTCCGTGTTGGCCGCTTCCCTTGAACAACCCCTTCACAGCCCGGACCGCCCTTCGCAGATCCCCCTGATCATCGGGTTATTTGCGCTTTGCAGCTCGTGTCCTTCCTTGGGACCCCTCACCGCAACATCATCTTTTGCTGGGCGGTCTTTCATTGTCAGCCCCTTTTTTTATAAAAAAGGGGCGAAAAACCTGCCCGAATGACACTGGTCAGGTGGGGGGGAGAAGAGAACCCGGCGATGGCCGTTCCTCGCACCACCCGTCCATGGGCCCGGCAATAACGGCCTTGTCGCCCAGCGGGCTCCCGCCTTCTTTTTTCCATTCCCAACGCACGAGAGAGGTCCCTTCTTTCAATAGGCAAGCTCAACGGCTGATCGCGATCCTTTTGCGGAGAACTTCCTTTCCCTTGTCGGAGCGGATCCGAAGCAGGTAGAGCCCGTTCGGGAGTTCGCCCTTTCGGACCCGCAACATCCCTTGTTGCCCTTCCAACTTCCGCGAAAGCACCTTCCGCCCTTTCATGCTGTAAAGGGCGATGCGGGCCCCTGCTTCCGGAAGCTGATAGCGCACGCTGAAGCGGCCGTCGTTGGGGTTCGGACGGACCTCGAGCCCGACCGTTCCGGCGTCGTGGCCGGCGATGGAAGTGCTCGTGTCCTCCACCCGTTTCGGCTCCACGAGCTTCGTGACCGTATCGCTGTAGCCGCAGGCACTGGCCACGAGGGTGACGCTGTAGCTGCTCGTGTCGGGGTAAGTGTGATCGGGGTCCTTCAAGTTGCTGAAGTAGCCATCGCCGAAGGACCAGTAGTGCTCCGTGGCGTAGCGGGAGCTGTCCTTGAACTGCACCCCTTTGCTGCTGTCCTTGTTGTAGCTGAAGTTCGCCTGCGGAAGGCTGTCGAAGCCGGCACAATTGGTCTTCATGACCCAGAGGTCCTGGTGCTTGTTCCCTGTGTCCGCCCCGGTGGAGAAACCGGTGGCCAGGATGTTGCCGTCCTTGGTGGTCCGCCCCCCGTAGAAATAGTAATCCCCCGAGGCCCGACCGCTGTTCATCTTATGGGAGCGGGCCCAGAGGCTGTCGCCGTTGCTGCCGTCGAAGCGCATGAGGCGTCCGCGCATATAGGTGTAGCCTTGGGAGGGGATGAAGACGCGGCCCGCGCCGATCGTCAGCAGGTCGCCGTTGGGGAACTCGCGGAGGCATTTAACATGCTGGTTGTAGACCCCTTTGTTGTATTCCCGGTACCAGACCGTATCCCCGTTCAGCTTCAGTTTTCCTGCGGCCAAATGGTAATAGGGAGCAGCCCCTCCTCCGGCAGAGGAATCAGCCAGGGGAGTGGCAAAGGCGATCCTCCCGTCGGAGGTCACGTTCACGCGAGCAGGGGCATCGTACAGCTTGGGAGCGTTGTAATTGGTGAAGCCGCGGATCCATTCCTGGTTCCCCATGCTGTCCACTTTCATGACGAAGGCCCGGCCCCCGGAATCGATGGGGAAGAAGTCCTTGGACACTCCCCCGATCACAAAGCCCCCATCGGGGGTGGTGTCCACGGAGGTTCC
>CAZIDL010000058.1:0-5765 GCA_964537825.1 uncultured Weeksellaceae bacterium
CCTGATACGCAACCAGCGTACATACTGGCATCCTTTTGCAACCCATCAGGCAGGGTCCCGTGGATCACGATGTCGGAAACGCTGAAATGGCCGCCCGGCTTGAGCACGCGGAACATCTCCTTAAAAGCTTTCGCTTTCTCCGGCACGAGGTTAAGCACGCAATTGCTCAGGATCACGTCAACAGCTCCGTCGACCAAAGGCATTTCCTCGATATCACCTTGGAGGAACGAAAGGTTCTCATAGCCGAGCTTTTGCCGGTTCGCCTCCGCTTTCTCGATCATTTCAGAGGAGAGATCGACCCCGATCACCTTGCCTTCTGCTCCAACCATCGAACGGGCGACGAAACAATCGTTGCCAGCTCCCGAACCGAGGTCCAGCACGGTATCGCCTTCCCGTATATCCGCCCCTTCCGTGGGAATGCCACAACCGAGACCGAGATCGGCCGCTTCTTCATAACCTTCCTTTCCTTCGTAGGATTCGCTGAAGACGGTGTAGTCGGGTTCGCCACAACTCGCGCTGGCCCCACAACAGGAGCTCTCGTTCCTTTCCTTGCTCTGATGAGCGATCTCGGAATACTTCTTCCGAACGTATTCCTTCATCTCGTTTTGATCAGCCATACCTTGCTTTTTGGGATCTTGGACCTGGGATCTAGCAGGCACATTCCCCTTTCTCCCCCGCTTCCATTTCAAAGAAGCCACCCAACGCTTCCCTCGCCTTTTTCCAATTCTCCGAATGGATGCAATAGCACACCCTGGGACCATCGACACTTCCCTGGACGAGGCCACAGCGTTTCAACTCGCGGAGATGTTGAGAGACCGTGGATTGAGCGAGCGGAAGTTCGTTCACGATCTCACCGCAAACGCACTCATTCCGCTCCACAAGATAGCGGAGGATCTTGATGCGTGCTGGATGCGCCAAGGCTTTGGCAAAAAGGGCCAGGTCTTTATCCGTGGTCTCGAATACGGCGGCTTTGGAATAGGCCATAAAGTTTCATCTTATATCGCAAATATACGATCATTACTGGAAAGGAGAACGAACAAAGTCAAAATGCGATCCCGAGAGCGTAGATGGACCGAAAGCTTGGACCGTTGGACTGTTGGCCTTGTTGGGCCGTTGGCCTGTTCGAATCGGTATTGGATTTTGAGTTAGCACCCTTCGTTCCCCTTCTTTTCCGAAATTTGCTACCCGATCCGTCCCCATAGTTCAACCGGATAGAACAGGGGTTTCCTAAACCTCAAATCCAGGTTCGAGTCCTGGTGGGGGCACCAAAGGGTGATCGAAAGCATTCCAACGAGCTCTTGGTGGAAGGAAAGCCCTAAGCTTTTTTGAGGACTCTGCGAACCAAAGGGTGGGAAATGAAAAGCGCGAACCCCCTTGATCCGACCCATAGCCTTTCCCGAGTCCATTTCACCGATCATGGTGGGAGCATTTACTCGAACGAACTGTTCTCCACATTATAACCAGCTTTTTGGCCCTTTCATTTTCTTTTTTATTTTTCAATCCCAGACCCAAGCACCTTTTCATTTATATGCATAGGAAGTCGTTCAAATCGTGTTCAACCTACCTATCCCTTTTTCTTTCCATCCTCATCATGAGCGGTTGCACCGGAGGGTGCAACAAGGGAGCAGAAAGCGATGATAAAAGCCAAAAAAGCACGGCGACCCAAAAGGAAGCTCTAAGTTCCGGGAAAGAAGCTAGTGAGAGTGCCATTCAACCTCCTATCCCCGCCGCTGACCCCTCTTACATCACTTATGAGATCGACCCCAATAAGGATACGACCATTCGTTATCCCACCGGCAGCAAGATCCACATCCCTGCTAAAGCTTTTCTAACGCAGGACGGTAAGGTCGTGAAAGAAGAGGTGGAGGTCCGTTACCGGGAAATGCACGACCCGGTGAGTTTTTTCGCTGCCGGCGTGCCGATGACGGTTCAGGAGAACGGCGAGAAAAAAATGTTCGAATCCGCTGGCATGTGTGATATCCGGGCCAGCATGAAAGCAAAAGAAGAGGGTGGACCAGAAGAAATGAGGGATCAAAAGAAAAACGAAGCGGCCGGCAGAAAAGAAAGCGGCAAGAACCGTAAGAAAAGGAACAGAAAAGCTTCAGCTTCTTCGAACGGAAACGGGTCCTCCACCGAAAAGATCAGTACTGGAAATGGAAAAGGGAGAGAACTCAAAGTGAACCCTGACCGGAAGATCAAGGTGGAAATGGCGAGCGAAGTGGAAGGGGATTTTCCGGTCTACCAGATGAACGAGGAGACTGGGGAATGGAAGAGGACCACGAACGGCCCGGGAGCGACCAAGCCATTGACGAGCAGCCAAAGTGAGACCACAGATCGAAGGAACTTTCGAGAACCCCTGATAGACAAGGTTTCAGCACAAAGCTTGCTGTCGATCAGCCCCCCTTCTCGATCGGTACCTAATACCCTTCCGCTCTATAGGATCGAGAAATTAGAAATGAAGGGAGTGGATATCGATGAAACCTCATACGAGGGTGATTCGGACGAACCCGCTAAAAAAAATGCGGGTGGGACGATGCTGGTCGAACGGACCGTAACCTTTGTTAAGGATCGAAAAGCCCCCCAGAAGGTTCCTTCAAGAGACCAACGGACCATTCGAGCGGTCGAGCGTTCAAAAAACTCCCTGTTCATCCCGAGCGGTCCTGAAAGCTGTGACTTCCCCCCTTTCGTAAGCGAGTTACAGCTGAAACGGGTCAAAGGGAGCGACGATCTCTTCAAAGTGACCGCCTATTCGAATGACGAGCGATCCAAAAAATATTCCTGTACCTGTAAGGAATACGAGAACGGGATCCAAGCTCTAAGCAAGGAGCTCGAAAAGGAATGGGCTGCTTATCATCAGGAAGTGAAGGAATACCATCAGAGGAGGGATTCCTTGCTCGTTGCTTATAGGGATTCCCTTCAGGAAGAATATAGGGAGGAAATAAGGGAGTTCAGACAGATGGTGGATTCCTTGAGGGAAGCAGGGGACCAAGAGGCTTTGGATTCGATAAAAGAAGCAAGGGATTCCATAGAACGGGCAAGAGCCCGAAAGCGAGTTGAAAGGCAACTCGAGGAGAGCAATTTCGAAGCCGCCGTTAGTAGGGTCATGACCATCAATGACTTTGGTTTCACGAATTGCGATTCTCCAGAAAGTTATCCCAACGAAGCTGAGATCATCGTCAAATTGAGGAATGAGGAAGGAGGGCCTCTTTCGGTCCCGAACATCAGGCTAGCTACGATGGACCCAAAGACCCTCATCAATTTCAAGGACCGAAAGAAGATCCAATTCGATCCCAAAGTGCAGACCCTCTTATGGGGAACCACACCAAAGGGAGCCTTGGCTTATTGCCCCCCCGATCGGTTCGGCGCCATCGATCCGAGCAATGGATCAACTACTCTCCGATTGAACACAAAGAAGGACATAAGTTCTTTTGAGGAGCTTCAGAACACGCTCTTACCAGATAAAGGCTCCTAAACGGCTTTTACGCTATTGATGAAGGAGAGAGGGGGCGGGTTCTAGTTCACTTCTTACTTAAGAAAGTCCGATTCCTTTATTCTTCCAAACGGTATTCCCATTCTTTAACCGGAGCCATGTAGCAGGTATCCTTATCGGAGGCCTCTTCATTCAGGCAAGTATCCAATGCGATCGAACCGATACTGCTCATGTCCTTTCGGAGAGCTATTATGTTGCCTAACAAGAGCTCGTTGATCTTGCGGATCCGGGGCAATTTCTTCTTTGTTCGCTGGTACTTCAGGCGCAAAGCCTCCATATCATAGGCCAACCCCTGTATACTATCGATCGAATCCTTTACAATGCGGATCCCGACCTCATACCTTTCGATGCGCTCCTTAAGATCGGTCTTCGTTACTTGCAGGGACTTCTTTCGCGAGGACAAGCGCTGTTTCTTTTCCGAAAGTGCGCTGTTCTCATCCTTCACTTCTTGGTAATCCGCTTTGAGCGCCTGATACTTTTGCTTGGACACGCAGGAAAGGAAAAAGCCCCCGAACGATAAGCACATCAAAAAAAAGCTTATGGGCTTCCTTACTCGGAGCGGATACGCCGTTATGCTCATCGTTCCCCTTCTTTTTTTCTTGCGGACCCTACAGCACGTTCGAGCTGCTCCATATCTGAACGAAGGGCTTTGAGCGCTTCGACCATCCGCTCTTTCTTCCTCTTTTTGTTGCTTAGCTCCGTTCGGAGGGCCATATATTCAGCATGAAGGCTGTCGTACTCCTCGTTGATCAGACCATCCTTGGTGTCCCGCAGCTGTAAAAGCTTGCTGTAGAGCTTTTCCTCCTTACGGATCAACCGAGCAGAATCCGCTTTGAGCTGAGCGACCTCCTTTTCAAGATCCTTTGTCCACTTTCGGAGCTTTTGGTTCTGCTCTTCGGCCTTCTCATAAGCCTCCTTCATGCTCTCATACTCCTTCTTCGACACACAAGAGAGGGCACTTAATGCCATAAAGGCGACCAAGAAGCTCCTCCGAACGGTCTGGCCCACTATGGACATGCATTTCATGCTTTCACTAAAATAGGAAAACGAATAAGAAACCTTCTTCAATGAACGAGCAAAAAGAAACACCGAACAGTAAAGATCCACCCTATCCCAGGAATCGAAGCATCGAAGAGCAACACCATCAGTGAAGAAGAGGACTTCCCTATCCGTTTTATTCACCTTTTTGATCACGTCACTCCCTCCAGGGGAAAAAGATGGACGGAATGAACACCGTATCCCTTGAAGTTAAAACCGGCCAAGTCGATCTGCCCGAAAGCGGAGGGGGCTGTAGTTGTTGGAGAAAAGACCGGTCACCGGATAAGGAGTGGAACGGGACCCTGCCTATACAAAGCCCAAAAAGGCCCCATGCTATAATTCCTCATTCATAATTATAACCCTTCCCCTCGTCCGCTTCCAACTCAACTCCCAACCCCATTACAAGGCGATTCACGAAATTGAAGTAGCTCACGACGAGCGTCGCATCCAAGACTGCCCGATCCGGAAGACCTTGCTCCTGAAGTTCGTGGACCAACCTCTCCCGTTCATTCGAAGCCGGATCTTGCGTGATCGTTTCAGCAAGTGTGCAAAGGCTTCGATCGACTCCCGAAAGCTCTATCGAAGAAGGGTCTTTCCTGAAAGCTTCGACCAAAGCTTCATCTTTCCAAAAATGTTCCAGGGCAGCAGCATGGTGTTTCTGGCAGTAAACGCAATCGTTCACGTTGGATACGACGACCGCCATCATTTCCCTTTGAGCACGCTTCAAAGGGGAACTACCGAACATCACGGTCATGTAGAGGTCCATATGATCCACGATGGACTGCGGGTTCAGGCTTTGCAGTTTGTGGACCTCCGCGAGTTTACCCCGCTTCTTTAGAATATCATCATAAACCTCCTTAAGCTGACCTTCAGCCTCTTCAGGCTCGATGGTGCGGATATAAGCCATACCTTCCTTGCACTTGCGCTCCGTTCGAGAAAAACGGATCGATCCCGGGAAAGATAGTTCATTTTCCCTTTACAGTCCAGCCCGCGTTCACCCAACCGATGGTGATACCATAGAGCAAGTGCAGCACGAGCGTGGCCACCATGTACTTAGGTCCGGGTTCCAGATATAACTTCGCACCTTCCTGATAGATCTCCTTAGAAGGAAGGTCTCCGGCACCGAACACCCCCCAACCGATGACCGGACTGAGGATCAGCATCATGATGAGCCAAAGGACGAGCGAAAGGAGGATCCCTTTCCCAATGTTCACCCCTTTCTGGAAGAAGGCTACGA
>CAZIDL010000058.1:5865-15385 GCA_964537825.1 uncultured Weeksellaceae bacterium
TGTAAGTACGGGGACCATCTGATCTATCTTCAGACGAGCGGGATCCGTGACTCCCAACGCATCGAAGCAGTCCTCGACAGCCTCGGCCTACAAAGGGGAGGGGAACTCAAAGTGGAACCGCGTTACCTCATATCGGGCGACCTTGGGATCAAATGGCTCGGCGAGTACAAAAAGGAAATGACGTTGAGCGAATACAACGAGCGCCTCAATGAAGGGATCGAACTTTTTTCCCCCAAGAACAACTACTTCTACCGGGAGATCCTCTACAGCGAGCAAAAGCTGGACGGGGAAAGAAAAGTGCTCTATAAGCTTCGAAAGGCCCTCCACATGGACCTTGGGAGCAAGAACGATGCGATCGGTTATGTGGGGGACCTATGTTCTACCTACCACGATGGATGCGAAAAGGCATTCCCGAGCATCATCCCGATCCACAAGTTCGGGGTGGAAGCTAAGAACCCTGCTCGTTCCAAATGGAACGTGGATAGCGTTCACCATCATTTTCCTTTTATGGAGGAATACGAAGTGTCCTTTTACGGACAGCCCCAACACGGAGAAGCCCGCTTCTATACGGACCGGAAGAAGGGGACCGTATCCTTCGGACTCGATCTCAGGAGCCTTTCCTGCATCGAGATCCAGAACCTGGCCATCGAGCTTGCGACCCACCCTGACATACGGGGCATCAAAGGAGGTTCGATGCTGGAAATGGCAACCCCGATCGATTGTGGAAAAGAAGAAGTGGAACGCCGAAAAAAGCCAGACCTCTAGCCTCTATCACTCTTGGTCCTTTTCATCCTTATCATCCTTTTCCTTGCTAGGCCCTTCCTTTTTAAGCGGTCCCTTTTCGATGTTTTCGTCCGCATCACCCTTTTCAGGCTCCTTCTTCTTTTCTTCTTCCCGGACCGGTGTGAAACGGATACTGACTTCATCCGAAGCACTGCCCGCCTCGTTACTGACCTCCACTCGGATCGTGTTCTTCCCTTCCCGAAGCCGCACATCGGCTCCTATCCCGCTACTGGTCCGCTCATGATCGTGTTCGGACCCGTTCACGTACAACTCAACGCTCGTTGCATTGTCAACATCAGCTTCCACCCTGACTCCGTCAACGGTGGTCTCGTTCGAACGGGGCTTTTCGATCGTGACGGAAGGCCTTTCAGAAAGGCCTTCATCCCCACCTTCATCACTTTCGTCCCCATCCGCATCTCGTTCGCTCTTTGAGCGTTCGATGACCAGGTCATCATCGGCTTGACCGGCCGGATTCTTCACTTTGGCCACGCATCTGTTCTTCCCGGGCTGAAGCTGCATCTCGAACTTGAAGGATCCGCTCCCACTGAACTGGAATTGTTGAACTTGTTTCCCGTTCGCCGTAAGAAAGAGGTCTTTCCTGTTCTCGATGCCTTCTACCTTGCCTTTGACCACCACCTTGCTCTGAGCGGTCTTATAAGGATCATTGCTCGGAACGGTGAACGTTACCGAAGGCGGCGAAGCCGGCTCATATCGGATCGAGCGCTCATCACGGTCCGTATCCGTTGCGTTCTTACCGATCAGTACCACCTCGTTGTTCCCTTTTTGAAGGTCAGTGGACCCTAGGAATTTCCCGCTCTTAGGATCGAATTTAAAGGGCTCGACGGGTTTTTGGTTCACTTTGAAAGTGAGGTCCGACGCATCCGAAACCCGAAGGACTTTGGCTTGTATCGCATAAGTCGGGGCGTGGACCGTCTTCTTCTTAACGGGATCGATGATCTTGACGACCGGCGCCTTCTTAGGTGAATAGATCACCGTCTGAGCGGTTTTGGCCGTTCCATAGGCATTATCAGCCCGGAAGGTGAACTGATTGCGCCCTTCGATCAAAGGTTCCTTTATTACCAGCACTCCTTTCTCCGGGTCATATGAAAGATCACTCACCTTCTCTCCGTTGAAACGCACGCTCAACCCCTTCCGGTCAGGAACGTGTTCTACCCGAACGCGGATCGTGGCCTTTTTCTTCGTGGTGCTAGAAGGGTCCTTCGAAGGTTCCCTGATCTTCAGGGAGGGCGCCTCACCTTTTCCCTCAGGTCGATAAAAAAGGCTCCGCTCCTCTTGATCCATCCCGGAAGCATTGACCGCCTCGATGGAAAACCTGTTCTCTCCCGGTTCCAACCGAACACCTGATCGGAAACTTCCTTTATCGGGATCGAAGGAATAACTCGCTCCTGCAGCTCCGTTCATTCTGAAGCTTATCTGGCCGCGCCCCCGAACGTTATCGATATTCCCGGAGACTTGAAAATACGGGTCCCGCACCGTTTTGCCTGAAGTAGCAGGAGCTTCGAACTCCACCTCAGGAGCTTCGAGCTCTTCTTTCCGCAACAGGACCCTTTGCTCTGCCCGATCACTCCCACTCGGATTCTTTACACGGATCCGCAAGATATTCTCCCCTTGATCGAGCGAAAGCCTGACCCTTAATTCCCCTTTTTGAGAATCGAAACCAAAGCCATCAAGCTCTTTTCCATTATGGACCACACGCACTTCTTCCCTCGTCTTAACCCCTTCTAGCTCCGCCCGCAACGTGACCTTTGTGTGATGGACCGTATAAGGGTCCTGTTCGGGATGGACGATCCGGACACGGGGAGGGGCAGGACGGGCCTCTTTTTTGAAGAGGATGATCCGCTCGCCACTGACCCTTCCGCTATCGTTCCAAGCCGAGAGCTCCACCCTATTGGCCCCTTGGATCAGATCCAGGTCAGCTTCGATGGTTCCGGAAACGCTATCGAAGCTGAACGCTTGCTCAGAACCATTGGTCCGGAAACTTATCCGGCTTTTTTCATTCACCTTGAAAACCTTTGCTTCCAATGCTTGCTCGTTACGATAGGTTGTAGAAGTTCGATCTTCAGGGCGGGTGATCCACAATTCCGGCGGCCCCATCCCCCTTTCCTCAGGAAGGATCAGCACCCGATCCGCATCGCTCCCTGCCTCGTTCACTCCCTTTACAATGATCCGCTCATCTTCTCCTTTCAATGCCATTTTCATTTTCAGGGTCCTTTTCCCCCGATCGAACCGGAAGCTCCTTCGATCCTCCCCATCCACAAGGACCTTTAGATCATCCTTGCCCTCAACACGCTCGACCTGGGCTACCAAATGCAACGAGTCCGAGGAGCTCCGATAGGGCGATGAATTCGGCCGCAGGATCTCCACGACGGGAGCTTTCAAAAAAGTCCGATCCTCCTTCTCATCAATACCCGAGCCTTTGGTCAGAACATTACCCGGCTCATCGCTCTCCGTTTCTCCCATCCTCCATTGGAGCCGAAGAGCTGTGTAGTGATAAAGGTCCTGCCGCTCGGTCTGATGGAATTCATCGTAAACTTTCCCGGGATCACCCCTTTCATATTCCGGATCCCTTCCGTTCTGGAACTCTTTGCCGTCAAAGCGATCCTCGTTGTCCGGGAAACTGACCTTGTGCTCCAAACCAATACCGATCCTGGGACTGATATGATAGAGGACCCCGACCCCTGCCGAGGAGATGAAGCGATCGATCTTACCCCCCTCGTAGACGGGTGTTTCGTACTGACCGTCCTTTAATCGCCTGATCTCGTCTTTCGAAGGATCGGGCCCCAAATCACCATAACGGTAGATCTCTCCGTTCTCATCCAACTGATCCGTTCGCACCTGATAATTGATGACCCCGATACCACCGAAAAGATAAAAGAGCACATCGTGTCGCTCCGCGAAGCGGTTGAAGCCGAGCATCAGTTCCAGGTCGTATTGGCGTCCCTCCTGGCGATAGTTGGGGTACACATAACCGACCGTATCTTGATAGCGTTGGCCCACGATGTCGAGATCGTAGCGCTTGTCACTGGAACTCCCGGGGTGAACACCGATCGCGTAGCTCCTTTGGGTCGAGATCCCTTTGGTCATCTCCCAGAGCAAACGCCCTCTTATTCCCAGGTTGAAAAAAGCACCAGGTTCCTGATAGAGCATATGACCCATCGTAAACCCCAACCCGATGCCCGAAGAGGGCTCCAGGTCCTTTTCTCCGAAAGGCTTACCCTGATAAGCAGCTCCTATATTGAACCCCATGCGCCAACCACTGGCCTCGAATTCCGTCGTCTTATACTGAGCGGTGGAAAAGAAAGGGATGAAGAGAAGGATGAAAAACAGAAGTACCCTGCGCATAGCAAATGAAATGGTAGAGAGGATCAGCATGGCCCATCAGCTTCCCTACCTATCGATGCTCAATTTAAGAAGGCCAAGGGAAAACGGACATGGAAAAATGCGTTCTGCTCAAGGATCGCTATTTTTACAAACCCTCCAAAACGAGGGGAAAAGCCTTTGTTCCGGCTATGAGAACTGAGCAGGTGAAACGATACACCGTATTCTTTCAAGTAGGGATCTGCTGCCTCTTCTCGCTCCTGCTTTGTGGGATCCTTTCCGCCCAACCTCCGAACGATGCTTGCACGAACGCGATCCCGCTTTGTCCGAAGGAAGAGGTTCCGGCGAACAATGTTGATGCCGGGGAGGACACTTGCAGTGGTTGTCCCGACGATCCTTCCGCCTGGAGCAATTGCTATGAACCACGTAACACGGTTTGGTTCCGTTTCACTACCAATGCTAACGGAGGAAGCGTGACCGTAGGAGTGGATCTGGGATCCTGTCTGAGCGGAGGGAGCAAAGGAGATGCTCTGCAAGGAGTGGTGCTGGAAGCTGGCACCGCCTGCGATGGATCGACCTACAGCAGCGTTTCGAACTGCATCGATAATGGAATGGGAACTTTCAACCTGAATGCGAGTGGACTCGCCCCCAACACCGACTATTGGGTTCAGATCAGCGGTGCCAGGAACGGGAATGCAAGCTCGCCCGCGGAGTGCGACTTCTCGATAAGCGTTTCAGGACCTGCGGTCGAATTCCTCGTGGACACCTCGATCGTGCCTAAGGATTGCCAGGGATCGGACGGCGAGATCCATGTCAGCAACGTATCAGGGGGGAACGGTCCTTATTCCTTCGCATTGGATGGCGGGAGTTATCAAGCATCAGGGGATTTCACCGGTCTTGACGCCGGAACGCACGAGGTCTCGGTCAAAGATGCTAACGGATGTACCCAAAAGATCGCCCCGATCCAAATACCAGAAGTGAACAGCCCGAGCATCGATACAGCCCTTATCGACTCAGCTTCCTGTAGTACGGCCGATGGCAAGATCGAACTGGATGGGATGACCGGAGGAACGACCCCTTACCAATTCGAACTGGACGGAGGAGCAGGACAGAGCGATTCGGTCTTCAACAATGTAGGTGCAGGCATGCACGATGTCATCCTAACTGATGCATCAGGTTGTAGTGACACGTTGAACGACATCGCTGTGCCGAACAAAGGAGGGATCGATCATGCCCAGGAAAGCACGAAGATCTCCGAATGCGGACTGGATAACGGGGAAGCTTCAGTTGATTCCATCGCGGGAGGGAGTTCTCCTTATTCTTATCAATGGGACGACCCCTCATCTCAGACCGATTGTGTGGCCACTGGCCTCGCTCCGGGTTCTTACGAAGTGACAATTACGGATGCCAACGGCTGCAGCTTCACGATCCATAACGTGAACGTGGGAGAGGAAGATCCGGACACGGCGAGCTTATCCCTGATCGTAGATAAAAACCCTATCTGCCAGGGAGAGACCGTTAATTTCACCGCGGACCTCGTGAACGGAGGGGGAAGCCCTACCTACGAATGGTTCTTGAACGGCTCGAGCGTTCAATCCGGTGGTAACAGTTCTTACAGCAATTCGAACCTTTCGGATGGAGATGAAGTCCAGGTGGCCGTATACCCGAACGACCCCTGCATCGTCCCCGACACCTTAACCTCGAACCCGAAGGTGATCTCCGTCCGAAGTCCCGTGAACACCACGCTCAACATGGACCTTAGCAAGACTTCTATATGTGAAGGGGATAACGTGAAGATCATGCTCGATGCGAATGGCACCGGATCTTCTCCGACCTATAGCTGTTCGAAAAACGGCAGCAACTTCTACACGGGGGCGGAGGACACTCTGAGCTATAGCGGTTTCGAAGACGGAGACCAGGTGAGCTGCCAGGTCCTTCCCTCTCATCCATGCGGCGATACCGTGAGCACAACACCGAAAACGATAGAGGTGACCCCTTTCGATCCGAACGTAGAACCGAAGAGTTCAGAGATCTTCAAAGGGGAATCCGTTGACCTTCAGGCTTCAGGAGGTGATTCTTATTCCTGGACCCCCGGAGCATCATTGAGCAACAACAGTTCGCCGAACACGACAGCATCCCCCGATCAGACCACCACTTATGACATCGAGATCCAAAAACAGAATTGCGATAGGATCCTCCGAGCGACCGTAAGGGTGAAGGACCTCATCAAGCCCCCCAATACCATTACACCTAATGGAGATGGTAAGAACGACCGATGGAGGATCCCCGGGATCGACCGCTTTCCCAACGCTGAAGTCTCCGTATATGACCGATGGGGGCAAAGGATCTTTCATTCTCTCAATTACGGCCCGGATAACCGCTGGAACGCGACATCAGGGGGACAGAAGGTCCCTGCCGGAACTTACTATTACGTGATCCAACTCAACAGAGAGGAAGCCGACCTTAGCAGCGATGCGAAGGACACCTTTACCGGATCCCTTACCGTGCTCTACTGATGCAAGCTCTACGGACCATAGTGCTCCTTTTGGCAGGGACCCTCTCCTTCGCCCTTGCGGGGAAGGCCCAGCAGCTCCCTCAATATTCCCAGTACACCTTCAACAATTTCGCGATCAATCCAGCTGTTGCGGGGAGCAAGAAATGCCTTACGGGTAGGCTCGCTTTCCGCTCGCAATGGGTAGGGTTCGACGGCGCACCCCAAACCCTCCATGCAAATGCGCACGGAAGGATCGAACGAAAGGTCAAGGGACCGAACGTCGGTCACCACGGCATCGGAGGAAAGGTAACGAACGATGTCACCGGTCCGATGAGCCGCACGATGATCTATGCCGCATACGCTTATCACCTTCAATTAATGCCCAAACTGAAGGCTTCATTGGGGCTTTATGCTGGTATCCAACAGGTCCGTTTGGATGTGAACAAGGTCAAGCTCAGCGACCAGGACGATCCTCTGATCAACAATTCCCGCTCGACATTAGCATATCCGGACGTCATGCCGGGCCTGTGGATCCATAACGATAAATTTTACGCAGGGCTTTCGGTCGCCCAGCTCAGCAACAATCCGCTCAAAGGACTGGGGGACGATTCCAAACTGGTCCCGCATTACATGCTCACAGGGGGAAGAAAATTTCAATTGGGTTCGGACGATCAATTCACCTTCATCCCCTCTACCCTTATCAAGTTCAGTCCGATGACCAGCCCGGCTTTCGACCTTAACTTACTGGTGGAATACCAGGGAAAAGTAGCTGCCGGCCTATCTTACAGGAACATCGATGCGATCGCAGGAATGGTACGCTTCGATTTCCTGAAGTATTTCTTTTTGGGATATTCGTTCGATCTGACGACATCAAAGATCCGTTTGAACAGTGCGAATACCCATGAGGCCACCCTTGGGTTCAAGTTATGCCCGGGAAAGTCCGCCCCTGACAACACCACTTGCCCAGCTTATTACTGAAGGATAGGAAGCAAGAGCCCTTGTTTTTTCCTGTTCTTTGCGCAACTTGGCAAACAAGGAACGCGTACAAAGAATGCTTTTAAGGACCCCGACAAAGAATCCCGCTTTCTTGAAGCGATATTCACGCGCTCTAGCACTCGTTCCGATCCTATTTCTATCCCTCGCTTTGAAGGGCCAAACCCTTTATTGGGTCGGTGGGAACGGGAGCTGGGATGATGCTTCTCATTGGGCTTCGCAGAGCGGAGGCGCCGGAGGTGTCGGGGTTCCTGATGATACCACGGATGTCGTGTTCGACGGCCGCTCCTTTTCTTCTCCCGATCAGAGCATCACACTCAATGGCACTGCCTCCTGTGAGGATCTCATTACCAAGCTCCCCCCCTATGGCGCTCACTGGCTCAAAGGAAATCCGAATTCGACCCTTAAGATAAGTGGAGACCTTAAAGCAAGGGGGTTTCAGGGAATAGAACTAGGAGAGCTGCGCTTCAATTCCTCCAAAAGTCAAAAGATCCGATCAAAAGGAACTTTTCTGAACACCGATCTCGTTTTCGATGGATCTGGGGAGTGGAGGATAGAGGACGAACTAAGAACTCGGAAAAGGGATACCTTGCTTTTAGAACAAGGAAGTCTCTTTATCGAGGGAGAACGGCTTCATACTGGAAGTTTCATCGCGAAGGGGAAAGCCGAACGGGCTTTGAATATAGGACCTGATGCGGTCCTCGAGATCCGGGAATCCATCCTTTTTGTGGACACTACTGACCTTCAATTCACTCCTCAAGGCCATTCCGTTCATATCGACAAGGGGGTCGACCCGTCGAACATCGATATGAAGGGCATGGACAAAACGCTCTTCGGAACGAGAGACAATAATTCAACCCAATGCAGTCCTCCGGGAGGAGGATGCTTTGATGAAGTGAAGATCTTTCCTCAGGACACAGCGTCCAAGAACGGTTTTGATGTCTCCTGTGGTTATCAAGACAGTTGTGATGGAAGGTTCATTGCCAGAATAACCGATTCCTCCGGTTGCTCTTCAGATGCTACTTTTTCATATAAATGGTTCATCGATTATAGTTACAAAAAGACAGACTCATTGGTCTGGGAGGTCTGCCCCCAAAGTCAGATCGAAGCCAGGATCATCAACGATAGCACAGGGGTGTTCTGCCAAGTGGTTTATGACCTTGAAACCCCGACAAAACTGAAAGACTTTTCGGAGAGCAAGACCCAACCTACTTGTCCAGGCTTTTGTGATGGAGAGATCTACTATCAGCCGAGCGGAGGGGTGACCCCTTATGACTTCCAATGGAACAACGGGGACACGACGCAGACCGCAGACTCCTTATGTGCCGGGAACAATCATCAAGTAACGGTCACGGATGACAACGGATGTCAATTTAAGGACACCGTATCCCTGAATGATCCTCCGGACATCCAAGTTAACCTTCAAACCGAGGACGCTAGTTGTTTTGGGGTATGCGATGGTACAGCAAAGGTGGATCCCACAGGAGGGAACGGCAGCCCCTATTCTTACAGTTGGTCCACCGGTGCCACCACCGACTCGATCGGTGGGCTCTGTGCCGGCAGTTACTCGGTGACTGTTTATGACACGGACAGTTGCTCAAAGACGGAGAGCTTTACGATCGATGAGCCAGCACCTATTCAGATCACGGTGGACAGCACCAAGGACCTGCTTTGTTACGAGGATTGTGAGGGCGAGATAAGCATTAGCGTATCGGACGGCACCCCTCCTTATTCTTACGAATGGTTCGATGCCAATACGGGGAACCCGATCAGTCCCCAACAGGACACCTCCCATCCCACCGACCTCTGTGCAGGCGATTATTACGTCGAGGTGACAGATGACAACGGGTGCCAGCAGAGTTCCGATACCATCACCCTCACTCAACCGGATTCCCTGGATGTGAACACCTC
>CAZIDL010000059.1:0-14992 GCA_964537825.1 uncultured Weeksellaceae bacterium
AACCTCATCGAGCAGAGCGTTCCGAACGTGGAACGCATCATGAAGGCCTGCAAGGACGTGCTCTATTTGAGCTGACCCCTTTGGACAAGCTCCCGAGAAGTTCTATTTTTGCCGATCCTTTCAAGGAAAGGATGCGAACCGAAAAAACGCCTTAGGCAATGGAATTCCTCCAGGAGAATTTGATCTACATCATTCCGGTCATGGGCCTGATCGGCCTTTTCGTCATGGGCATCAAAGCCAACTGGGTCTCGAAGCAGGACGCTGGCGAACAGAACATGAAGGATCTGGCCAGCCACATCACCGAAGGCGCGATGGCCTTCCTGAAGGCGGAATGGAAAATGCTCGGCTACTACGCCGTGATCGCAGGATTGCTTCTCGCATGGTCCGGTACGATGGCCCCGAACTCGGATTGGGTCATCGCGATCGCTTTTTTGGTAGGCTGTTTCTTTTCCTGTCTTGCCGGCTATATCGGAATGAACATCGCCACCAAGGCCAACGTGCGGACAGCCCAGAAAGCCCGCACCAGTCTCCCGGATGCCCTGAAGGTGTCCTTTAACGGAGGGACCGTCATGGGCCTTGGCGTTGCGGGTCTTGTGGTCCTCGGAATGGGAGGGCTTTTCATCCTTTTCTATCAGCTTTATGTGGTCGGGGCTGGAGGAGAACTGACCAACAATATTTACGGCCTTCCCATGGCCAAATGCCTGGAGGTCCTTGCAGGGTTCTCCCTCGGTTCGGAGAGCATCGCCCTCTTTGCCCGTGTAGGAGGTGGCATCTATACCAAGGCTGCTGACGTGGGGGCCGACCTCGTCGGAAAGGTCGAGGCCGGGATCCCGGAGGACGACCCCCGTAACCCGGCCACCGTTGCCGACAACGTCGGGGACAATGTGGGGGACGTTGCCGGAATGGGAGCGGACCTCTTCGGTTCCTACGTGGCCACCGTGCTCGCAGCTATGGTACTGGGGCAAGAAGTCCAACTCCAAGGTCAGATGGGAACCGGTGGAGCGGATTCCGCTTTCGGAGGTATCGCTCCGGTCCTTCTCCCTCTAATGATCGCTGGATTAGGCCTCCTCTTTTCCATTATAGGTGCTTCCCTGGTCCGCATCAAAAAGGAATCTGACAGCGTTCAAAAAGCGCTCAATATCGGGAACTGGACCGCTATCATCCTCAGCGTGATCTCATCCTATTTCGTGATCACCTGGATGCTCCCGGAAGGGACCATGGAACTCGGCCGCGACGGAGCGGCTCCTTTCACCGCCCTGGGGGTCTTTGGGGCCACAGTGGTGGGCCTTATCGTGGGTGCCCTGATGAGCTTCATCACGGAATATTATACGGCGGACGGTTATCGCCCCGTCAAGTCCATCGCCCGACAATCCTCCACGGGTCACGCTACGAACATCATCGCAGGCCTCGGTATCGGAATGGAATCCACCCTCATCGCGACCATCATCCTCGGAGGGGGCATCATCGGCGGATATGCATGTGCCGGCCTCTACGGGGTCGGGATCACTGCGGCCAGCCTGATGGCGACAACCGCCATGCAACTGGCCATCGATGCCTTCGGACCGATCGCTGACAATGCGGGAGGGATCGCTGAGATGAGCGAACTCCCGGACGAGGTCCGCGACCGTACCGACAACCTGGACGCGGTGGGGAATACCACCGCTGCTAGCGGGAAGGGCTTTGCGATCGCTTCTGCAGCGCTCACCGCACTCGCTCTCTTTGCGGCGTTCGTCGGTATGACCAATATCTCCGCTATCGACCTGTACAAAGCACCGGTCCTTGCAGGCCTCTTTTTAGGGGGGATGATCCCCTTCATCTTCTCCTCGCTCGCTATAGGAGCGGTTGGACGGGCAGCCATGTCCATGGTCCAGGAGGTAAGAAGGCAGTTCCACAGCAAACCCGGGATCCTGGAGGGAACGGAAAAACCGGAGTACGACAAATGCGTGGAGATCTCTACAAAAGCCTCCCTCAAGGAGATGATGATCCCCGGTGCCATCGCCCTCCTTACCCCGATCATCATCGGATTCGGTTTTCAAGGGGTCTTCAGTTACACCACATCAGCCGAGATCCTCGGTGGCGTCCTTTCAGGGACACTGGTCTCTGGTGTCCTCATGGCCTTCTTCCAATGCAATGCAGGAGGAGCTTGGGACAACGCCAAAAAGACCATCGAAGAGGGCTTTACGATCGATGGCGAAGAGACCGGCAAAGGGAGCGAAGCCCACAAAGCTTCGGTCACGGGCGATACCGTGGGCGACCCCTTGAAGGACACCTCCGGCCCTTCGATGAACATCCTCATCAAGCTCATGATGATCGTTTCGCTCGTGATCGCCCCGCACATCGGAGAGGATGGGTCGCATGGTGAAAGCGGAGGCGAAGAAGCAGCCATGGAGCGCTCCATCGACCAGGATACTGAAGCGAACGGAGATCGGGCGATGGTAGAAGATGCGGTGGAGTTCCCTGGGAACGGATGAAGGGTAGTAAGGTAGGGACGACCCGCGAGTTGCCCTTACTTTACGCCACTCCCCATTCCATGTTCGCTACGTGCGGACTGCCAACCCACAGTTCTCCGTCCAACTCCAGTTCATCCCTTGCCCTGCACCTTCGGGGCATGGAACGCCAAGGAAAGCAAGGTGAGGAGATAGCAGCTCAATACCTTAGGGATCAGGGCTATCGGATCCGCGAAAGGAATTGGGTCCTTGGTCACCGGGAAGTGGACATCATCGCGGAAAAAGAGGACCTGCTGATCATCGCCGAAGTGAAGACCCAAAAGGACCGCCGCTTCGGTTCCCCGGAATTCAAGGTGATCAAACCGAAACAAGAGAACCTCATCCAGGCAGCGAATCGATACATCCAAAAAAAGGGATTGGATCGCGAGGTCCGCTTCGACATTCTCTCTGTGATCATCAACGATGCCGGAGAAGAAGTCCACCACATCGAAGCGGCGTTCTCCCCCCGATGGTGAAGTGGGGACAAGTCGCGATTTGTCCCTACTTCATTTACCTTTGTGGAAAAGCTGAGCGATGAGCCGTCAAGGGAAAGGAAAAGGTCCCCCCAAAGGGAAAAAAAAGGATCAGCCCGCTAACAAGGACCGAAGGAGCAGGTCGCGCAAGCTCATGGACGAAGGTCCGCACCGCAAAGGCTCCGGCCCCCGGTCCGAAAAGAAGGAAAGCGGGGAGAACAAAGGGATCCGGCTCAACAAGTTCATCGCGGACAGTGGACTCTGCTCCCGTCGCGAAGCGGATGACCTGATCGCAGCAGGGTCGATAAAAGTGAACGGTGAGACCGTGAGCGCACTCGGCACAAGGGTCGACCCCAACGCGGACGTGCGCTTTGGAGAGCGTCGCCTTCAGCGCGAGAAGAACGTCTATGTGCTCTTGAACAAGCCCAAGGACGTGATCACATCCGCATCGGACGAAAAGGGGAGGCGGACGGTCCTGGACCTGGTCAGCAATGCGGGTAAGGAACGGCTCTATCCGGTCGGGCGGCTTGATCGTCATACCACCGGGCTCCTGCTGCTCACCAACGATGGAGCATTGGCCGAAAAGCTCACGCATCCCCGGCACAACGTCAAAAAGCTCTATCAAGTGGAATTGGACCGGAACCTGGCCGAAAAGGACCTCGATGCCCTGCTCAAGGGCGTGGAACTGGAAGACGGAAAGTTCGCCGTGGACGGAGCTTCCTACGTCAAGGGTGCAGGCCGTGCTTCGATCGGGATCGAACTCCACAGCGGGAAGAACAGGATCCTCCGGCGCCTTTTCGAAGCGCTCGGATATAAGGTGAAAAAGCTCGACCGGGTCATGTATGCGGGGCTTAGCAAAAAGGACCTGCCGAGGGGCAAATGGCGATACCTTACGGAGAAGGAGCTCCAGTTCCTGAAAATGCGACAAGCACCTCAATGATCGCCATAAAAAGCCGTTGGCACCAAGGAGCTTTTTGCAGAACATCCCGGTGGATGGGAGCCCCAAGCTTCCCTTTCGATCCCTGAACCACTCACCTTGAAATTCCTCCGGAATAGCGTCATTACCCTGCTTATCCTGATCGGGCTCGGGATAGGGAGCGGTCTGATCCTTTCTTCCTACTACGGGGACGAGGTTAGATCGGCGGTTATCAAACGCCTGAACGATAGGCTTCAGACAGAGGTGGACGTGCGATCGGTGAATTTCTCCGTGCTCCGCAAATTCCCCTATGCTTCGGTCGGGCTTTCCCAAGTGACCCTGAGCAACGAGAAAGATACCCTCTTCCATTTCGATCGGACCTTCCTGCAATTCGACCTCGTGGACCTTTTCAAAGGCCAGCATCGGATCGAACGGATAAGCTTCGAGAACGGCCGGGTCCGGTTCCCCATCGACGAACGGGGTGAACACCCCTATGACGACATCTGGAAAGAAGATGCAGGGACCCGCGACAGTAGTGCAGCTTTCGAGCTTGAGCGTACTGAATGGGAGAACGTGGAGTTCCATTATAGCGATGGACGCTCCAACACATCGTTCAAAGCCTGGCTTTCTTATGCTTTTTTCCAGGGATGGTTCGAGCGCACGAATTCAGCCTTCGACGCCCGGGCCGAAGGGGAATGGCATTCCTTCAGCAATGGTGAGCGGACCTGGAGCGAATTGGATCGCTCCTTTTCCATCAGCACCAAAGGAAGTATCGATAATGAAGCCAAAACGGGAAAGCTCGAAGGAGGAACTTTCAGATGGGCGGACCTGAAAGGAACGATGGGCGGTAGTTTCGCCTACGGAAGGGACTCCAGGATCGATCTTTCCTTCGAGGCCCCTTTTCAAAGGATCGGAAGCTATCTTGAAGCTTGGCCGGACCTCAGGGTACCTGAAGGCTATCGCGCAAGCGGAAAATTGAAACTCGAAGGGAAATGGAAGGGGCCGACCGGTGCCGGAGCTTCCCCTACCCTCAAGTTGAGGTTCGAACTGGATAAAGGACGACTTCGCCATAAAAGCTCTGGAATACGGGCTAAAGGGCTCTCTGCTAGCGGGAATTTCCTGAGCCGCAACGAGCGAGGACGCCCGCTCCTTTCGCTCCAAAAGTTCGCAGGCGAATTCGGCGGCGGTGAATGGAAAGGGAAAGGGAGTTGGAGCCCGGGGAGGACCCATCGGTTGGACATCGAGCTCCAAGGGCAGAGCAGGGTCGAAGAGACCGTTCGGTTCCTCGGGATCGATACCATCGGTGCTGCAAAGGGGGATTGGGAAGCTAGCCTGCAGCTCGAGGGACCCTTCTCGCCACCAGTGATCGGGGAAGAAGAGCTGGAGCAACTTTCCTTGAGCGGGATGGCCAAGCTACAGGATGCAGGGATCGCTGTCAAAGGGAGCCCTTACACTTTCAAGGCTTTGAACGGGACCTTTATCTTTCATGACCAGAACGCGGGTGTTAAAACGCTCAGCGGGAAGGTAGCGGGCTCTGGCTTCGAGCTTGAAGGACGTTCTTACGATCTTCTTCCCTACCTCTTCCTCCCCGACCGAACCCTCAGGCTGGAAGCCGAGCTCCGTTCGGATAAGCTGAACCTCAACAAGCTATTGAGCAAAGGAAGGAGCCAGAAAAAAAAGAAAAGCGGAGCTTACAAGCTCCAATTTCCAAAACACCTTCAGCTCGAAGTTCATGCAACACTGGACCAACTTGAATTCCGGCAGTTCCAACCCAAGGACCTGAAAGGGCGCTTCAAGCTCGGACCGGGCGGACTGAGTGGAAAGAACATCTCCATGAAACTCGCTGACGGGAAGCTTGCGGGACACCTCGCCCTCAATGCTGATACCCGTCCTTTCGGTGTCCGGGCAGGAGCTGAACTGAGGGGAGTTCGGCTCCGCCCTTTCTTCCAAGCCTTCGAAAGCTTCGGTCAGGAACTGATCCATCCCGAGCACTTAAAGGGCGTCCTGGATGCAGGGATCCAATATAGCTCCTCTTTGGATCAGGAACTCAAAGTCCCGGCTTCATCCGTAAAGAGCTCAGGAGATATCGAGATCCGTAAAGGCGAACTGATCGAGTTCGAACCCCTGATCCAGCTTGCTGAACAACTTACCCGGAAAAAGATCCTCAACAGTTTCCTACACCTGGAAAAACTGAAAGAAAGGCTCCACCACGTTCGCTTTGAGGAACTCCAGAACCGGATCCGGATCGAGAACAGCACGATCATCATCCCTCGCTTCGATGTCCATTCGAACGCATTGGATATCGAGGCCTCCGGAAAGCACCACTTCGACGGACGGATCGACTATCATTTTGTGATCCTGATGGACGAACTCCTCTCCAAACCCAAGAAGAGCGAATTCGGATACCTCCGCGATGAAGGGAACGAAAAACGCCTTTTCGTGAAGATGACCGGAACCACCGAAGAACCCGAGATCTCCTTCGATCGAAAAGCCGCCCGCGAACACCGGGAGGAACGACGGAAGGACGAGAAACGGGACATCAAGGAAGCCTTGCAGGAAGAATTCGGTCTTTTCGAAGAGACAGACAGCACGGAAAGCAAAAAGGAAAAGGAAGAAGAAAAGGCCAAGCCGGTCTTCGATGTCAAATGGGGCAGTGAAAAAGAGGGATCGAAAAAGAAAGAAGAAGAAAGAACGGACCGGGAGGACAAGAAGGAGAAAAGCCTTTGGGAACGGCTCGGTATCAGCAAGGACGAGGAGGAGGAAAACGAGAAGAAGCAGGACGAGTGATATATGGGATCGATGAACCTATATACCCGCAAACAGCGCTGGAAGATCGTACTGATCGCGCTCGCGGTGATCATCGTGATCGGCTCGATATGGTATACGGGGCGCATCGTGGACCGTATCCGCCAGGAAGAGCGGGAACAGGTCCGCATCTGGTCTCAAGCCGTCAAGAAGAAGGCCGACCTCGTCCGCTACACCCGCAAGCTCTTCAAAAAGCTCCGTAAGGAGGAGCGCAAAAAAGTGGAGCTATGGGCCGCGGCCACCAAGCGATTAGCGGGAAGCGAAAACGTTTCTGACTACGGCTTCCTGATGCGCGTGGTCCGGAACAACACCACGGTACCCGTTATCCTGGCCGATGAAGCGGGGGATCCGATATCCCATCGGAACCTGGACCCTGCAAAAAAGGACAGCGCCGCTTACCTCCGCAAGGAGATGGAGAAGATGGAAAAGGCCAATGAGCCGATCGAGATCGAATTGCACGGGGGGCGAAAGCATTATCTCTATTACCGGGACTCCAAGCTCTTCCGCCAGCTCAAAGAAGTGATGAACGAGCTCATCCGATCCTTCATCTCGGAGACCGTGGTCAATACCGCATCCGTCCCCGTTCTCCTGACGGATAGCACCCGCGATAGTGTGATCGCTTTCGGGAACATCGACAGCAGCATCGTTCGGGATGAAGAACGCCTTCGAACCAAGATCGCCGAGATGGAAGCGGAGAACGAACCCATCAAAGTACATCTGGGCGCTCAGGGACCGAGCTACGTCTACTACCAGGGATCTTGGGTCCTGACCCAACTCGAGTACTATCCCTACGTGCAGTTCACTGTGATCGGCCTCTTCCTTATTATCGGTTACTTCCTGTTCAGCTCCTTCCGAAAAGCAGAACAGAACCAGGTCTGGCTCGGTATGGCCAAGGAGACCGCACACCAACTCGGAACCCCTCTCTCCTCTTTAATGGCTTGGATGGAACTTCTCAAAGCCCGGGATAGCGACCCCGAAATGATCGAAGAGCTCCAAAAGGATGTGGACCGCCTCGGAACGATAACGGACCGCTTTTCCAAGATCGGATCCCAACCGGAATTGCAAGAAGAAGAGCTCGGACAGGTCCTTGAGGAATTGATCTCCTATCTCCGCTCCCGGACCAGTCAGCGGGTGCGTTATGAACTGGACCGCTCCGACGACGAACACCTCAAAGTCCCGATCAACGAGGCCCTCTTCGGATGGGTGATCGAGAACCTCTGCCGGAATGCACTGGACGCGATGGAAGGAGAAGGCGTGATCAGAATAAGTATGGAAGAGGCAGGGGATCAGGTTTACGTGGACGTATCCGACACCGGCAAAGGGATCCCTTCAGGCAAGCATCGGACCGTCTTCGAACCCGGATTCACCTCGAAAGAGCTCGGTTGGGGGCTTGGGCTTTCACTCACCAAGCGGATCATCGAGCATTACCACGGAGGGCGGATCTTCGTTAAAAGCTCGGAACCCGGAAAAGGAACGACCTTCCGCATCGTGCTCAACAAGTAAATGGCCGGCGTCTATTTCCATATCCCTTTTTGCAAACAGGCCTGCCACTATTGCGACTTTCACTTCCGCATCGGGCTCAAGGACGAGGAGGCCATGTGCAATGCCATGTTGGAAGAACTACGGATGGAAAAGGACTTTCCTTTCGAGGGCCCCCTCGATTCCGTCTACTTTGGAGGAGGAACCCCAAGCCTCTTCCATCCTGACCGTATCGAAGCGTTTTTGAAAGAATGCGAGCGTCTCTTCGGGATCGCTGAGCAAGCTGAGATCACCCTCGAAGCCAACCCCGATGATCTCAGTCCTGAACGAATAGCGAGCTATTGTAGCATCGGAGTGGATCGCCTGAGCATCGGCGTCCAAAGTTTTGACGATGAATTGCTAGCTCGGGCCAACCGAGCCCACGATGGAAAAGATGCCTTGCAGTGCATCGAAGCAGCGAACCGTTCCAGCCTCAAAAGCTATTCAGCTGACCTGATCTTCGGAATGCCGGGCAGCAGCCCTGAAAGCCTGGAAAATGACCTCGAGCGCCTTATCGGACACGAGGTCCCTCACCTTTCGACCTACGGGCTCACGATCGAAGCCGGGACGGTCCTCGCCCGCTGGATCGAACAAGGGGAACTAGCCCCTCCCGAGGAAGAGACGATGAAAAAAGCCTACGAACAGATCATGGAGCGGCTCCCGGCAGCAGGTTACGAACATTACGAGATATCCAATTTTGCACGCCCCGGTCACCGAGCGGTTCACAACAGCTCTTACTGGACCGGAGAAACCTACCTCGGTATCGGTCCCTCCGCCCATTCTTTCGATGGTAAGGTGCGTTGGTGGAACATCGCAAAGAACGGGCGCTACATCCGCGGTATAAGGGAAGGAGATCCCGAACGCGAGACGGAACCTTACGATCCGATCGCAAGAGCCAACGAACGGATCCTTACCCGGATCCGGACCATAGAAGGGCTGCATCCGAAAGAGCTCAAGTTCTTTGGGATCGACCTTTGGGATCGACGCCAAAAAGAGCTCGAGGCCCTGATAGAAGAGGGATCGTTGGATTTGGATCAAGAACGCTTACGTTTGACCCGCAAGGGGAAACTCCTAGCGGATCACGTTTGCGAACGTTTGTTCCTATTGAAGGATGATCGCTGAGTTCCATTTCGATAGCGGAACGCTCAAGGTCGATCTCGACCGGAGCATCGACCTCTCGGATCCGTTCACGGATCAGGGGGACGGTGTCCAGGCCTGGGGCATAGAACATCCAAGCTTCTCCTCCGTTCGGGCGGGTGATTTCGTTGGCAGCGTCAAAGAAGGAGGGCCGGTCAACTTCCGCGACCTTTTTTTCAACCCGCATGCTCATGGAACCCATACCGAATGCCTCGGCCATATCACCGAAACCCTCTACAGCATAAACCGACGGATCCATCGCTCCTTTCATCGGGCCCTGCTGATCAGCATCGAGCCGAGTACCCAGAAAGGAGGCTCAAGTCCCAGGGAAAATGGCGATGCACTCATTCGAAAGGAACAACTCGAAAGAGCAGTTCAGGAGCATGAGGGGATCACATCCCTTATCGTGAAGACCCACCCGTATCCAGGCGGCCGTCCCCGGGATTATAGCGGCAGCAACCCCCCCTATTTCCATCCCGATGCCATGAAGATGCTCCGTGAAAACGGCATCATGCACCTTTTGACCGATCTTCCTTCCGTGGACAAAGAGAACGACGGGGGTGCCCTTTCCGCCCATCAAAGTTTCTGGAAACTACCGGAGGATCCGCAATTCAACCGCACGATCACCGAACTGATAAAAGTCCCGGACGGGATCCCGGACGGGATCTATTTGCTCGATCTTCAAGTAGCACCCGTGGAGAACGATGCAGCCCCTTCCCGTCCCCTCCTTTTCCCACCGGCCTAAGCTCCTTCAGGATCTTGTTTTAAAAGCTCCTTAAAAATCTCCTATTTAGAAAAATTATATTCGCTAAAAACGCGAGCTTCGAAAAAAGTTATCTCCTATGGCCAGCGGTCTGGACCGAACCGACCTGAAGATCCTGAAAGCACTTCAGGAGAACTGCAAGGTGACGAACATCCAACTTTCTCAGCAAGTAGGATTATCTCCTGCCCCAACCCTGGAACGGGTCAAAAAGCTGGAGAATGCCGGATACATCCTCTCCTATCACGGGGTCGTGGACCCCCAAAAGATCGGATTGGGCCTGACAGCCCTTATCCAGGTCGCCCTGACCCGCCAGATGGATAATGCTATTCAGTCCTTTCACGATCAGGTCTTAGATGTCGAGGAGATCGTGGAATGTTATCAGTTGACCGGCGACTTCGATTACCTCCTCAAAGTGATCGTCGAAGACATCCCGGCCTTTGAGAAGCTGATCACGGAAAAGTTGAGCAAGATCGAAGAGATCGGGCAGATGCAGACGAACGTGGTCCTTTCCAAGATCAAGGATTCACCGGTGCTTCCGTTCGACTATGAGGCCGAGGAAGAAGGGGTTGAAAAGAAAGAGGACGAATAAGGCCTCCACCAACGATCCCTTCGCTCGTTCTTTGAGCCTTTTCTTATTTTTGAGTAAAACCCAACTCCCTACGGTATGCAGATCCGAAATATCCTTTTGACCATCCCTTTCCTTTTCACATCCTTTCTCCTCAAAGCCCAACCAGAGATCGAGGTGCAAGAGAGCAGTGCGGACTTCAACGGAGATAGCAGGAACGCCCTTAGCGTGATGGTCTATGGGGAAGTCCACGATGAAGTGGAGAACAAGGCGCGAAAGACCTTCCGGGGATGGGGGAACGTGAAGAACCGGGAAGCCCCCTTGTTCATCAAAGAAGCAGAAAATGACGATATAAGCGACATGCCCTTCAATTTTTACCTGAAGGTGGAAGAACAGGATGACAGCACCCAAAAAGTTTTCGCCGCAGTGAACCTAGGCGGTGCTTGGCTGAACTCCAGCGACCACAGCGATGGCTACGATGCTTTGTCCGCACGCTTAAGGGAATTCGCCGTTCGCGTAACGAAAGAAGCGATGGAAGGGGTCGTCGAAAAGGAGCAGAAGAAACTCGAGGAACTTCAGAACAAGTTGGAGGATATCTCGGATGAGAAAGCGGATGAACAAGGCAATATCGAGGACAAGAAAGAGACCATCGAAAAGGCCAAAAAGACCATCGAGGAAGCTAAAAGTGCCATCGAGGACGCAGAAAAACGGATCGAAGAGCTGGATAAGAAGATCAAAGAACAGGAGGAAAAGATCAAGGCACAGGAAAAGCGAGTGAAAAAGGTCGAGAAGCGGAAGGATGCCGTGAATTGAACCCGCTCGGAGGATGAAAAGGGGCGTACTGGCGTACGCCCTTTTTTTATGCCCGCTCGTCATTGGCCGAGCCTAAGGCCTTATCATTGCGGGCCTCGGTCATGCCTCCAGCCCGTTACCATCTCATCATGCATCTGGTGGTGCTTATCTACGGCTTCACCGGGATCCTGGGAAAGCTCATCGAGATCGGTTCCTTCCAACTCGTCTGGCATCGGATGCTGATAGCAGCGGCGGGAATTGCTGCTTATCTCCTATACAAGGGGATCCCCTTCGGGGTCAGGAGAGGGGATGCCTTGCGAATGGTCGGGGTCGGTTTCCTGATCGCCCTGCACTGGATCGCCTTCTTCGGGGCGATCAAAGCATCGAACGTGTCGGTCACCCTCGGGTGCATGGCATCAGCCTCCTTGTTCACAGCATTCCTGGAACCCTTCTTCTTTAATAAGAAGCTCAAGGCATATGAAGTCATGCTCGGGCTTATGGTGATCGGTGGATTATGGACCATCTTTCGCTTCGAGGCCCATTACGCAACAGGGATCGCTTTGGCCCTATTGGCCTCCTTCAGTGCTGCCCTGTTCACGGTGATCAATGCTCGCATGATCCGCAGCCGTGGAGCTGGGATCATCTCCTTTTACGAGATGCTAGGGGGAACGGCGGGCATCACCCTTTTCTTCCTACTGAGCGGCAAGGAATTCAGCGGTCTATTCCAAATGAGCGGGGCCGACCTCATTTACCTCCTGATCCTCGGTCTGATATGCACTGCGTTCGCCTTCATGGCAAGCGTCCACGTGATGAAAGTGCTCAGCCCTTTCTCCGTCTCTCTCACCATCAACATGGAACCTATCTACGGGATCCTTTTGGCCTTCCTGATCTTCGGAGAAGAGGAGCGAATGTCCTTCGGCTTCTACCTGGGCACCCTGATGATCCTGGCAGCGCTATTTACGGATGTTTGGGTGAAGCAGCGGAGAAATTCAAATTCCAACTCAAACTCCAATACCAATGATCGGCCTTGAATGGGAGCTGTCTCAAAAACCACTCATACGCGACCCTAAAGAAGGGCTGGCCTTTGCCTTGGATCATTCTCCATCGTACGGACCACGGATGACACGGATCAGGCTTTTTGAATGGATCCCCGATCTGCGTCGATCCTTCTCATCCGTGAAGATCCGTGTTCTATACGCTCATCCCCCCAGATCGTATTTTAAGGGAAAATAGAGGCTACTTGGGTTGATATCAACTTTTGAGACAGCCCCTCCCTTTCTTCGGGCTTTGGGAATTGGGATCTGAGATCTATTTGGGATCTTGGATCCGGGATCTGGGACCTAAATGTGTATCACCTCATCATAAGCTGCAGCAGCAGCCTCCATAACGGCTTCGCTCATCGTGGGATGCGGATGGATGGATTTGATGATCTCGTGACCAGTGGTCTCGAGCTTCCTTGCGGCCACAACCTCCGCGATCAATTCTGTCACACCGGCTCCGATCATATGGGCCCCGAGCCATTCGCCGTACTTCGCATCGAAGATCACCTTGACGAAGCCTTCCGTCTGACCAGCCGCGCTCGCTTTGCCTGAGGCCGAGAAGGGGAAATTGCCGACCTTCAGCTCGTAACCCTGATCCTTGGCTTGTTGCTCCGTATAGCCCACTGATGCGATCTCGGGGAAGGTATAGGTACAGGAAGGGTTGTTGTTGTAATCCAAAAGACCAGGGGCCATTCCCGCTATCCGCTCCACACAGTTGAGGGCTTCGTGCGTTCCAAGGTGAGCTAGCGCGGGACCGGGAATGCAATCCCCGATGGCATAATAACCGGGAACGGTCGTTTCGTACTTTTCGTTGACCTGGATCTTCCCGCTGTCCGTCGCAATGCCAACTTCCTCGAGCCCCATTTCCTCGATATTGGCATCGATGCCTACGGCGGAAAGGACCACATCGCAATCGATGGTCTCTTCCCCTTTCTTGGTCTTCACCTTCACTTTGCATCCCTTCCCCTTCGTTTCGACACTTTCCACAGAAGCACCGAGCTTAAGGTCCATCCCGGACTTCTTGAAGGAGCGCTCCAGATTCTTGGAGACCTCTTCGTCCTCAACAGGGACCAAATGGTCCATGTACTCGACGATGGTCACTTCAGTGCCGATGGCATTGTAGAAGTAGGCGAACTCGGAACCGATCGCTCCTCCCCCAACGACCACCATCTTTTTGGGCTGTTCCTTGAGGGTCATCGCTTCCCGATAGCCGATGATCTTCTTCCCATCCTGGGGCATGTGGGGAAGGTTCTTGGAGCGTCCTCCAGTGGCGATGATGACACTCCCTGCCTCGTAGGTATTGCTCTTGCCTTTATCGTCGGTCACCTCCACCTTCTTATCCTTCAAGACCTTGCCGAAACCTTCGAGCACGTCGATCTTGTTCTTCTTCATGAGGAACTGGACCCCCTTGCTCATTCCGTTCGCCACGTTCCGGCTGCGCTCGATGACCTTGTCGAACTGGATGCTCGCCTGATCGATCTGGATCCCGTAATCCTGAGCATGATTGACGTAGTCGAAGACATTGGCCGTCTTCAGGAGGGCTTTGGAAGGGATGCACCCCCAATTCAGACAAACCCCTCCCAGGTTCTCTTTTTCGACGATCGCTACGTTCATTCCGAGTTGGGAGGCACGGATCGCAGCTGGGTATCCGCCGGGTCCGCTACCGATCACGATCAGGTCGTACTTGCTCATTACTTCTCAGTTTTCGTTCGGGGCGGCGAATTTAAGAAAATTGGGGGTACGGGTAATGTAGGGGCAAGTCGCGTCTTGTCCATACATTACCCACATTACCCACGATCCTTTACCTTCATCCTAAAGAAGAAAAGGACCATGGCAGAGCTAGCTCCAGGGATCGCGACCGCGACTTGGGGAAAAATAGTGATCGAGAGGAACGGGGAACGTTTCAAGGACGCAAAGCTCTATCCGGGAGGGGCTCGGGAATGGGATTGGAATGAGACCGGGACCCGTCACGATCCCGGTATACAAGAAGCCGATCTGCAAGAACTTCTGGATAACGGAGCAGAGCACATCATCCTTTCTCAAGGCTTTTGGAGCAGGCTCAAGGTCCCGGAGAGCACCCGCTCCTTCCTCAAGGAACAAGGGATCGGTTTCGAGGTCCTTCCTACCGGTAAAGCCGTTGCTCGCTACAATGAGCTCCTCCAAGAGGATCGGAAAGTCGGGGCCCTTATCCATTCCACCTGCTGATGCGGACCTTTTTCCTCTTCTTTCTTATCGCTGTCCCCCTGATCCTATCCGCTCAGGAAAAGGTCGACAGTTCGGCACTCCGGATCGAGGGGAGCTTTTTCAGCAATGCCCCTTCCCTTCCATTCAGTGGGAACGTATTCACCACCCCTTATCATCCCGGCATCGATCTCGGGATCGGTGCCCCCTTCAACCTGAAAAAGAGCGGCCGATGGGAATGGCGTACGCAATTGGGATACTATTACCATGAACTCTCCCACCATGGGATCCATTTAAGGGGTGGCGTCCTCTATCG
>CAZIDL010000060.1:0-14726 GCA_964537825.1 uncultured Weeksellaceae bacterium
CGATCTTTAGCGCCGATAAGACCTTCGCTCGGGACATGGTGATGGAAACGGCTTCTCACCATGGCCGCCTGATGCTGATAGATAAAGATTCCGCGAAGGAGTCCACTGGCCATGGGTCCCCGCTCGCCCATTTGGTCCACGGAGGACCGGGACGTGCAGGAGGGGGTGAAGAGCTCGGCGGTATCCGAGGCGTGATGCATCACTTGCAGCGGTGTGCCCTCCAGGGCCATCCGAGTACGCTCACCCATGTGACGGATCGCTACCTGGAAGGAGCGGAGAAGCCTGAAGCCGAAAAGCATCCTTTCAAACAACTTTTCGATGATCTGGAGGTAGGGGAAACGCTCACGACCCACAAGCGAACGATCACCGAGACCGATATCGTCAACTTCGCCAATATCAGCTGGGACAATTTCTACGCCCATACCGATATCACGGCTGTTGGTGGTGAGGACGATCTCTTCGAAGACCGTGTAGCGCACGGTTACTTCATCATGTCAGCGGCCGCAGGTCTTTTCGTGAATCCTGAAAAAGGACCGGTGTTGGCGAACTACGGGATCGATGAACTTCGCTTCACGAAACCCGTCTACCCCAATACGACGATCCAATGTCAGTTGACCGTGAAGGACAAGGCCTGGAAGGAGAAGCGTGAAGAGAATGAGATACCGCGAGGAGAGGTCCGATGGCGCGTCGAGGTGACCGACGATGAAGGGGAGACGGTGATGTTGGCCACCATTCTGACCTTGATCCGTCGGCGAGAGAAGGAGGATGAGGTGATCATCTGAATAATCCCAAATTCCTAATCCTAAATCCCAAATTCCAAAAGGACTTATGAGCAACGAAGAAGGCGGCGTCGAACTGAACATCGAAGAAGGGATCGCTTGGATCACCTTCCATCACCCCAAAAGCAACAGCCTTCCGGGTGCGGTCCTGAACGAATTGGCCGGGACCATCGACGAGGAAGGACAGGACCCCGAGGTGAACGTGCTCGTTCTTCAAAGCAAGGGTGAAAAGGCTTTTTGTGCCGGAGCATCCTTCGATGAGTTGACCGCTATCAAGGACGAGAAGCAGGGTAAAGAGTTCTTCATGGGTTTTGCCCGCGTGATCCTTGCGGCCAAGGATTGCCCCAAGCTCATCATCGGGCGTGTTCAAGGAAAAGCTGTTGGAGGAGGTGTGGGAATGGCTGCGGCCACCGACTACTGCCTTGCCACCGATTCCGCGAACATCAAATTGAGCGAATTGGCCCTTGGGATCGGACCCTTTGTGGTCGGGCCGGCGGTCTCCCATAAGATCGGTCGGGGCAATTTCGCCGCAGTAACGATCGATACGGAGTGGAAAGACGCCAGATGGGCCAAGGAGAAAGGGCTCTTTGTGGAGACCTACCCCAGTATCGAGGAATTGGACGAGGCCGTGAAAGCGCTCGCTGAAAAGCTCGCCGGTTACCACGACCAGGCCATGAAGGAGCTCAAACAGATCTTCTGGCAGGGAACCGAGGATTGGGATTACCTCCTGGAGGATCGTGCTGAGCAGAGCGGTCGCCTCGTCCTTTCCGACTATACGCGGAACGCCATCAAGGCCTTCAAGGCCAAGAGCAAGTGAGCATGAACATTGGAGCCTTGCTTATCGCTGGATGAGCAAGCGCTCCACTTTCGTGCCCTCCTCGTTCTGCATCTTCAGAAAATAGACACCTGCAGCTTGCTCGCTGAGGTCGATGCGCATTTCATTGCCGCTGACCTCCTCGATGCGACGGACCTGCTTGCCGTAGCTATCGGTGATGAGCAGTTCCCCTCCTTCCCGCAGGAAGCTCCCTTCCAGCAGGAAGCGACCGCGGCTCGGATTCGGCCTTAAGCGAAGGGAAAGCTCTTTGTTCTGTTCTTCTATGGAAGGGCAAACGGTGAGCTTGGCCGCTCCTCTGGGGCGGCAATAAGGAGTTCTGACCTCCCAATCGTAGAAGAAGTAATAGTAGTCATAAGGTGCGGAGCTGGCACTGCTACGCTCGATCGTCAGCATATTGCTGATGGAATACGGATAGCTCGCACCGGATTCGTTCCGGTAAAGGTCAGGTCCCTGGGCTACGCCGAGCTGATGATCTTCTCCGACCGGGATCTCGAAATCCAATGTGATACGCTGTTCTCCGTCAGGAATGTAGATGGTGGTGTCCTCCAGGATGGTCCCACTGGAATCGCGGAGCTCGATGGTCCGGTCCTTGCCTCCGTCCGCGTAAACCTTAACGGAGATCAGTTTGCTCGGCGTATCGCAATCGAAGATCAGGTGCTGATCGTAGGAGAACATTTTCCCAGGACCGAAGCTGTTGTCGGAAGGGCCGAGCTTTTGAGAGGCCGGAACGCTCTCAGCGTAGTAAGTTTTCGATGCGTTTAGATTACCCGTGTTGAGCGTATCTCCCGTTTGGATGACCGAATCGCTGAGCGCACTTTCGTACCAACGGATCGAGTTGCCGTTCCCGGCGTTCGCTATGAGCTGTCCCTTTTCTTCATCGCAGATCGTATCGCCGGTGGTCATCGGAGGGTTCGGTCGGTCGACCGTGATAAGATCGGTCTTGAGGGTGGAATCCCTCCCGTAGCTATTGGAGACCCTCAATTCCACGCTATAGGTCCCGTCCTGATCGTAAAGGTGAACAGGGTTCGCTGCACTGCTCGTATCACCGTCACCGAAATCCCAGTAATAATTCTGGGGCACCCCCTGATAGGTTTTCTCGAAAAAGCGGATCTTACCACTACAGGAGTTCGTTTTATTCGCATAAAAGTCCGCTCTAGGTGCTGCGTTGGGTTCGGTACAGGTCCAATCGATCCTGAAACCGCTCCTGTTCACGTATTGATCGGAATGGAGCTGGATCGTGATCGACCCTCCGGACGAACTGACCGAATTCGGAGGGGGTCCCGAATTGCAATACGTTCCGATCAGTGGATCGCTCGTGCTCGTGCCATCGTAGACGGAAACATAGTCGTAATCGCAGTCCTGAGCGGTGCTGGCATCCCCTGCTTCAACACTGAAATCGATAAAGTCCAATGAGACGCTGGAGGCCCCCTGGGGAGAAATGGTTATGTAGGAATCCTCCTGGTTGGGATAATTCCCGTTCGGTCCGCCACTATCGAAGAGGGTTCCCGTGCATGAGGTGATGGTATTTCCCCATCCGGAAGTGGGCATGGAGATCTTACAGGGGACCTTCGGGGAGATCGTGATCTTATCATCCACCGTATTGGTGTCGCTTCCACATCCCCCGCTCACCATAAGGGTCACATCGTATTGGCCGGTATCGCTGTAGGTGTAGGAAGGGAATGGGCCTGAGGCTGAATCACCGTTCCCGAAGGCCCAATGGAAGCTCGTCCCATTGGCGGTCTGTGAGGTAAAGTCCACCGTGAGCGGTGCATTGCAGGCACTGTCCTTGCTCACCTTGAGATCTGCCACGACGTTCGGGTTGTAAGGGTCGCCCACATTGACCGCGTGCCAAGCGTTCGCGGTGGTCTTATGAGCTTTGGAGCAAGCTCCGTAAAGATCGATGGCCGAACGGATCGCGTAAAAGCGAGCATCCGCGTATTCGGAGCCTTGGCCCAGGTAATTGACAAGATTGCGATAAGCGATCGCTGCTGCTGTATCCCATCCGACGCTGGTCACATTGTAGGAGTCCCCAACGCTGTTCGTTCCGGAACCGCCTTCTACCATAAGGTAGAACCAATAGTTCTGCACCCCGCTGTTCGTGTGAACCCCTCCATTGTCGTTGCTTCCGCTGTACCAATCCGTTCCCAGATAGGTGTCCGGGTCGCCGAAACTCTTGGGGTCGGCCATGTCCCGAAGTGCTCCGATATCTTCTCCCATCTTCCAATCTGCGTTCCCCGGCTTGGCGAATTGCTCGATAGCGTTCCCGAAGATGTCGCTGAAGGATTCGTTCAAGGCACCCGGTTCGTCCTGATAGACCAGGTCGGCGGTTTGGCTCGTAAGCCCATGCGTGATCTCGTGTCCACAGATATCCAGTGCCGTGAGCGGGTTGTTGCCGTTACTGCCGTCCCCATAGGTCATCCGCTGGCCGTCCCAAAAGGCGTTGCCATAATCCTGATCGTAGTGAACGTAACTAAGGAGTTTGAACCCCTGGTCATCGATGCTGTTCCGATTGTGTTCCTGCCAGAGGTAATCGTAGGTCATCTCCGCCCCCCAATGGGCATCCCCGGCGTACTCATCTTTCTGGGCATTGGCGTTGTCCCAGTAATTGTTGCTGTCGATGAAGTCCACCGCATTGTTGTAATCGGTGCCTTGGTTCATGTCGTAGGTCTCGATACCGTTCCCTCGTCCGCTCTCCCGAAGACGGTAACTGTTGGGTCCGGTACTGTCAGCTACGATGGTGCGTGTTCCGCTATAACCGGTCACTGCTGTCCCGGTATCGTCCACGCTCTTGATGATGGGATCCTTATAGAGCTGTTCCCCTGTCACAGCATCGATGTAATGCTCCGCGCGGCTGATCGGTTCATGGGCATATATGTTGAAGCTGTAGGCGAGGCGCTGTTCATCCTTCTGGATATTGCCAGAAGCCGGCACGATACGGAGCCTTCCCTCTGGGAAATAACTCGTGTCAGGATCTCCTGTGAATTCCCTTAGCCAGTTTTCGGCTCCAGGATGTTCCCACTTGTAACTTTTTGCTCCGACCCGTTGAAGGGCGGTCTTTCGGGCTTCTTCTTCGGAAATGGCGGGGGTGGACGGAAGGTCCCTGAGTCCGCTGAAGAGGATCCCGTTGAAAGAGCGGACCTTTCCGTTCCGAACGTGAGCGATGCATTCGCCTCCGATAACCGGTATACCGTTCACGCGCTGTTCGTAACGAACGTGCTCCCATCCTTTGCGGTCTCGGTTCCGACCGACCTCGACCAGTTCGGATCGCAACCCGTCGAAGCGCTTTTTCAGCCAGGCTTTGAAGTCCTCCGCAGGGATACCTTCTCCCTCGCGGAAAAGGACAAAGGATGGAACCTCGCGATCGTAGGACAAGCGAACGATAGTGGCCCGTTCGATCCGTTCGCTAGCCTCTGCGTCCCTAAGGACCACGTGATCCTCCTTGCCTGCAAAGCTTTTGAAGGAGATGAAGAGGGCATTAAGAAGAAAGAAAAGGGTGATGGAGCGTATACGGAATGCCATAATAGGATGATGGGTTCTTTCTCAAAGGTAGGGGATCTTCTTCCGATATCGGTGAGGGTCTCCAAGAGCATTGCCTTTATCTTGGGATATAAGGGGGCTTCCGGAAACCTAAGCCCGGCTCTCGGACTTTTTTTCTCAACTTTGCATAAAGGCTTTTCATGGGGATCTTCAAAAGCCTCCCTTTGCTCTTCTGCTTCCTGCTAGCTCCTTCGCTCTGTCTGAATGCTCAGGAGCTATACCGCACGGTGGATGGAAAGGTTCAGATCCACGGCCGGACCGATAGTGGATCGATAACAGCCAGGAGCGATCAGCTTTTCGTAAGAGTTGATCACGAGACGGGAGATCTTTTCATGAAGCTCGATCAAGGGACTTTGCACACAGGGGTCGGTCCCATCGACCGACGCTTGGATTCCCTCCCGGAAGGACCGATCGTTTTCAAAGGCCGCTTGAAAAGGGGAGGCTTCGATCCGAACCGGTGTTATTCGGCCACACCTCTTCGGATCGTGGGAACGATGAGCTATTCCGGGAACGAATGGGATCTGAGCGGGAAAGGGGAGTTCAAGAGCCGTTTCAGTAACGATCGGATCCCTTGTTTGCTCCAGATAGCTTTTGAGATCGATGTAGGTGATGCCGATATAGAAGGCTTTTTGCCTGGATTTAAAAAAGATGTGCAGTTCCATATCCTCCAGGCCTTGCTAAACCCGAAGATGTGATGGCCATCCAACTGATCATAGTGGACGATCACAGGATCTTCCGGAGCGGTATCCGTTCGTTGCTCGAGGACGAAGAGCATATCGAGATCGTGGGAGAAGCAGCGGATGGGCAGGAAGCGCTCAGGCTGATCGATGAGCAGAAGGTGGATGTCGTCCTTATGGACATCAACCTGAAGGACAGTTCAGGGATCCATACCACCGCACGCATCCGTCGAGAATTCCCTTCGGTCAATGTCCTGGGACTGACGATGCACGAGGAAGGGTATGTGATCGAAGAGATGATGGATGCGGGAGCTATGGGGTACATCTTCAAGGATGCGGAGGAAGAGGAACTTCAGGAAGGCCTCAAAAAAGTCGCTAACGGAGAGCGCTTTTTCTCCAACGCTGCTTCGGAGCAGCTTATCGAACACCTTCGGAAAAAAGAAGGGGAGGGGATGATCCGGAAAGGACCGGAGCTGACCGAGCGGGAAGTCCATATCCTCTCACTGATCGCCCGTGAACTCACGAACAGCGAGATCGCGGAAGACCTGAGGATCAGTCCGAAGACCGTGGACGGACATCGGCGCAACCTCCTGCAGAAGTTCGAAGTGCGGAACAGTGTGGGGTTGATCAGGGCAGCGATGGTACGCGGTTACATCTCCCTGGATTCCCATGAGCAGGGGGATGAAGGAGGTAAATAAGGGAAAACCCCTAGTCCGGAACAGGGGTTTTCCATCGTTCCGAATAGCGCATTGCGGGATTCCTTTGAAGTGAAAAGCATCAAAAAAGACCCCGCTATGCATCAGCTAGAAATTCTGCTCATCGACAAGGACCCTTTGACCAATTCCGCTCTGGAAGTACTGCTGAGCGATGATGAACGGCTTCATATCTCCGGGAATGCAAGAGACGAAGAGGAGGCTTTCAAGCTTCTCGACCAAAGAGGAGCTGACGTCGTCCTTATGGACATCAATGTGAACAACAAGACCTGCTTCCGTCCGCTTCAGCGTTTAAAACGCCAATTCCCGGAACAGAAGGTCCTGGCACTGCTCTACGAAGAACAGGAGGTCATCGAAGGGGTCCTGCAGAGCGGGGCGGAAGGATATTTCCTCAAGGACCAGGACCTTGGAGAACTCGCCGATGCGCTCGTCGAAGTCCACGAGAACGGCAGCTTCCGTCCGAAGGTCATAGGCGTGGAAGAGCCGGATCCTGAAAAGCTCCTTTCCATGCAGGGGAGGGAGCCGTCCTTCTAGACCAGTAGTTCACCCGGTCTTTTTGACAAGATCCCGGTAATTTTGCGGATCGAACACGAAGCGCTTATTGTGTCCGATCCCTTTAGATACCGCTTCATACCCCTCTTGCTGGGTATGATGTTCTTCTTCCCACCCCTCTTCTCCACTCCGCAGCAGGAGAGAGCTCCGGAATTGGACAGTCTGTTCCGCCAACTGGAGGAGCTTGAGGCGGCTGAGGAAGAGCAACGGATCGAGCTCTTGCTGGAGATCGGAAGGGAACTTTATCCCATGGACCCGGATTCGGCCATGGTATATGTCGATAAAGCCGAACGGATCTCACGGCGCATCGATCATCGGAGCGGAAAGATCAGCAGTGCCAACCTGAAGGGCGTGATCCATTACCTGCAAGGGGCTTATTCCAAAGCCCTTCCCTATTGGGATCGCGTTCTGGAGATGAAGAAGGAAAAGGGCACCCCTTCGGAGATCGCCAATATCCGGAACAACCTCGGCCTCCTCTATCAAAAGATGGGGGATTATGCGGATGCGATGGAGCAGCATCAGATCGCTTACCGGATCCGTGATAGCCTGGGTACGATAAAGGGAGTTGCTGAAAGTTCCAATAACCTCGGCATCGTCCATCATCAAATGGGGGATATGGAACAGGCGGAGGATTACTACCGAAGGGCGCTCCGGATCAAAAAGGAGAAGGGATGGACCGAGGCGTTCCAACAGAATTACAACAATCTCGGGTTGGTCATGCGGGCCCGGGGAAAAGAAAAGGACGCCCTCCGGCTTTTTAAAAAGGCGCTGCGACTCTCGAGGAAGAAAGGGGAACGGGTGCGGATGGGGCGTTACCACATGAACATCGGCGATGCATTCAAGGGATTGGGAGAACTCGATTCAGCCCGCCGCTGTTACCAAAGAGCACTTGAACTCCATACGCGCACCGGGAATCAAAAAGGAATGCTGAACGTCCTCCTTGCCCAGGCGCGGCTTTATCAAAAGGAAGGGGATCTGAACAAGGCCTATCGCATCGCACGGGAAGCTTATGAACGCTTCGATACCATCGCTACCCTTCCTGATCAAAAAGAGGTCACCGATCTTCTTTCGAAGATCAGCGCGGAGATGGGGGATCATAAAAAGGCTTTCGAATACCAGAGCAAGAGCCTGGAACTTCAGGACAGCCTCTCCAGCAAGGAAAAAGAGGAACAGGTCGCAAAGCTCGAGGCCCGCTTTCAGGCGCAGCAAAAGGAGAAAGCTTTGAAGGAACTCCGGATGGAAAGGCGGGGTGAGGAATTGGAGCATCAGCGGACCCTACTGATCGCGGCTGGCAGCGGAGGCTTTTTGCTCCTTCTGACGGCTTTTCTCTTTTACCTGTACCGACAGAAAAAGAAGGCCAGCGAACTATTGGCCGATCAGAACAAGCAGATCCGCAAACAGAAGGAAGAGAAAGAACTGCTTCTACAGGAACTTCATCACCGGGTCAAGAACAACCTTCAACTGATCCTGAGCCTCCTCAATCTACAGACCGATCGCATCAAGGACGAGGAAGCGCTCCAGATCCACAAGGATTCGCAGAACCGTGTTCGGTCGATGGGCATGCTCCATGAAAAGATGTATCAGCTCAACGAGCTGGACCGCGATCAGTTCGAGACCTTCGTCCGCGAACTCAGCGAACACCTGCTCGAGACCTATGGCATGGAGGATTCGCTTTCTTTAAAGCTCGATATCGATGTCCAGGGGTTAGGCACCAATACCTTGACGCCGGTCGCTCTGATCCTGAACGAGCTCCTCTCCAATGCGCTGAAATACGGGTTCCGGAAAGGCGTACAAGGGACCGTTTCCGTTTCCGTACGTCCCTATGATGGTGGGACCTACCTGCTCGAGGTCACCGACGATGGTTCCGGGTTCGGGGATCTGGAGGGGTCGGAAGAGTGGCAAGGGTACGGCCTGGACATCGTTCGTTCTCTTGCCGAGCAATTAGAAGGAGAACTCCAGAAAAAGGAACAGGAAACAGGCAGTTGCCTCCAGGTCTATTTCAAGAACATCGACTGAAGCGGGATCAGCTTCCCTGCGGGACGCCTTCCTTCAGTGCTTCGGCCATGGTCTGACCGATCTTGGCAGGCGATTTCACGACGTGGATGCCGCACTCCTCCATGATCTTCATCTTGGCCTCGGCCGTGTCCTCTGCGCCTCCGACGATAGCACCGGCATGACCCATGCGCCGCCCTTTCGGAGCGGTCTGTCCCGCGATGAAGCCGGCAACTGGCTTCGTGCCGTTCTCCTTGATCCAGCGGGCCGCTTCGGCTTCCATGCTACCGCCGATCTCGCCGATCATGATGATCCCTTCGGTCTCGTCATCCTCCATGAGCAAGCTCACTGCCTCTTTTGTGGAGGTCCCGATGATCGGGTCGCCGCCGATGCCGATGCAGGTGGATTGACCAAGGCCGGCCTTCGTAACTTGATCGACCGCTTCGTAGGTAAGGGTCCCTGAACGGGATACGATACCGACTTTGCCTTTTTCGTGGATGAAACCGGGCATGATACCCACCTTGCATTCATCAGGCGTGATGACACCGGGGCAGTTCGGACCGATCAGCCGCGTGTTCCGCTTGGCCAGGTATTCCTTCACTTTGATCATGTCGCTGACCGGGATCCCTTCGGTGATGCAGACGACCGTATCCACACCGGCATCGGCTGCTTCCATGATCCCGTCAGCGGCAAAGGGCGGAGGAACGAAGATGACGGAAGTGTCGGCTCCTCCTTCTTCCACAGCTGCTTGGACGGTGTTGAAAACGGGTTTGTCGAGGTGGGTCTGACCGCCTTTACCCGGCGTGACCCCACCGATCACGTTCGTTCCGTATTCCAACATCTGTTCGGCGTGAAAGGTCCCTTCGCTTCCCGTGAAGCCCTGGACCACCACCTTCGAATCCTTATTGACGAGTATGCTCATGGCGTACTTTATTATTGTCTTACGAACAACCCCCTCTTCTTTTCTTCCCCTGAAGGGAAAGAAGGAGGGGTGTGCGTTGGGATCCTCCCTGTTCCCTTTGCTTCAAAATTAGCGTTTTCGTGATCCTCCCGCAAAAGATCTTGGATAATTTTGGAGGGTCATGGAACTGCCTCAAGATCAGGGGACCATCTGTGCCCGCTCGACGCCTCCGGGCGTTGGTGCGATCGCGATGATCCGCATTTCGGGATCGGAAGCGATCGCTATCGTGGATCAACTCTTCGGCCGGGATCTCCAAAGCGCCGAAGCTCGCAAAGCGCTCTTCGGACGCATCGAGGATGGGGAAGAGCTCATCGATGAAGGGCTCGTTACCTGCTTCCGGGCTCCGAACTCCTTCACCGGTGAGGACTTGGTGGAATTATCGGTCCATGCCTCCCCCTACATCCAGGAGCGCCTGCTCCAAACCCTCCTGGACCGAGGATGCCGGATGGCTGAGCAGGGTGAGTTCACCATGCGGGCCTTCTTCAACGGGAAGATGGACCTTTCCCAGGCCGAAGGTGTGGCAGACCTGATCGCTTCGAAGTCCCAGGCTGCCCATAGGATGGCCATGCATCAGATGCGGGGTGGCTTTTCCAACGACATCAGGGACCTGCGCCAACGGCTGATCGACCTTGCTTCGCTTTTGGAGTTGGAGTTGGATTTCTCCGATGAGGACGTCGAATTCGCCGATCGTGAGCAGCTTGAGGGGACGGTGGACGAAGTCCGCACGAAGCTTCGGAAGCTGATCGATTCCTTTTCCATGGGGAACGCGATCAAGGAAGGGATCCCCGTCGCCATCGTGGGAGTGCCGAACGTGGGGAAATCCACCCTTCTCAACGCCCTGATGAACGAGGACCGTGCGATCGTCTCGGACATCGCGGGGACCACGCGTGATACGGTGGAGGACGAGATCGTTCTGAACGGGGTGGGCTTTCGCTTCATCGATACGGCCGGCATCCGCGATACGGAGAACGAGGTGGAGGCGCTCGGCGTGGAGCGTACCTATCAGAACGTGCGGAAGGCTTCGGTGGTCCTCTATATGGTCGACGCCTCCTCGGACGAGAAAGAGAAGGTGGAACAGCACCTGAAGAACATGCGGGAAGAAGGGGAGGGGGAGAAAACGGTCATCCTGGTTGTCAATAAGATCGACCAGGCCGATGATCAGGAACGGATCAAAAAGCGCTTCCAGGACCAGGAAAAGGTTGCCTTTCTATCCGCCAGCCAAGGGGAAGGGATCGAAGACCTGAAGCAGGAGCTCGTTAGCTTGGTGGAAGGAGGCGATGTAGGGCTCGACCACATGGTCACCAACGAACGCCATTACGAAGCTCTCAGCAAGGCCAAAGAAGGGATGGACCGCGTTAAGCAAGGCATGGACCAAGGGATGACGGGCGATCTCCTCGCTCTTGACCTCCGCGACGCCCTCCACCACCTCGGCCGTATCACTGGCGAGATAACGACCGACGACCTACTCGGGAATATTTTTCATAACTTTTGTATCGGAAAGTGAGGAAAAAAGCTTCGTGCCCCGCTGGTGCCCTTTCCGGCTCCTTCACCCTCTCAGCTTGCTCAGTTGCTTGTACACGATCTTGTTGAAGAGCAGGCTTTTTCGATGCCCGAAAACGAATTCCTTTTCTGCGTAAGGTTCGGGGATTTCCATGCGATCGACCGCTCCCTGGTATTCGTTCAGCTTTTCGGGAAAGAGTTCTTCCTTCACATAACGGTATAGCTCAAGGTCCTCTTCGTTCGCTTCACGGAGGATCCTGGAACTCCTTTCGTCATGGAGCAAGGACTCCTTGATCCGGTTATCCGTTTTGATAAGCTTTTGTTTCGTTCTGAGGTTAAGGTCTTTATCTACGATGGCGTTCAATAGCTTCAGGGATTCCTGAAAGCGCTCCGTCAGTCCGATGAAAGCGTATTCTTCCTTCAGGATCTTCTTGGCTCTTTCTGCGTCAGCTACCCCTGCGATCCTTTTGGTCTGCATGTTCCGCATAGCCTTTTCCGCCATCCAATCCTCGAAAGCGATAGGTTCTGTTCCTCGATAGCAATGGTCCTGATAATGGGAGGCCGATCTGGCGAGCGGTTCCCGCAGAAAGGTCAGGAAGCGAGCATCTTCTTCCTTCAGGTGCTCGGTGGGGGCGACAAGGTTGTGGCCGGCAAGGCTGTCTATGCGTCCGAAGACCTTCTTCGCATGTTCCAGATCCTCTTGGGTGAAGAGCGGCCTTTTCGTCTTGTTGCTATCGCAATGCTTTGTCCCGAAATTGTTCCGGAGCAGGAATTTCAGGGTCGTTCCCGCGGTCTTTTCAATGTGGATGAATACGAGCATGTTGGCTTTATCGCCCCGCGAAAGCTAAAAGGTAATGCTTGATGGCGTCGGTCCGCTTTGAATGTCCCATCCACCAATATCGGCAAGTCTTAGGGCCTTATTGGATCCTGATCGCAACTTTTCCCTGCTCGCTTTCATCAACCTTTGCCTCTTTATCGCTCAGGACGCTGCATTCGGACTTAGCTGTTCGGAAGACCGATCGGCCAAAGGCCTTTTTCTCCTGATCGTGGGGATATCGGACCCCCTGGAAGCTCATTCGGTTCGTGGTCGCCATTCCGGTGCGGAGATCATCGCTCATTGCCTGCTTTTTGATCCCTGTCTTGAACGCTTGTTGGATCGACCGGTCTTCTCCATCACTGCATTTTGAGGATGGTTTCAGCCCAGCGCTCGGGGAGAATCTCACCTCGATGGCCGTCGGCTTCCCGTTCTCTTTGATCTGCTCCAAATAACGCTGCATCTGCTCGGAAAGTTCCCCCAGGTTTTCGGAAACAGCTTTTTTCAATGCAGCAACCTCTTGCTGGTCCTTTTTGATCTGCCCCCCTTCATTAGCGGAGGCAGCTCTGCTCCCCCCGTGATCAGCGTCCATCATAAGGCTGAATCGCTCACCTTCCACCCTCCATCCCACTTTTACCATGAAATCCGGCGCTTTCCCTTTTTTTCTCCTTTTCGCAGAAAGTGGCTTGAACCCTTCTTTTTTAAGACCTTTTCGGATCTCCCTGGTCAGCTTCTTCAGGTCTCCGTTGTTCTTTATGGCTTTTTGGGGTTCGGGAGCTTTGATGGTCTTTCCCCTTTTTCCTTCTTTCTCCTTGAAATATCCATTCTCGATGCACCAACGGTCGCTCGGTATGACGGATACAGTAGGGGCGTTGTCCGCTTGACCGAACAGGGAAGGGGTTAAGAGCAGAAGAAGGGGGATGAGGGCGATCGGATAGCGCTTGATGGACATAGAAGGGTGTTTTATGGTTGAGGGGACTGACTTTTTCTTGCTGGCAAGAAAGGCAAGGACCTATTCGCTGCCCGCTCGATGTTAAGAACAAATATGCTCGATCCTCGGGATCTTACTGAAAGGTAAGGAAAAGGCCTTTAACGCTGTTCTTGGGAAGGGACGGAAATGCCATGCCCAACTTGTTGGATACAGCTTTCTCTGCGCTGCTGGCTCCACCTTTGAAAGCGTTCGCTCCCCTCTATTTCTTCCACTTCGGAGTGCGTATGATGGAGTATAAAGAGGAAGCTTCCAGAGCTGCGACCGCTTGTATTTTCATACCGGCCGTATAATGCTCAATACCGATAAACCTCCATCGAACTCAGCTTCTGGAGCTGATCCAGCCCTTGCGTCCGATCGTACTGGAATATGCCGTCCTTGCCGGTAACGACCACCTTTTTCGGCAATGCGACCACATCGTAGCCGTGCATGGCCGTGATCTCGGACCGCTCGGTCAGATCCGGCGTTTCCGAAGCATCGAAGGTCTGCAGCCCTGCATCCCCGTTGCAGACGTAGAGGGAGGTGTCCCTGATATCTAGCCCGTGGGGGGCTTCCATCTCGTAGGACCCTTCTTCATACGGACTCGATGGGTCGCTCACGTCGATCACCTGGAGCTCGTTCTGCCAACCGCCGCAAGGGCCGTTCGAACGGATCGTCAGGTAAGCCCGGTCTTTCTGGACCACTACGGGATCGCACTGGCGCACATGCTCATACTTTGAGATGAAGGAAGGAGCGGAGGGCGAGCTGATGTCGTAGATGTGCATCCCGTCATTGGCCCCGATGAAGAGGTTCTTTTCGTAAGCGAAGATCGTCTCGATCTCGGGGTCGATCGTTCGGTCTGTAACGTGGGTAGGGTTCCGGGGGTCACTGATGTCGAAAACGCCAAGCTCTTCTCCTTTCACGGTATAGAGATGTCCACTTTGGGTGGTGGCGAAACGCGACATCGATCCGCTCTTCGATATCGTGCTCTTGACCGAGCTCCCGGAGGAACTGCTGTAGGAGACGTTCGAGGAACCGCTTCCGTTCGAAGCAGTCTCCTGGGTGTAAAAGAAAGGATCATCTACCCTTCGGTTCTCCCTGCAAGGCCGTTCCGCTTCGACGCTCTTCAATTGCCAGCCGACCACGACCCCTTTGGAGCGGTCCACGTTCTTTATGTAGCGGCCTTCGTAGGGCGTGTATTGATAGGGATCGTAGGGGAAAACATCCTTCAAGCGAGTGACGGTCTGCGGATTCGAAGGGTGGGACAGGTCCAGGACGATCAGGTCCATGTAGCTGTCCGCATAAAGGAGGTCCCCCTGCATGGAGAGATCGATGTTCCCGGGAATGGAAATGAAAGCGATCCGCTTCGGGTTCTGCGGGTCGCTATTGTCCACCACAT
>CAZIDL010000061.1:0-14666 GCA_964537825.1 uncultured Weeksellaceae bacterium
CTTTTTTTCACTCACGTCTCGCATCACCAAATAAGCACAATCCACCCCGTCACATGCCAATGGAGCTCCATCGACCTCCAGGTCGATCATTTTTCCATTGCTGGACCTAATACTGGTCTCAAAAGCGTAAAAAGAGCTTCCATCTTGGATCACTTCCCTGATCTTTTTATCCAATTCCTTGCTGTGAAGGAGCTGATAATGATCTTCTATCCGTTCCCCGATGAGCTGCTCCTTATTATCAACCTCCAGAAGCCTCATAGCCTCCTTATTCAGATCGACTAAAAAGTCTCCATCATGGAGTAGATCGGCAACGGGGGAATTCTGAAAAAGCCCGTAATACCAATCCCCTTTTTCCTGAAGCTTCTGTTCGGTCCGAACCTCCTCATCGACCTTCCTTCCGATGGCATAAAGCACGCCTTCATCTGGATCGAAGAAAGCGTTCCATTCCACCCATAAACTCCTCCCTTCCTTTGTGACCCCTCGAATGCGAGCCCCTTCCACCGGATACCCTTCTGCCAACCGATAGATATGCTGTGCCAACTCCCCCCTATCCTCTGGATGGACGAATCCGTATAGATCGAAGTTCTGCGCCTCCTCCTCGGCATACCCTAAAAGGTCTTCGAAAGCAGGATTAACCCTTTGGATACGAGACCGATGGGGGTCAGCGACGATGAAGATGTCCTGACTGTATCGGTAGAAGAAAGCCAGCTCTGAACCGGAAAAAGATTTGCCGGAAGCCCCAAATGAATAGAGGGAAAAGCGCGCCCCCTCTTCACCTTCCTCGAGCATTCCGATGAAACGGGCCCCATCCTTTCTGCGCTCCAACAGGTAGCTTTCCCCAAAAGGCAGATCGAGCGGATCGATAGCGGGCCGAAAAGAAGCCAAAAGGCCTTCCGTGCTTTTTCCGACCAATTCCTCATGCTCATTTCCGAGCATGTCGTGTAAGACAGCATCGATCTCGTTGATCCGACCAGTAGAACGATCGAGGATAGCCCAACCTTTATTTCCAGCATCCTCCCTGAAGTTCATCATCTCTTGGCGGTGATCCGAGGCAACCTCACCTCTCATCCTCGGCTAACTCCTGCTTCAATCTTTTGACCAAATCTCGAGCTTCCTGGGGTGACAATTTCTCCCCTGAACGGGTGATTTTATCTCCATGCTCGATCGCGACGGCCATACGTCCTTTCACGTAATAGGAACTCTCAAAATGCTGTGAAAAGGAACGTTCATCAGGTTCCACCAGCTGGACCTTGCGAATGTTCCCGATCGGGATCCGGTACGGCCGACCATGCTTTCCGATCGCCTGCTCATAGAGCAGTTCACCGTTTGAGACCCATATCCGTTCTTCTCCATAAGCCCGCCAAATGGCCGTATGAACGGTCATATATTCGAAATAAGCCCAGAAGGCGATGAAAATGAAATAGGCGATCCGCTCTTTTCCGGGAAGGTCCATAAAGAGCCTTGACGCCACATAGACCCCACATAAACTCCAGAGAAGGATCCAGAGCACAAGGATCCGTTGCTTTCCTCGTTCGTGATAAGCCGAAATGCAGATAAGGGTACTGCCTTTCTCCTCCTCGATGCGGACGCGATCGCTGATCTTTTCCATTACGATCTTGTTCAGGAGCGGGATCCCTTTAATTTTGCGAGGGGTCCCGAAGAGATCGATGCAGCTGCGGCATCATCCTTGCTAAAAAAGCCCTGCAAAGTAAACAGAAAATGGTACGGACTTCTCTCCTCTTCTTGATCCTCTGCCTTCCCTTCCTCATAAATGAGACCTACGCTCAACGGGAGATCGAATACAAGGAATATCCGGAACTGCTCAACCTTTACATGGACGGAAAATACGAGGAGATCATCAAGAAAGTTGAGAAAGGAGGTATGTTCAGTAAACCCATCGTCGATAAGGCCAGGAACCAACCCCTTCCCTACATCTACCTGGCCAAAGCTTATTACGAGATCTCCAAGATCGACAAGTACAGCGAAAAGTACAGCAGGGCCTTCAAGAACTCCCTTCGTTATGCTTCACGTTTTGTGGACCGTGATTCAAAAAAGAAGTTCATCGATGACCATTCCCGCTTTCTTGCTCAGTTAAGACGCGAGTGCATGGAGATCGCCAAGATGCACTACGAGCGTGGCGCCACTCAAAAGCGTCAGTATCGAAAAGCCCGTTACTTTTACGAAAAGATGCAAGGATTCAGTCCCGGCGATCCGAGCCCCTATTATATGGAAGGGCTGACCTGGATCAAACAAGGGATCGAACGACAAGCGAAACGGCCCTTTAACAAAGGACACGAGCTTTACAATGAATTAGACTCGCTCGAAGAGCTGGAAAAGGATCAACAAAAACTCTTCAAGTTCTTTACGAAGGAGTACTCCCGCTATCTCCTCAAGGAAGGAATGCGCGACTCAGCACGTACCATCGTGAAGCGGACCAACGGGATCTTCAAGGACGATGAGGAGTTCATGAAGCACTACAACAAGGTGACCCAATAGGGGATCAAGGCTTCGCATAGTACTCCGCAAAAGCCTCGATCTCCCGGTAGACCATTTCCAGATCCTCTTCTCCAGTGCAATAGGGAGGGACGATGTAGATCTCGTTGCCCAATGGCCTCAAGAGGACACCCCTTTCCAGAAAATGCCGATGGATCAGGTCCCGCATGGGGTTGAAGTAAGAACGCGCTTCTCCGCTCGGGATCTCCATGGCCAGGATCGTACCGAGCTGGCGAAGGTTCCGGATATCCGAACGGGGCTCGCATCTTTCCACAAAGGCGGCGTGCTGTCCCTCGATCCTGCGCAGATCCTCCCAGGTCCCACCTTCTTCCAGCAGTTCCATATTGGCACAGCCTGCTGCACAAGCGATCGGATTGCCTGTGAACGAGTGACCATGGAAGAAGGTCCGGAAGCGGTCCTCTGAAATGAAAGCCTGTTGAACCCTGTCGGTGCAAATGGTCGCTGCTAACGCCATCGTTCCCCCCGTCAAGCCTTTCGATAAGGCCATGATATCGGGCGCATGTTCCATGTGCTGGCAGGCGAACATCCGACCGGTCCTCCCGAACCCCGTGAAGACCTCATCGGCGATCCGTAATACACCATAGGAATCGCAACATTCCATCATCCGGTCCAGGATCTCCGCACGGTACATGATCATTCCCGCTGCCCCCTGGATCATCGGCTCGAAGATGAAACCGGCCACGTCGTCTTGCTTCAGCGCCTCCTGCAATTCTTCAAGACTCCTTTCCTCATTGCCGGGGACCGGAGTGGATATATAACTGACTTCGAAGAGAAAGGGGTCGAAAGGAGCATTGAACGCACTCCGCCCGCTCACCGACATCGCCCCGAAGGTGTCCCCGTGATAACCGGTATCAAAAGCCAGGATCCGTTTTCGTTCCATCCCTTGGTTGTGCCAATATTGAAGGGCCATCTTCACCGCTACCTCCGTTGCGGTGGAACCGTTGTCCGAGAAGAAGACCTTCCCTGGCTCACCGGGCACCTTTGATAGAAGGTGCTCAGCGAGCTCGACGGCAGGGGGATGCGTGAAACCCGCAAAGATGACGTGCTCCAACTCCTCGGCCTGCTCCTTCAGGCGCTTAACGATGTGCGGATGAGAATGGCCATGAAGGTTCACCCACCAGGAAGAGATGGCATCCAGATAAGCCTTTCCATCCTCATCGTACAAGTAGGCTCCCGCTCCACGAACGGCCGGGATCGGGTCCGGCATGTCCTTGAGATGAGTAAATGGATGCCAAACGCTGCGCCGATCGCGATCGATGAGCCGTTTTCCACCCGATCCGTTCTGCATGGTGATGCCGCTTTTGCAAGGAAGCGAAATTACACTTCATTCGCCTTGCCGGAAAGGCGAAAGCCCCGAGAAAGCATGAGCAAAGCGGGAGACCATTGCGGGACCCGGTTCATTCTTTTCGACCCTTCCAAGGATCGGGAATGGGCTTAGCTTGGAAATGATAGCTTCGCTTTCCCTGTTCTCCGCTCCGCTGAACAGGACCCCACGAACAGGAAGCTCCCGAACCCTTAGCAACTCACAAGAGAGGAGGGTTTGATTGATGCTTCCGAGAAAATTGCAGGAAACGAGGAGAATTTCGGCCTCGAGCTCCCTGGCCAGATCGGCCATCGTATCCCCTTCTTCATTGAGTGGGACCAAGAGACCACCCGCCCCTTCGATAAGGAGCGGTCCCTCATGCTTCGGAGCAGCAAGCGATCTCAGGCCGATCCGGACCCCATCCTTTTTAGCGGCAGCATGGGGCGACATTGGGAGGCTCAATCGGTATCGTTCTTCGAGGACCGGAACGCTCCCTTCGGTCCAATCCCGAACCTTATCGCTATCCGTGTACTCCAATTCCCCGGCCTGAACGGGTTTCCAATAGCTCATTCCCCAAGCCCTTGCCAGGATAGCTGCAACCACCGTCTTTCCAACATCCGTCCCGATGCCCGATACGAAAAGGCGTTTCATAAGTGTGAAGCGATCGTTCGAATGGCATCAGCGATCGTTCCTTCCGGGGTGTCGGCATGGATCATGAAGCGGATCCGTTCCTCTCCTTCCGGGACCGTCGGTTTTCGGATCCCTTTCACGGCATACCCCTCATTCCAAAGTTCGGCCTCAAGCCGCTGCACCTCTTCGTTCCCTTCCAGGATCACACCCTGGATGGGACCGTACGCTTCGGGAAGAAGCGGCAAGCCGGCCTTTTCAGCCTCTGCCCGGAAAAAAGCTGCTTTTTCAAAGAGCGCCTTCCGTTGCTCATCGCAATGCGGAACATAGCGCAAGGTCTCGCGTAGCGCTCCGATAACTGGAAAGGAAGGAGCCGTACTGTAGATGAAAGAGCGAGCGTGATCGATCAGGAACTCCCTTAGCGCTTCAGAACCGGCCACGAAACTCCCTTGCTGAGCAAAAGCCTTTCCAAAGGGAAAAATGCGTGCAAAGACACGATCCTCAACCCTTTCCTGCACTGCTGATCCCGCTCCCCCTTCACCGTACACGCCATTGCTATGGGCTTCATCGAGGATGAGGGCGGCATCGTATCGTTCCGCAAGTTCGAGCATGGATCGAAGGGGCGGGCCATCCCCGTCCATGGAGAAGAGGGCTTCACTAAGGATGAAGGCAGGACCCTCGGCTTTGGTCACTTTTTTCTCGAGATCTTCGAGGTCATTGTGGGCGAAGGAGAAACTGCGGGCCACGGCCATGCGGATCCCATCACGCATGCTAGCATGGACCCGTTCATCGTAAAGCAATGTAACATCACGATAGGCCCCGAGTGCTGTGATAATCCCCACATTGGCCTGATAGCCACTGGGAAAAAGAAGACCTCCTTCAGCTGCATAATGATCCGCCATTTCCCGTTCGAGCTCCATCACCACACGTGAATTACCGCTTATAAGGCGGGAGCCGGTGCTTCCAAAGGGGCTTTCCTGAGTAAGCCCCTTCACGATACGCGCTCGGAGCTCAGGATCCCTGGAAAGACCCAGGTGATCGTTGGAGCGAAGGTCGGTAAAGCCGGAGGACAAGGGGGTGGGAAGTTCGCGATGGAGCCCCGCTTCCTTTTTCCGCTCGGTTCGTTCCCGTAGCCAGTCCGACGTGCGTGCTTCAGCCTCTTTTTTCAAAGCAATCGATAGCGAAGGCCGACCATCGCCCCATATGAGAAGAGCTCGTGATAGATCGCTCCCCGGGCTTCCTGGTCGGAATTATCGAAATGACGGTAGCCCAATCTCGGACGCAGGTATAGATGAGCGTTTTTATAGGCCTGGATAGCAAGGATGGGCCCCAAGCTTGCAAAAAAGGTCTTCCCGGACCCCTGACCGAAAAGGCTCAAAGAGTTTATCTTAGAAAAGGCGTAGTAGCCGGCTTTAAGGAAGAGGTCGAGGTGGATCCTTTCATCCCGGATCCAAAGCGTGGGATATTCCATCGTGAGATGGATCTTGTCGAAGCGGAAATTGTCGATCATGGTAACGGGACCTACCACCGATGGATCGTCCACATAGATCCGGTAGATCGAGAACTCATCGAACTCGATCCCCATTCCCAGGCGGACCCTTCCTACGGGTGCTGTCACACCGATCTGATAGCTCCTATAATCCGTTGCAGCGGATAGGCTATGATCGCCGGACAGGACCTTCTTGCCGCGCTGATCATAGAGGTGATAGCCTTCGGTCCGGGAATACCATTTCGTCCGCCCCTGTCCGTACCCGACCGTGATAAAGTGCCGCTTCTTGTGGTCCTTGGAAAAATAATCCTCGGCATCTGCCCACTGCGCATGCAACGGGGAAGAAGATAGAACCGCTATTAAAAGGGCGAAGAAAGCTCTCACGATCGGTCCATTGTGGAGCGCTTTCGGGGTTCGAAGCTCGTACCGCTATCCGCTCGCTGCTTGGCGGCCTCGTACTCCTTCTTTCGTTCTTCTTCTTTTCGGCGCCGCTCGGCAGCTTTGGGGTCCAATTCCCCTTCTGGACGATATCCCGCTTGATAAGGCTCCATCGGTTTCACACCCAATATATTAAAAAGTTCCTGATCCTCGTTCTCATCAGGATTGGGAGCCGTCAGAAGTTTTTCTCCGGCGAATATGGAATTGGCCCCTGCCATGAAACAGAGGGCTTGTCCTTCCCGGGAGATCTGATCGCGCCCCGCTGATAATCTGACGACAGAACGGGGCATAAGGATGCGTGCAGTGGCGATCACGCGGACCCGATCCCACACCGGCACGATCTCCTGATCCTCCAGAGGCGTTCCTTCGATGGGGACGAGTGCGTTGATCGGAACGGATTCCGGATGAGGTTCCATGGTAGCCAACATCCGGAGCATCTCGCAGCGGTCCTCATAGGATTCTCCCATTCCGAGGATCCCGCCAGTACAAACGGTCATCTTCGTGTTCCGGACATTTTCAAGGGTATCGAGGCGATCGCTGTAATCCCGGGTGGAGATGATCTTGTCGTAGAATTCCTGGGAGGTGTCCACGTTGTGATTGTAGGCATACAAACCTGCGTTCTCGAGGCGTTTGGCTTGCTCTTCGGTTAGCATGCCAAGGGTACAACAGACCTCGAGGCCCATATCATTGACCTCTTTGACCATTTCGAGAACGCGGTCGAAATCCCGATTGTCCCGGACATTTCTCCATGCAGCCCCCATACAGAGCCGGGAAGCTCCGTTCTGTTTAGCGTTCTGTGCCCGTTCGAGGACGGTCTCTTTATCCATCAAACGGTGAGTATCGATGTCGGTGCTGTAGCGAGCGGCCTGGGGACAATAGCTGCAATCCTCAGGGCAACCCCCGGTCTTGATGGAGAGGAGCGAACTCACCTGCACTTCGCGGGGATCGTGGTATTGTCGATGGACAGATGCAGCATCGTGCATCAATTCCAAAAGCGGACGGTCATGGAGGGCTTTCACCTCTTCCAGACTCCAATCGTGACGGATATCTTGACTCATAAGACCCTTCGTTTTTCTTAGGGAATGGGGGCAAATATAGGAAATGGTGGGAGTGCGATCCGAGCATCATTTCAGGACCTGGAACGCTTCAACATTCCAAGAATGTCAAGAGGGCAAGGGACCAACAGACCAAGGTCAAGAGGCCACCAGACCAAGAGGGCCTCACCTCTGATACTATCGGGCTCCATGCCGTTTATTACTGACTCCCCACTATCACTTGCCTCTTTACCTTTGAGGCCTATGAAGCGCATCGACATCCTTTCGGCCGTACCCGAGCTTCTCGAAGGACCGCTCGATCACAGCATCTTGGGGCGAGCTCAAGAGCGAGGTATCGTGGAGATCCACGTGCACGACCTGCACGCATACAGTCAGGACAAGCATCGTAAGATCGACGACGAGATGTACGGAGGGGGAGCGGGCATGGTGATGCGGATAGAACCGGTGGCCCGTTGCATCCGACAGCTTCAGGCAGAGCGGAGCTATGATGAAGTGATCTTCATGAGCGCGGACGGGGAGCGACTCCACCAAGAAACCCTTCGGGATCTTTCGCTCGGTGGCGACCTGATCGTCCTCTGCGGCCATTACAAAGGAATGGACGAGCGGATCCGGGAGCTCTTCGTCACGCGGGAAATATCGCTCGGGGACTTCGTGCTCACGGGCGGTGAACTACCTGCTGCCGCCCTCGTGGACGGCATCGTACGCCTGATCCCCGGCGTTCTGAACGATGCAAGCTCTGCCCTCAGCGATTCCCACCAGGATGGCCTCCTTTCCCCACCGGTCTATACGCGCCCCCAGGATTTCGAAGGGAAGAAAGTGCCGGATATCCTTCTAAGCGGTGACCATCGGGCGATCGAGGAGTGGAGGACCCAAAAAGCCTTGGAGCGAACGCGTTTTCGAAGGCCTGACCTATTGGACGATAATGAGGAAGGGCTTTCCTGAAAGCCCATAATCGGATAAAAAACCATTCAGGCCCTCTTTGTGGATCCGGGGGAGCTCTTATATTTGCAGCGAATCCGTAGCTCAGCTGGTAGAGCATCTCCCTTTTAAGGAGAGGGTCCAGGGTTCGAATCCCTGCGGATTCACTCGATGATCGAAAACAAAAGGGGACGCCTTGAGCGGATCAAAAGACGAGCTCGCTCGATCTTTTGAAAAGCGAAAGGCAGGAAATGCGAAGCATTTCTTTGTTTTCGATCCAATTCACGGATACCCCAGGGTTCATGGAAATAATCCCTGCGGATTCACTTCCTAAAGTCCCCCTTCCCCCGAGCCCCGGAGCTTTTGCGAAAGTTTCGGGGCTTTTTTATCCTTTGCTCAAACCCCCATCACGCTCACCTCATCCTCCCCGAACAACTCCTTCGTCCAAGGATGACAAGTGAAGAGGATCAGTTGGCGCTCTTCGGTGAAGCTTTTTAAGACCTCGGCAGTGGCCTTGGCTCGCTCTTGGTCGAAGTTGACGAGCACTTCATCCATGACGAGCGGAAGCGGCTCACGGTGCTTTTCGTACTCCTCGATAAAGCCAAGCCTAACGGCCAGGAGTAACTGCTCCCTCGTTCCACGGCTCAAAGTGCTCAGCTCATGAGGACGCTCTTCCCGATCGAAGACACGCACCTGACGGTCCTCATCGCTCCCGAGCGGCATGCGGATCCGCGGATATCGGCCCTTGGTGAAGCGCTCGAAGTAACGAGAGGCCTCTTGGATCAAAGCGGGTTGCTGTTCCCGTTCATAGCGCTCCCGAACCCGATCGAAGACCTTAAGGGCAAGACGCTGGGACATCCATTCCAAGTAACTCTCCCGCATCTGAGCCCACAAGGCCTCTTCCTCGTTCCGGAGCGACGCAGGGTCCGCTTTCTTCTCCAATTCAGCCTGCTCGTTCCGCAAAGAGGTCAAGCGTTCCACCGATCCTTCCTTTTCCTCAGCCAGCGTTCCCAGGCTTTCTTCCCGCTCCCGCTTTTCCCTTTCGAGCTCGGCTTTCTCTTTTTGCCTTAGCAAAGCGATCAACTCATCGGATGCTCCTTTTCCCATGCTGTCCTCGATATGGTCCAAGGCGGACCTCTTTTTCTCCCAGGCCTCATCATAGGCTTTGCGGAGACGGGCCTTTTCACGGAAGGCATCGAGCTCTTCGACCCCGACCTTTTCAAGCAACGCCTGGATCTTTCCATCAAGCTCTTCCTTTTCTTTGTTCTTCCGCTCCCCTTGCTCCATCACCTCTTTCCTTCGCTCCTGAAGGTCCTTTCGTTCCTGATCCGCCTTTTTGGCTGCTTCCAGCCGATCGCTCAGCTCCCGCAACTTGGTGGACAATTCGTCCTCACGGAGCTTCCCTCCCCATACTTCTTCGACCCGCTCCTGCATGTCCCGAAGTTTTTCCTGCAATTGCTCAAGTTTTCGTGCAGCTTCATCCTTCTCGCGCAAAAGGCGCTGAAGTTCGGATATGCTCCGAAGACGATCCAGAGCAGCTTCGCAACCGAGGATCCCTGAAAAGCCCATCTTCCCGAGCCACTCTTCCCATTCCTTTTCGAGCTTCGAACGCCGCTCTGCAAGCTCCTCCCTTCGCTTCCCAACCTCGCTCCGCTCCCGGCCCTGGCTTCGCTTCAAGCTCCAACCCCACCCCAAGAGCCCACCGCCGATCAAAAGCATGAGCAGTCCCGGAATAGCTAACTGAAAACTGAAAAGCAAAAAGGCCGCAATAAAGCAAGCGGCAGCTAGGACCCATAGAGCCTGGCCAGCGGAAAAGGGACCTCCTCCCCTATCTTCGATCAATGAGCGGTCGAGGTCTCGCTCACGCTCCAGAAGCTCCTCGAATTTCTTCTGGAAGCTTCTGACCTCCTCTTCTTTCTGTTCGACCCCTTCCCATTGCCGTATATCCTCTGCTCCCCCTTCATAACCCAGATCGCGACAACGTTCATCAAAGCGTCGATCAGCCGCTTCTTTTTCTCGGAAGGCCTCATCCCGCTCTTCGAGCCTGGAAGCGATCAATCCCCGCTCTTCCGAAAGTTCCCGGATCTTCGCACCCTTACCCAGAACCTCTTCATCTACTTCAAGCTCCGCCAACCTTCGGTCGTACTTACGGACCTCATCCCGGATGCGCTGAAGCTCCTTCTCGACACCCTCCCGTTCCCTTGCCAACTCTTCCATCCGATCCCCACCCTCCTGATCGATCGGAGGGGGGTCCCCGATCCGCGCTAATTCCTCTTCAGCCTCACGAAAACGTCTGAACTCGGAATAAAGGTCCAGGGCTTTTTTCAACCGGTCCAACTCCCTTCGTTCATGGCTTTCCTTTTCCTCCAGTTCCGCTTTCTTAGCTTCAGCTTCCCTTAACTCCTCCATCAAAGGGGCATACCGTTCCTGCTCCGTTTCCCTTGCGGCGATCTCCTGTCGCTTTTGATCGATCCGCTCTTTCAAGGTATTGAAATGGGCTGTAGAACCCCGTTTCTTATAGTGCGCTTCGGCTCGCTCCCCGATCCGCTTCCGGATATCTTCAGGGTTCAGGCCTCCCATTCCGTAACCAGCGCTCAGGATCCGTTCAAAAAGGCCCTGTTTACTGAAAAGCCCGGGATCCGTCAACTCCTCGATGGTGAAGGCGTAAATGTTCTCAAAAAGGGCATCATCAGCGTTCCCCAAGCTTATCGACCATAAGGAAGGGTCCTCCGAAATACTGTCGTCCGCGTAATAGAGCTTTTGGGGACCTCCTTTGCTTCCTTCTTGCCGCTCAAAGGTCAAGCGTTGCTCATCCGAAAGGACCCCGGTAACCCTACCCCCCGCCAGATCCCCCTTCTCCGTTCGGAAAGCTTTGTTCTTGTACCTCGGGTAACCGAAAAGGGTGTAACGAATAAAGGTCAAAAGGGTGGACTTTCCGGCCTCGTTAGGTCCTTCTACGATATTGACCCCTTGGGAGAAGGGGCCCATTCTCTTTTCCTGAAAAGCCCCGAAACGATCGATATGAAGTTCTTCGATCCTCATGCTTCGGGGTCCTCCTTCAGGAACTCATCCATCAAAGCCCAGCGGGCCCGGTCGAGCACCTTTTCCTTTTCTTCGGAGCTCAATTCCTTCCAACGCTTGGGAAGGTAATTCCCTCCATAGCTTTTAAGGAGCTCTTCCAGCATCTCATCGAGGGCCGCTGGATCTTCTTTCAGGGCCTCGAACTCGCGCCATAATTCCCCGACAAGGTCCCCCCGATCCCGTAACTCCTCCGGGTTACGATCCGGCCATGTGCGATCCTCCAAGCGGTCGACCCATCGGAAAGGGCCTTTTCCACTTGGAAGGAGGCTAAAGCGTTGCCGGAGCTCCTCGATCCGTGCCGGATCCTGCAAGCTCTGGTGAAGGGGGGTCCGTCCCTTCAACCCGATCCGAAGGATGCGCCCATCCTCTTGGTCATACCCGTGATCTTCACGAACAAGTTGCTCCAAGGCACTTTCGAGGCTCTCCAGGTCTTCAGTTCCGGTCAGATCCAACGCCAGGTTCTGATAACGGACCATGTGGGTGGGGAGAAACTCCAGTTCGGGTGCCATCCCTTTTTGAAAACGGAGGAGGGAACACCCTCTCGGACCATCTTCATTAGGATGCCTTCCCTGAGGGTTTCCCGGGTAATGGATCACAGGGGGTCCCTTGTAGGGGATGCCCCTTTCATGGATATGCCCGAGCGCCCAAATAGCGAATCCTTTATCGGCCACATCCTCGGTTCGGAATGCGTTGTAAGGATGATGGGAACCGGCCTCTCCGAAAGTGCCGTGCATCAGGGCGATGGAAAAGCGTTCCGGGTCCGCTTCCGGAAAGGTCCGTGCAAGATCCTCCTTGACCACGGATCGAGGGAAAGAAACGCCTACGAGCTCAAGACCGGGGAAACCCTCCCTGTCCAAAGTATGGCGTTCCGGTCGCTCCCCCTGAAAAAGGAACGCGTTCTCTGGAAGGCTGAATTCTTTTTTCCAGGCCGGAAGCGGGTCGTGGTTCCCTGCTACGATGTAAACGGGGATATCCTTTTGGCGCAATTCCTCGAGGGCGTCCCTAAAGGCGAAATAAGCCCGAAGCTCGGGATTATCACTATTGAAGGTGTCACCTGCAAAAAGGACAGCGTGGACCTCCTGTTCGATCGCATGTCGAACGATCCTCCGAAGAGCTTGGAATGGAGCCTCTTTGAGCCGTTCCCAAAGAGCTTCTTCGCGCGCTTTCACCCCTTGGAAAGGAGTATCCAAATGCAGATCCGCACAATGAAGGACGCGCCATTCATCCATAAGGGAGCAGTGGATTCATCCGGAATGAAGGTAGAAGATCCCACGCCGATAGGGTCGGACGAAAAAAGGGCCGCTTAGAAAGCGGCCCTTGGATCCATCGCTCATCAAGATAAGCTTAAAGCATCAGGCATTTTCCACGCTCTTGTTGAATTCCGTGATGTAATGCCCCATATCCATCACGGTCACATCATCCCGCTCTTTAGCGATCATGCTGGAAGCGATAGCCGACCGATAGCCACCTGCACAATGAACGACGAGGGGCTTATCACCCGGGACTTCATCGAGCCTTTCCCGGAGTTCAGGAAGCGGAATGTTCATGCTATCGGCAAAGGGTTTCTTCTCAGCGACCTCGCTGCTATTCCGAATGTCCAGAACGTTGAACTGGGAAGGGTCCGCTTTAAAGCGTTCGATATCGATCGGCTCGGAGGATTCACTGAATCGTTCCTTATTCGGGATCATCGTCCCTTTGATGAGTTTTTCGTAACCGATCTTGGCGCACTTCCGGACCACCGCATCAAGGGTTTCCTGGTCGTCCGCCACGAGGTAAAAACGTTCCTCCGGAGCCACGAGAGACCCCAACCAGGTCTCGAACTTGCCCCCGTCCGGAAGATTCCACGAACCGGGGATATGCCCTTCCTTAAAGCGTTCCTGGGAGCGGACATCGATGACCGGAACATCCGTTTCCAATTCTTGATCACCTCGAAGACGGGGAACCCCTTCGATGCTCGCCTCGAGGTCCTTGACGCCACTAGCGTTCACAGAGACATCGTAAGGGAAGTATTTCGGGATATAGGGCTGGCCTTCCAGCAACTCGTTGAGGAAGGTTTCCTCGTCCTTCGTCTTCAGTGCCCAATTCCGATCGCGCTCCTTTCCGATCGTGCTATAGGTCTCGGAGCTCATATTCTTACCGCAGAGACTCCCTTTGCCATGAGCAGGATAGACCATGACCTTGTCGGGCAGTTCGTTGAAGATATCGTGGACCGTTCGGTACATCATCCCCGCCAACTCCTTTCGGGCCGCTTGCACGTTCCCTGCGTTCTCACGAAGGTCGGGACGTCCTACATCTCCCACGAACAAAGAATCACCAGTGAAAACGGAATGCGGGTTCCCTTCTTCATCCTTTAGGAGGTAACTGTTGTGATCGGGAGAATGGCCGGGGGTGAAAAGCGCCTGGAACGTAACCTGACCGACCTTGGCCTCTTCCTTATGATCGAGCCCCTCGTGGGGGTAAGAGACCTTCATGTCAGGATGCACATAGATCTTGGCCCCGTGCTCCTCGTAAAGTTCCAGGTGGCAACTCACGAAATCCGCGTGGGGATGGGTTTCGAATACCGCTGCGATATGGGCATCGTAGTCGTTCGCGAACTCCTCGTAGGGCTTTGGATCGCGCCCGGGATCGATAACGGCCATTTGCCCGTCGCTAACGACAGCGTAAGAAGCATGGGCCAAAGCATCGTCGAAGAATTGTTTTACGATCATGATATCCTCTTTTGATGATAAAGAACAGTTACCGGATGCAAAAGTTCATACACCCCTTGATCCGACAGGACCAACGGTCCTTCACAGCGTCTCCCCTTTCATTTCGCGGAAGAAAGGGCGAAGGCAAAACACTCCTTTGTCCGCTCACCCGAAGATGATCAGGCTACAAATGAAGATCATAGCCAGAATGGTATAAACGATAGCGAAAGTTATCGCACCTTTGTTCTCGGGTCCTTCTTCTGCGCTCATGGAATGTGGCTTTTAAGCGAAAATAAGGATCCTGGAGGCCAGATCGGACATTCCATTTCCGGGAAAAAAGCTCGTAAATTCGTTAAAAGCCCTTAATTATCTCCAAAGAGATCGCGAACGTCCGTAAGCATCAGCTCTCCACGTTCCCTTGGCAGCTCCTTGCTACGATGATCGCATCACTGTTCCCGATCCTTTCTGGAGCTGCGCAGAAGCCCGGCGGAGATGATGAAGCTTATCAACAAGAAGCCGTGAAAATGGTCGAGGAACAGATCATCGAGAGAGGG